>JBGSNT010000038.1:0-48388 GCA_041739575.1 Nodosilinea sp. | reverse complement strand
AAGAGATTGCCTACGATCCCGCCGGTACAGCTTACCTGGGCCGCATGGCCGTGTTTCTGATCGAGGATCTGCCCTTGCTACAGGCCCAGCTGCAGCCCTAGGGGCCGGGGCTCAGGTGTGGAGCCAGGTCACGGCTAGGGGCAGCACCAGCACCATCAGCCAGAGGAGTCGTCCTGGCCAGGGCCCGGTCCCGGCATCGGTCGGGCCGGGCTCAACCAGGGCATTCACCCGCTGCTCTAGACGGCTGAGGGACAGGGCGGCATTAAACCCCACCGCAGGCTCAAGGTCAGCGTCCAGGGCGAAATCTCCAGAGGCCAGGGGGATCTGGCGCGCCAGCTTCACCAACAGCTCGGCTAGAAGTAGCGGATCGCTGGTGTTGGCGGCCCGCCGATCGGCCCGAATTTCCCGCAGCAGCAGCAGCTCTTCCCACAGGGCTGGGGTGTGAGGCAGCCATCCGGAAAACCGCCGCACCAGGCCCAGCCAGAAAAACCAGAAGGGGTCACGGTAGGCGGCGTGGGCCTGTTCGTGGGCCAGAATGGCCTGCTGTTCGTCTGGGGTCAGCTGCTCTAGCCATCCCCGGCTGACCACTAAGGCCGATCGCCACAGCCCGACCTGGGCGGCCAGGGGCAGATCCGTGGGCAAACAACGGGCTTGCCCGCCGCCCGGCAGAGCCACCAGGGGGTATTGCCGCAGCCGCCAACCGGTTCGAGCCGCCCGGCCCAGGGAGTAGACTAAAACGCCGCTGGCCAGAGCCAACGCCCCCAGACTGACCCAGCACCCCAGTGGGCTCACCGATTGGCCCATCATGGTGCCGTGGTGCCCCATGGCAAGCACCGCCCCGGCGGCCAGCAGAATCATCAGCGGCGGTAGGCAAAAGGCTGTGAGAGCAGACTCCCAGCGGACGGACCAGGGCCGATCGGCAGGCGGCTCTGGCGGGGCGGCTTGGCACCACCGCCAGACCACCGCCGCAACAATCGTCAGCAATATCAGGCTGCTGTGCATTATTTCTCTCCCGCTTTAGCGTCCCGCAGGCTGCGTAGCCGCTCGGCGATCGCATCGAGCTTGCTTAATTCAGCGGCGTCGAGACTGTCCGCAAAGGCCGCCACAATGTCCGGGCTACCCACCGCCAGAAAGCTTTGGAGCTGATGGTGGGCCGCTAGCAGCTTGGCGTCCTGTTGGGAAACCGTGGGCTGCCATTGGTAGACGCGCCGCAGTTTGCCGGGGTGGGCTGGCTCAATCGCCTCGCGCCGCAGCCAGCCCTTCTTAGCCAGCCGCTGGAGCACGGTGGTAACCGAGGCCTGGGTGAGGTCGCGATTGGGGTCAGCCAGAATGTGGTCGTGAATATCCCTGACGGTGGCACCTCCCTTAGCCCAAACAATGGCCAAGATCTCGGCCTCTAGGGGCCCAAGGGAAAGCTGATGGGGACGATGGCGGGGCAGGGGGGACATGGGTGGGGGGATGGATAGGGGAATGAGTCAATGGGTCAGGGCCAGCCATAGCCGAGTGACCTTACCCAGAACGAAGTGGGGTAAGCCCTAGTTTAGGGGATGGCAGGGGAGGGTGCCCAGGCGTTGAGTTTGCATTTCGCAATAGTTGACGGCCTGTCTTTTGATTTCCCCGTTGCGGCCCCGCAAAATGCCTGAAGAGAAAATTTGGTTAGCAAGCTAGCGATGAGAAAATTTTGTTTTGCTATGGTAGCGGCGATCGCGGCCTTTACCCTGTGGATGACGCCAGCGGCCTTGGCGGCGGATGCAGCCCACGGCGGTCAGATTTTTGGCACCAACTGCGCGGCCTGTCACATTGGCGGCGGCAACGTGGTCAACGGAGCCAAGACTCTGAAACAGGCCGATTTAGAAAAGTATGATATGGCTTCCCTAGAGGCCATTACCACCCAGGTAACGAAAGGCAAAAACGCCATGCCTGCCTTTCTGGGGCGGCTCAGTGATGAGGATATCGCCGATGTGGCGGCCTACGTACTGAGCCAGGCCGAGCAGGGTTGGTAGCTTCAGTCTCGTTTCTCCAGTTCCTTATGCCCCGCTTTCTATTGACCTAGACGAGTGGGGTTTTTTGTCGTTAGAGAGGTTGCTCCCATGGGGGGTTATCAACTGATAGTGGGCTGCTTGGGACTACTGCTAGCTCTAGGCTGGCCGAGTGTAGGCCAGGCTGGGTCGCTACCTCAGATACCGTCCGATTATGGCGATCGCTGTCTTCTGGAAATTCAGCAAGAACAGTACGACAAGGCGATCGCCACCTGCACCCAGGCCATCGATTTCAATGCCGACTCAATCGATTATCGCCTGAGCCGGGGGCTGGCCCTATATCGCCGTGGCCATTACGCTGAGGCGATCGCCGACAACACCCAGGTTTTAGTGATCCACCCAGCCGACTATAGGGCCTACTACAACCGGGGGTTAGGCCACATTGCCCTGCATAACTTCCCGGCGGCGATCGCCGATTTTGATCAGGCGGCTGTGTTGGCCTCTGATCCGATGTCCTTGAGCGACATCTACGACGATCGCGGCCTGGCCAAGCTCTTGGCGGCCCAGCCAGAAGCTGCCCTGCAAGACTTTGACCAAGCTCTGGCGATCAACAGCCAAGACACCCGGGCGTTGTTTAACCACGGCTGCGCCTGCCACCAGTTAGGTCGATTCAACGATGCCCTAGCCGACCTCAACCAGGTGATTAATCTAGAGCCTGACCACGCTCGTACTTATTTAAAGCGGGGAGTAATGAGGCAGGCGCTGGGCGATCGCACCGGCAGTCTGGCTGACTTACACCAGGCCGCAGACTGCGCCAAGGCTCAAGGACAGCTCCATCTGCACCATTACATCCTCACTCTGCTCAACGAGTGGCAAACCCCTGAAACGCTGATGGGATAGTAGCCACTCACAGCCCCGACCTCAGTGAATCCAGCCCAGTTTATTCAGTACAGACCTACAAAGATGACAGTCTCCCACAGCTCAACCCCGATGTTTAAACCTGCCCTTGCACTGCTGACCCTAGCCCTGGCCTTAGGCGGTGGCCAACTCGTCTCTCAGGCTGACATAGACCAAGGCCACGACCCTAGCCATGAGATGAATGACAGTCATGATATGGGTGACAGTCACGGTGGTCATCACAGCACCCTCGAGGTTCCGGCGGGTCAGCCGGTGCCAACGGTTACGCTAGTGGTCTATCCTGACCCGGTGCAGGGGTGGAACCTAGAGGTGCAGACCACCAACTTTAGCTTTGCCCCAGAGCAAGTCAACCAGGCCAATAGCCCCGGGGAGGGCCACGGTCATCTCTACATCAACGGCGAGAAAATTTCGCGCGTCTATGGCCCCTGGATTCATCTGCCCCAGTTGGCCAGTGGGCGTAATGAAATAACTGTAGCTCTCAACGCTAACGACCACGCTGCGCTCACCTTTAATAGCCAGAAAATCGAATCCACCGTCGTTGTCGATGTCCCCTAGATACCTCCCTAGAGTCTGCTTGTGCCGCCTAAACCTAACGTTGCCAGCGGTAGAATCCCCTGGTGAACGCTCCCTCATCGGGGCATTCTGGGCGGTGAAGCCGTCCAGTGCTTCTATCCGCTACGCTAAAAGCACTCACGAATGATGCCGTGGCTCAACTTTTTCTCGCTAATTCCGGCTACCACCGTTACTCTACTTCTCATCAGCATTGACCTTCTCGCGCTAAATTAACTCATAGGATCTGAGCTTGCCTGAGCAAAGAAGGTCGCGGCTTTTTTGAAGCAGTCGCCCTCCATCCGCACCCGTTTTAAGTCTCGACGCAGCGTATTGAGTTCTTAGCGCTCAGCGGAGGTCAACGAACCTTGGGTGTCACCGGAGCGATAAATTTGGGCCTGTTTCACCCATTTGCGAGCCAATGAAACGGTGCTTGACCAGTGCAAGCGACCCACCCAAACGCCGACCTTACGATGGATCTTTCAATCTTTTCAGGCTATTCACCGGGTCGTGCCCAACGGCCAAGTTCACATCTCTAATTTAACCTCTGAACGCCTGAAGGGCTTGAGGGTCCTCGGCGCTCCCTGCCAAAAATATTATCTGACCTGCTGATCAACCTGCGGAATGTCCGTAACAATATCGAAGGTTACATGGATGGCAAAGACGAGTTTGTCAAAACCATGGAGCAAAAAGCCCTGAAATGGCGAGAATTAGCATGAGCCAACCGAAAAACCACCACTATCAGCTCGAGCTGCACTGGACCGGCAATCTGGGCCAGGGCACGGAGAATTACCGTGTCTACGATCGCGCCCACAGCATCAGCGTAGACGGCAAGCCCACCATTGCAGCCTCCGCCGACCCAGCCTTTCGTGGCGATAGAGGCAAATACAACCCCGAAGAACTGTTGGTTGCCTCGGTGTCGAGCTGCCACATGCTCTGGTATCTGCACCTGTGCAGCGATGCCAAGGTGATCGTCACCGGCTACGCCGACTATCCCCTCGGCACCATGGTTGAAACCGAAGACGGCAGCGGAAAGTTTGTTAAGGTTTTACTGCGGCCGGTGGTCACCCTTTCCCCCCAGAGCGATGCGGCCCTGGCAACACAGCTCCATGACCAGGCCCATCACAAGTGCTTCATCGCTAATTCGGTGAACTTTCCGGTGCAGTGCGAGCCGACCATCCAGTTCGCCCCCTAAGAAGACCTTTGAAACAATATCAGGGGGAAGAACCACACCAGTCGCCTGACCATAACCCTGATCACCATGGCCAGGGGCGACAGCTAAGGAATTTTGTCATGCTTGATCCCTCAGCGCCAGCTCTGGCCGATCAGGGCAGCAGCGCGTCAATCTCCAGCAAAAATAGAGGGGGTTCAGTCTCGCTAAGGGTAACCAGGATGTTGATGCCCTGAAAATGCTTAATCCTTAAGTAGGTGGCTGGTATCGGGCTGAAGGCCGACTGGCGGGCGCGTTTGAGGCTAGGAATACCGTCTGTTAGCAGCCCTAGTAGGCCAAATCGGGGTGAGTCAATTACCACAATGGACTGCAAATGAGAGCTGGGCGGCTCTACTGGTGGCGTTGTGTCCTCGTACCCTGGCAGCAGCGGTGCCGCGTGATAGACTCGGTCGGCGATATTCAGGATGGGAACATTTTCATGGTGGAGTTGGGTTAACCCCAGGCTCACTGCCGAGTTTTGGCCCACAGCGGGAATGACCCGGCGGGCCATGGCCAAGGGTAGACAAAACCAGTTGTGGCGGAGCTGAAAGGCTATCAGCCTGAGGGTGGGTTCCTGCGCCGGTAGGCGACGGTAGCGGGCGAGGGCGGTGTAGGACAAGGGGGGCTCCTAGGACACTAAGACAGGTTGAATCAGGTCTTCGAGGGTTTTCAGCAGGGTTTGCTCGTTATAGGGTTTGGTAAAGTAGGCGGCGGCCCCCAGGCTCATGGCCAGTTGGCGGTGCTTTTGGCTGCTGCGGGAGGTGAGCATGGCCACGGGCAAATCTTCGTGGTCGGGTTCAGTTTTGAGCCGAGCCAAAAAGCCGTAGCCGTCGAGGCGGGGCATTTCGACATCGCAGATAATGGCTTCTACCGCTAGACCGGCGGTGAGTTTGTCGAGGGCATCCTGGCCGTCTTTGGCCTGGGCTACCTGATAGCCTGCTTTTTCAAGGGTGAGGGCGAGCAGTCGCCGCACGTTGATGGAATCATCAATCAGGAGCACCGTGGGTCTGCGGGAGACGGTGCTGGCTTCGTAGTGGGGGCCGCTGGCCAGTAGGGCGGGAAGCTCGGTTTCATCGAGGGTATTGGCCCCGGAGGCTTCGCAACTGGCAATCCAGTACAGCAGCTCGGCGGTGTTGACCAGGGGCACGACCTGGCCGTCGCCCATGATGGTGCAGCTGTTGAAGCCCTTAGGCATGGGCAGGTTGCCGACCACCCGGCGGAGGGCAACCTCCTGTTCACCCCAGGATCGCTCCACCTGGATGCCGACCCAGCGCTGGTTGGCCCGCACGAGCATGACCGTGGGGGTGGCAATGGCGGGAGCGGTTTCGGGGCTTTCGAGCACCACTGGGCAGTTGAAGTGGAGCCAGTCGGCTAGGCGCACCAGCTGTACCAACTCGCCGTTCCACTCAAAGCTGTCGCGACCAGCGGTGGAGAGAATGGCTTCTGGGGGGAGGGCGAAGATTTCTTCGATCGCATCGACGGGAAAAGCCATGCGCATGCCTCGGCTCTCGGCAATTAGCACCCGCGTGACCGATAGGGTAAAGGGGATGGTGATGGTGCAGGTGGGGGAATTATTTTGCAGAGCCGCCAGTACCAGCTCGTTATTGTCTTGCAGCAGGTCGATGGGCACCTCCATCACGGCATCGCCAATTTCGCCCATGGGCTGGTTGAGGGGCAGGCTGCCAATGCTGGTGCCGTTGATCAGCACCGTCAGGTTCGAGCGGGTGGCGTAGAGGGCGGCGGAATGGCGATAGCGCAGCAGCACCTTGACTGACTGAGGTTCCCAATGGCGGGGGCGGGTAAAGTACAGTCGCTGCTCGTCGTAGATGCCGCTAAAGCGCAGCCGGTTGCCCACCACTGGGCTGCGGTTAAATTCCAGTACGTACTGGCCTGGTTCATCGGGGGCAATCACCGGAGGTTTGGGCGGCTGGGTGGGCAGGGCAATTTCGGCCAGGGCTGGGGCTGCTTCACCGCTGGGGGCGTCCTGGGCTAAAAGGGGCTGCCCGGTCGCAAGCAACAGGGTGACTAGATAGAGGGCTAAGCGACGGCGGGCCCGGAGGGTGAGCGTTGGTAACAGCATGTGAGCCATTAAGAATAGGGCGTTTGTATAGGAGGAGGACAGTCAGCCATTAGGACGGGCATGGGCTGGCTTCGGCGCTGAGGCGATCGGGGGAAATCTCTAACGGCAGCAGGCCGAACCAAGCGAGGTTTTGGGTGTAGTAGGCGATGTCGCTATCCCAAAAACCCTCTTTGTAGACAGGCTGGATTTTTTGGCGGTAAATTTCGTCAGCTACGCTGGGCTCCACCCGCAGCAGGGCGGGGTACAGCATGGCGTAGTGGGCGGTGGCTGCGTAGCTTGACTCGGCCCCCCCATCGAGGGTAAGGCGAGCGGGTAGACGGCCATCCCGCTGCCAGCGGCGGATCAGTTCTGGGGTGCGGGCCTCCAGGTACGCCTGGGCCCGAGGCTCGTTGAACCAGGCGGCATCCTGGGCGATGCGCCACCACACCCGATAGGCATCAAAGCTGTAGCGGCTTTGCAGAGGGTAGTCGAGGGGAAGCTGGCGATAGGTGCCGAGGGCCGGGGTGTAGGCGACCCAGTCGGGGGGCAGGCCCGTGGCAGAAAAGTCTGACAGCTCGTCGAGCATGGTGTAGCCACTGTCGATCAGGCTTTGCCAGTCGTGGTCAGGATCGACCTCGGAAAATAGACGAAAGCTGGCGGGGGCAAAATAGGACGGGTTGAGAATGATCTGCGCTGGCTCCAGGCGAAAGGCTTCAGCTGGGCCAGGGATGAGCTGACGAGTACCGTCGGGCAGTTGCACGGTGCCGTACTCCCAGATGTCGGCTAGCCGAGCGCGGGCGTCATCGAGGTACTGGGGGCAGGACCAGCGCTCTGCCGCCCAAATGAGCGCGGTGGCGGCATCAATATCGGCATCGGTGGCAAAGTTAGCGTCGAGGTTGCCCCAGGAGCCATTGGGACGCTGGCCCCACTTCCAGGCCCAGAGCAGATCGCTAGGCTGCCCAGCCTCATCGACCCGAGCGAGGTTGTTTTGGGCCCAGGTGTAGGTGCGATCGAAGGTGGCGGGGTCGTTGATGGCAACGGCCCGCAGCATAGCGTAGGCTTGCCCCTCCGAGACGGTGCGATCGCCATCCTCTCGATCGATCACCCGACCATCGGCCTGAATGAACCGGGTGCGGTAGGCCTGCCAGCTTTCTAGTAACACGTCATTGTGGACACTCTCGACCGGCAACGTCAGGGCTGCGGTCGCTCCCGGCTCTAGGCAAGGGCAGGCGAGGGTTTGGGTACAACCGGGGGCCACTATTGCCAGCGCTAGGGCCAGGGGCAGCACCGAAAGCAGCAGTCGCCGGGGCGATCGCCTAAAGCAGAGACGTTGCAGCATGGTAGGTCACCGGGGAGGGATAGGGGAGTAGAGGTGTAGGGGAGAGTAGATGGGCAGAGATATACATTGCGGTTAATAGCGCTCCCAGCTGGGCTGAAAACCCCGACGGCGCAGTAGGTCAAACTCTACATCCTGGGTGCGTTGCTCCAGATTGACTGGGATAGCCTCAGGCGGAATTTGCTGGAGCAGGTCTAGGGCTGAAAGCTTTTGGTCGTCGGCAATGTTGAGTTCTGCGATCGCATACCAGGCTTCCCAGTAGTTAGGCTCTAGCGCCAGCACCTGGCTGTAGAGAGCCCGAGCGACGGGCAAGTTGCCCGCCTGAAACTGCACCCCGGCCAGGGCGCTGAGGGCACCAAGATTCTCGGGGTTGCGATCGAGCACCTGCTGGTAGGCAGCGGCGGCCAGGGGTAGATTGCCCTGCTGCTGGGCCAGCTCACCCTGCCAGAAATACACCGTGAGATCATCGGGGTGGGTGGTCATCAGCCCGTCTAGTTCGGTCTGGGCCTGGGTGGGGTCAGTCAGGCCTAGGAGCTGAATTGTGCGCCATTGCAGCCAGAGATCGTCGGGGTGCAGGGCTAACAGGGTTTGGTAGAGGCTGGCCCGTTGGCCGTCGGCGGGAAGTACGCCGACCAGCTCAAACAATTCTGGCG
This sequence comes from Nodosilinea sp., assembly GCA_041739575.1. Lineage (GTDB taxonomy): Bacteria > Cyanobacteriota > Cyanobacteriia > Phormidesmidales > Phormidesmidaceae > Nodosilinea. The sequence continues at coordinate 39,684 of JBGSNT010000038.1, read as the reverse complement.
GGGGATTGTCCAAAGTCTGGGACGTTAACCAACCCGCCAAGGTTTCCGTGGCGGCGGCGGTGGTGATTTGCCCGGTGCGGTAGGCCAGTAGGGCATAGCCGAGGGGTAGGGTAGGGTCGTCGGGGGCGGCCTCAATGGCAGCCTTGTAAACCGGCAGCGCATCCTCAGGCTGGCCTTGTAGGGTTCGGACAAAGGTCAACCCCCGCAGCGCATCGGCGGTTACGGTAGCCCCAGGCTGAGCGGCAATCACCGCTTCATACCGAAGGGCACTGGCCTCTAGATTCCCCAACTGCCGCTCCAAATCGGCCACCAGCAGAGCGGTGCCCCAGTCGGTCTGGCCTGTGACCATGGCTTGATAGCGCTCTAGGGCATCCCGGGCGGCGGCCAAATTACCCTGACTGAGGTAAGTCTGGGCAATGCGGTAGGTGAGTAGGGGGGCATCCACCGTCGCCGCCACGGTTTCGTACACCGGCAGCAGGGCCGGGTCAGGGGCATCAATGCCGATCAGAGCGGTGGCGATCGCTCGCTGCTCTGGCTTCGAGGCGGGTACGGGCGTAACCAGCGGCAACAGTTGCTCGGCCACAGCCGAGGCGCTTTCTGTCCCCAAGCGGTAGGCCAGCAGGTGGGACTTGACCGCCAGACTCGCCACAGCTGGATTTTCCTGTGACAGTTGCACCAACATATCTAGAGCGAGGACTGCGGTGTCGGGCCATTCGCTCAGCACGTCGGCCACCTCAACCCGCAGACCATAGCTCGGGCTTGGTGTATCGGCTAGCGCCTGCTGGTAAAGCATAGTGGACTGCTCAAACAGATCGGGGTCGAGCTGACGGCGGCCGATGGCGCTGTAGGCACGGGCCAGGGGCAGACGGGCAGTAGCCTGGCCCACCAGCAGCTCTAACAATTCCAGTGCTTCTGCGGTTTGGCCATTGGCGGCATAGGCGGTGGCTAGGCCCGTGCGAAGGCTCAAGGACAGGGCATCGACTTGGCTGGCGTCTCTAAGTTCTGGCTCTAGCAGGGCGATCGCATTTCCCGCTTGGCCGCTCTCTTGCAGCGCCAGGGCGTAGGTCGGCAGTGCCGCCAGGGGAAACGGCCCTGTCTGGCGATAGCGATTGAACAGGGCAAGGGAACCCGCATAGTCACCGCTAAAGGCATAAATCTGCGCCGCCTCCAGTAGCGTTGCAGGGGCAGGGTTCTTGGCCAACAGCAGATCGTAGTCGGCCAGCGCCTCGGTAAAGCACCCCTGGTAGCCGTAGAGCAATGCTCGCTGGCTACGAGCAACGGTATCCTCGGCATTTTGCTCTAGTAGCTGGGTGAGGGCGGCAATGCCTCCGGTTTGCCACTCGGGCCGGTAGGCTCCCAGTTCGCCCAGGGCGGTCAGGGCTATGACATTTTCGGGATTCACCTCAAGCACCGCCTGGTAGGCCCGCCAGGCATCGGCATCGCGGCCCGCTCGCTGGTAGGCGATCGCCAGCCCCAGCCGCGCCTCTGTCGAGGTTGGCTGGCGGCTGAGGGCGGCCTGGAAGGCGGCGATCGCGTCATTCACCCAGCCCCGTTCCAGCAGGGCATAGCCCTGGTTAGTTAGGGGCGATCGCTGGGCTAGGGCGGTGCCACCCAGGGCAAGGTCCACCCCTAACACCAGCACTAGGGTCAGGAGAGACTGCCCGACCATTCTTTTCAGGAAAGCCGCCCGCCTGTGCTCCCCTGCCCCGCCATGGGGGAATGGTGGAGAGCTAGGCCTGCTTAACTCACTAACCATTGCTTGCCAGTTCATTCCGTTGCCCTCCGCAAGGGGTTCCATCTCAGGTCGTAGCGCACCCGAAAGCCTAGGTAGGTCTCCGTAAAGGCGTTGCGCTGTTGCACACTCACCCCGGCCCGCAGGTTGTCGATAATTTCAGCGTCGTAGAACAGCTCCCACACATCGGGGGTGGTGTTATTGTTGGCCTGGCGCACGGCAGCGTTAGAGAGTTGCAGACCATAGCCCAGACCCAGGCGATCGCCCGGCAGAAACACATCCAGCCCGTTAACGCCCAGGCTGTAGGTCTGGCCGCTACTCCCCTGGGTTTGGTTGGTGTACCAACCGTAGCGGCCAAACAGCCCCAGCTTGATCGCCGGAATAAACGCTTCGCCATTGAGGCCAAAGCCTGTTTCGCGATCGCCCGGCATCGGTCCAAACAGACCGCTTCCCTGCTCAGCGCCGTTAACTGCCCCAAAGCCATCGGCCTGGCCAGCGTCCTCAGAGGTGACGTAGGTACCCCGCACAATGACATTGCCAACTCGCACCCCCACCTCCCCAGCAAACGAGTTAAGGGCAAGCTCCCCTAGATTGCGGTTGGCAGAAAAGGCGGTCGCGGTCAGATAGAGCTGATCAACGGGCATCCAGTTCACCAGGGCACCCGGACGTGAGGCCACGTTCACCGTGCTCAGGGCCGGATTCGTTTGAAACACTGGATTAAAGAACTGAACCAATGAATCCTTAGCAAAGCTGTTGCGGTCGAGGTAGGAGGTCAAATCCATCAGCCCTACCGTAAACCGCAGTTCAGGCAGATTGGCAGGCGATGCCGTCAGGTATAGTTCATTCAGGCTAAGGCCAGTTGGATCGCCCTCGGAGAAGGCCGGGCCAGTACTCAGGTCGGCGGTCACCCCGGCAAACACCGAAGGACTAAGCACGTAGATGCCGCCCCCCCGCAGCCGGGCCGAAATATCGTTGCCCTGTTGCAGATAGGCCGCCTGGAAAAAGACCTCAGACCGCTCTACCGGGGCTGGGGGCAAAAGGGTCTCTGGATCTAGCGTTGGTGCCTCAGACAGGGTTGCTGTGATTACCTCTGGAGCCACGGAGCTATCATCCCTGGAGATATCTCCAGAGGACGGCGGAGCATCGAAGGTGATTGCGGCGGCGTCAAGACCCTCGGCAAAACCTTCTTTCCCATCCTCAGTCCAGCGCTGAGGGTCAGCCTCAGGGGGAGCAACGACGGGCAACCCCTCGGCCAATATCAAGGCAGGATCTAGTTTGGCTAACCCTGGTTTAGGCAATGGCGGCGGCATTGCCTCCCTTAGATCCCAAGACTCCGATGCAATCACCCCACTCTGCCTAGCGATCTCATTCCCCCAGGCCGGCGGAATAAAGCCGTACAGTACTGAGACCAGCATCACAGCGCTGGCCATGCCGGAGTGTAGAGCCCATAAAAATGCCCTCCAATCACCTAGAAAATAGGCCATAGGATACTCAAAATAAATAGAAAAATACTCAAGCACAACAGAGCCTAGTCCCCTAAGCAGAACCAGACTAGATGCCTAAGCTCAAACCAAAAGCCGATTTTTTATGATTCATCAATTGAGTTATCTGTAAGTGACAGCTCAATTAATTCAGCTCTAGAAAATCAACCTTTAGCCAGCTCGATCAGGGTCTTAGCTTATGTTCAGGAATCTCAAACTCCTCACCTCAGGTGAGCGTACCTACTCGATTAAGGCGGCTAGATATTTTGTCAATATCGAAACTTTACGAACTCATCCATTTGATGAAGAGAGCTGATAGTCAAACGTGGGTATCTAGTGACGGGATAACGATTCCAGGAGGATGTCAGCTCACAGAGCAGTTTGACTTAGGCTTTAGCTCTGTATCTTCTTACCCAGGAATTTATCTCCATCAGGATAAATTTTCGAAAAATTGAGCACCTGCCACTATCTTTATGGAGTTAAAAAAGACAGCATGTTCCTGTGGATGTTGTCTGTCTCCTGTGCTTACATAGAGCCAACGCACAGATCTGTATCAATCCTTCTATTTATCTATTAATGATGATAACTAGGCTAAAGAAGCCTCAGTTCTGGCTAGTGGTGCTGCTAGTAGCCTGCCTTAGCTGCCGCGCCTCACTGCAGCCAGGGTTCCCCCCCCTTTCAGAGGCTACAACCCTCACCCTAGAGGCTACGCCCCTGGAAAATGGTGGCTTTGTTTTGACAGGCACCACCAACCTGCCGGATCAGACCCCGCTAACGGCGATCGCCCTGCGGTACTGGGTGCCTCAGGATGTGGCAGTTGTTGGTTCAGGTGCTCCCCTGGAATCAGAGCGGTCTGGTAGGGCGATCGCCGCCAAAGACGAGCCCCTCTACTCAGTGCTCGACTATCAGCCCGTTCAGGTTACCAACGGTAAGTGGTCGGCCCAGCTCAATCTTTGGCAAGTGGCCCCAGATGGCCACTACCAGGAGTCCTGGCAAGCCCAGGCAGAAGCCCTAAGCCTAGCGGTGCAGCCGCACGAGAGCGTGCAGTTTGCCATTACTCTGGCCCCCCATTCCCTGGGCTCTGTCATGGGCGATGTGCTGGCCCAGGAGGGAAGACGGCGAGTTTCTGGAGTGCTCCGGGTTACCTCCGCCGGAGAGCCCTTTCTATGGGTCGCTGAATCTCTCACGGTGGGTCTCCCTCAGGGGAAAACGATCCCTCCCTCCGACCTGGCCCGCGCTAACGGCGGCTGGGGCAAGCGGTACCTGCTGGTACCAGAGCCGCCCCTGCCCTATACCCTCACCCCCGAAGATCAGCGCCAAACCAATGCGCCTCTATCGTTAAGCGAGCTTCTTCAATAACGCCTAGTCTACTGATTTAGGGCGTCACAGTCTGGCGAACTTGAGCGCCAGTCAAGTTCACTCTAGTCAGGTTTAGCTCAGGCCAAGGTGGTACAACGCAGAACGATCTCTGACCGACGGACTGAGGCCAGATCTATATCCCCTGGATATCTCACCCGTTTAGGTCGCGGGCGTGCTCTGGTACACCGTTTTTGCGAGCCCTTGCCAACGGTTGCGCACCATGAAGTCATTCCGCATCCTTTCCTTAGCCGATCCTTAGCCGCGCTAGCAGAGGCTGCCCCCTGCGGTCTTGACTGGCCAGGGGGCAATGGGGTTGATCGGGTCGGGCTGGTGTATCCAAACAACATAGCCGCTACCGTCACGGGTAGCGATCGCCCCTTGCCCCCGCCGCTGCAGCTGCTGCACCAGGATTTGGGCTCTGTCAAGGCTAGGGCGCTGACGGTAAAAGCGGTAATACTCATCGCCTATCTTGAGCGCCAGACAGTGGTGCTGGTTAACCTCTCGGATTTGGTAAATCTGGTGTGCGTCCATCGGGGTAGACAACACCGCTGCCGCCAAGGCAGGTTCGTCAGAGGCGACAGGGCGCACCAGCTCGGTCCAGTCAAGGGTAGGGGGCTCAGGGGCTACTGCTACGGAATCCGCGCACTCTGAGGATGCGATCGCCCCGCTAGCTAAGGTTCCCGCGCTGTGGACGGCAGGGGCAGGAGAGCGATCGCCCTCAGAAGCCAGTGCTGGGCCCTCCTCCAACGCCGTCATCACCTCCTGCAGAAGTTGGTGGTGGCGCTGCATCCGGGTCTCCCGCTTGCGCATAGCCCCCGCCGTACCAACGCCAATAGCTACGCTCGATAGAATAGCAAAGCCGATGTAGCGAATTGAAAGTTCCTTGTCTTGACTGGTGATCAGTGCCGGGTCGCCCCAATGGTTGAGAGGGGGCGGCAATTGCCGCGATATCCCCTCACTGTAGTTAGAGGCTAGAGGCCAGGTCAGGGCCGCAAATCCAGCACTAGAAGCCAGTAGGGCAGGCAAAACGATTCGACGAAAGGGAGAATCATCCATAGTAGGCAACGCAGTGAGCAGACCCGCCCACGTTCTAGGGAACTCCCTCAGAATACGCAAAAGACCGGAAAAATCTGCGAATTCACGGACGCAACTCTGTGATACTTTGATGAATTCTTAGCGCTATCTCAGTAATTTCACGGACATACTATACTCTTCTTTCCCCCTTCCTTCCAGTCTTCACAAAAACGCCCCAAACGCACACCTTAGCCTGATGAAAATCCTCCGGTTTTTGGGTTGAAGCGCTGAGGAGTGGAAAGCAACCTTTCCCCATCGGGTCAGATCATGCGGTGGAACATTTTAATTAGCCTGATGGTGTTGATCACTGCGATCGCTCCCGCCGCCCTGCGAATAGCGCGGGAACAACTGGTGCACTATCCATCCCTAGAGACCACTACCGAGACTGCTACAGATGCTGTGGCAGCGGTGCGATTTGTTCTGCCTGCGGCAGAACGACGCTGCCAGGAGTGTGATCTAGCCGCAGCGGATCTCAGCGACCAGGATTGGAGTCGTAAAAACCTGCGAGAAGCTGACCTATCGGAGGCCAATCTGACCCGCACCCAGCTCATCAACGCTGTGCTGCACCGCGCTAATCTGAAGCAGGCTACCCTAACCCAGGCCAACCTTCAGGGCGCTGATCTCTCCGATACCCAATTAACCCAAGCCGACCTGAGTCAGGCTCAGATGCTTCACGCAAATTTAGTCAGAGCCGATCTAACCAACGCATCTGTGACCCAGGCCGAGCTACGGGATGCCGCGCTGTGCTCAGCCCAACTACACCAGGCCGATTTATCAGAGGCCAGCCTCTACGGCGCTATCCTCCGTCAGGCCAATTTATCAAACGCCGATCTGCGCGGGGCTGACCTGCGCTACGCTGACCTCTACGAAGCCGATCTCACCAATGCCAACCTGGCCGGGGCTCGCCTAGAGTTTGCTACGATGCCCGACGGCAGCACCTATAACCAGGGCTATATCCAGCCCATTAATCCAGCCCAGGGGTGCGAACCCAACCCGTCTGGAAGCATCGCCGAGTAGTCAACCCCCTAGGGTCATAGATACTCTTAGCCAAAAACGGTGGATTACCCAGATCCAAAACGGGCTGGTGACACCTTAAACTACCGGGTCCCACAGGCGGAAGCCACCCAAAAAGGCATTGCTGTTTTGGCCCGGTCGACAGCCCGTGGGGAGTTCCTTCAGCACCTTAACCTGGCCACCGCCGATCACCACATCATCGAGCTGTAGAGCCGCAATCAGCTGACCTACGCAAATTTTCACGTATTCGCGCCATTTCTTTTTGCCCAGGCGTTCGAGGGCACGCTTGCCCAGGTAGTACTCATAGGTGCCTTTGTTGTAGGGAAGGTGGGCCAGTTCCAGCGGCACCACCACCCCCTCCACCACCATGGCCGACCCCAGCCCCGTACCCAGCCCCAGAAACAGCATCGTACCGCTTTCGTAGCTACCCAGGGCCTGCATGGCTGCGTCATTAATAATTCGCACCGGGCAACCAAAGGCCGCCTCAAAATCAAACCCCACCCAGCCAGGGGCCAGGTTGTGGGGGTCTTTGACGATTTCTCCCCTACGCACTGGCCCCGGATAGCCGATCGCCACCACGTCATAGGCCCAATCCTGGGCCAATTCCTTTACCCCAGCGACCATCTCGATCGGAGACATTACGGGGCCAGAGGGAAACTTGCGAGGCTTAGTCTGATTCGTAGCCAGAATTTTCACGTTGCTGCCCCCAACATCTATCACTAGTACATTCATGGCTAACTCCCCAGGTTCCTATCAGGCGGGTCAGACTGGCCCTACAAACTAGTCACGCACCTGTACTGATACTAAGTTTCCAAAGACCAGCGCCCCGGTTTCACCAGGATGACTTTAGAAAGTAGCACCGTTGCTATTGGAAATTAACGATGCGGGCAAAGCTGTCGGGTTCTAGGCTGGCACCACCTACCAGAGCGCCGTCAATTTCGGGCTGGGCCATCAGTTCGTCTACGTTACCGGGTTTGACCGAACCGCCGTACTGAATGGTGACATCGGGATTCTTCAGCAGCTTGCGAATACCGCCAATCACCTGGTTGGCATCGGCGGCTTCGCAGGTGTCGCCAGTGCCAATCGCCCAAATTGGCTCGTAGGCAATGATCAGATTGGACTGATCGACATCGACCATGCCTTTCTCGATCTGGGTGGTAATCACCGACTCTGTTTCGCCGGCATCGCGCTGGCTTTTGGTCTCGCCCACACACAGAATCGGGGTTAGACCACAACTTTGGGCTGCCTGCAGGCGCATATTGACGGTTTCGTCAGTGTCGGCAAAGTACTGGCGCCGCTCGCTGTGGCCCACAATCACGTAGCGCACCCCCAGCTCCCGCAGCATATCCCCAGAAATTTCGCCCGTAAACGCCCCCTCTGGCATCCAGTGAATATTCTGGGCCCCCACCTTAATCCGGGCACCGTGCAGGCTCTTAGAGAGCATTCCCAGGGCGGTGAAGGGCGCACAGAGCACCATCTCACGGTCGTCCGGAGTGTCGCTAATTAGTCCGAGAAAATGACGCAAAAAGTCCAGGGTTTCCCCCTGGGTTTTATACATTTTCCAGTTGCCAGCAATAACAATTTTTCGCACGGTATTTAAGGCTAGAGGCTAGGTCTACAAACTTGCATCCCTGCATCCTACTAAGAAAAGAACCCCCGAATCAAATGTTGCGGCGTGCAACGCTGAATTCGGGGGTTAATCTTGGTGCAGGGGAAAAGTAGGACGCTGACCAGTTAGCGCCAGGTAGGGCTACTAACCGGTTGAGGGCAACCCCAGGCTCAGTCAGCTGAGCACCAGCTTAGGGACTCGCAAGAAAATAAGGTACCCGCTGATCGGACTTCGACTTCGCTCAGTCCTCGATCACTGAAGGTTGAGCGAAGTCGTTCGCGTTGCGTCTCCCTGCAGGAGAAAACCTGGCCACCTGGTACACCATTAACCCGCAGATCCCTTAGTTAACGCTGTCACGCTGTCCTGTGGACCCTGAGGTTGCTCTAGGGGCGAGAGGGGAGGAGACCTGCGGCTCCCACCCCTCTCGCCGAGTCTTGCGCTAACTCAACCCGGCTGCCGCGCGAGCCGCGGATGCCTCATCCGGGTGAATATTGAGGCGCGTCAGGTTGATCCGTCCGCGACCGTCAATTTCGCGCACCTTTATAATCACCTCGTCGCCGACGTTCACCTCGTCTTCGACCTTAGCCACCCGGTAGTCGGCCAGCTGTGAAATGTGAATCATGCCCTCCTGTCCGGGCATAAACTCCACAAAGGCCCCAATGGGAATAACTCGGGTCACCTTGCCCACAAACACGTCTCCAGCGGAGGGCTTAAAGACAATGGCTTCAATCAGGGCTTTGGCCTTGAGGGCTTTTTCGCCCTCGATCGCCGATACCGTGACGGTGCCGTCGTCGTTGATATCGACCTTAGCGCCGGTTTGCTCGGTAATCGCCTTGATCTTCTTGCCGCCAGGGCCAATCACCATCCCGATCATCTCGGGGTCAATCTTAAAGCTGATCAGGCGGGGGGCGTAGGGCGATAGCTCTGTCCTTGGGCTAGCCAGGGTAGCCAGCATTTTGTCGAGAATATGCAGCCGGGCGGGCTTCGCCTGGTTAATGGCGTCGGCGATCACCTGCAGGGGCAGACCGGTAATTTTCATGTCCATCTGCAGGGCGGTAATGCCGGTGTCGGTACCGGCGACCTTAAAGTCCATATCGCCCAAAAAGTCCTCAATCCCCTGAATATCGGTGAGAATACGCACCTCGTCACCTTCCTTGATCAGGCCCATGGCGGCACCGCTCACTGGCTTGGTAATGGGCACCCCCGCATCCATCAGAGACAGGGTCGAGCCACACACCGAGCCCATGGATGTCGAGCCGTTGGAGGACAACACCTCAGAGACAACCCGAATCACGTAGGGGAACTCCTCCTGGGGGGGCAGCACGGGCACTAGCGCCCGCTCGGCCAGGGCCCCGTGGCCAATCTCGCGGCGACCGGGCGATCGCATGGGCCGAGTCTCGCCCACCGAGTAGGGGGGGAAGTTGTAGTGGTGCAGGTAGCGCTTCTCTTCGTCGGGGTGCAGATCGTCCATCATTTGGGCATCGCCGGGGGTGCCCAGGGTCGTGACCGACATCACCTGGGTCAGCCCTCGCTGAAACAGCCCGGTACCGTGCACCCGCTTGGGCAGCAGCCCTACCTGGCACGAAATAGGTCGCACCTCGTCCAGCTTGCGGCCGTCGACCCGGACCTTCTCCTCAACAATTTGCTGCCGCATCAGCTTCTTGGTCACCGACTTGTAGGTGGTGCCCAGGGCTTTGCTGTTCTCGGCCACGGCTACTTTAACCGGATGCTCACCCTCTAGAGCCTCAATGGCAGCTACCAGCTCATCTTTGATGGCATCCAGCTTTTCGTCCCGCTCGGGTTTGGTAAGGCTGAACTGCTTCAGCACCTCTTTAATCGCCGCAGCGGTCTTTTCTTCGATAAAGGTGGCAAGGGTGGGGTCGGTCTCGGGTTCCACCTCGGTCACCACTTCAATGCCTAGCTCTTTGATCAGCTCAAGCTGAGCCTTAATCAGGTCTTGGACCACCTCGTAGCCAAAGTCGATCGCTTCAATTACGTCGGCCTCGGGCAGCTGATTGGCTCCAGCCTCCACCATGATCACGCCATCGGGGGAACCGGCCACCACCAGGTCGAGATCCCCGGTTTCAACTTCTTTATAGGTGGGATTGATAACAAAATCGTCGCCCACCAAGCCCACACGCACCGCCGCCATCGGGCCGTAGAAGGGAATTTTGGCCAACAGCACCGCGATCGACGCGCCGGTTGCCGCCAGAACATCCGGGGGCACCTGCTCATCCATGGCCAGGGTGGTCGCCACAATTTGAATGTCATCCCGCAGCCACTGGGGAAACAAAGGCCGCATGGGGCGGTCAATCAGGCGACAGATCAGGGTAGCCCGCTCGGGGGGGCGTCCTTCCCGACGCAAAAATCCGCCGGGGATCCGGCCGGCGGCGTAGAGGCGCTCTTCATAGTCTACTAGCAGGGGCAAAAAGTCGATGCCCTGGCGACCAGCTGAGCGGGTGGCGGTCACCAGAACCGCCGTCTCCCCCGACTGCACCAGCACAGCCCCCCCGGCCTGGGGGGCGAGCAGCCCCCCCCTTAGGTGAATATCGCGACCGCCGAAGGATATTGTTTTTTCAAATTCTTGCATGTACGACTACGTCCTTTCTCTTTTCCGTTCTTCTGTGTTACTTTGGCCTGATCCTAGCATCGATGACGGCAATGGCTTCTCGCCGAGGCCATCGGGGGCAAAATTAGGCAAAAGACTTAAGATTCTAGGGGCTTAGTAGCCCAGTCCGCCGTGGGTTTACCTAAGTTATTACAGCAAAGAAGGAGGTGGCGATCATCGTAGTACTGGTGACTGGGGTAGCGGGGTTTATCGGCTATTTTGTAGCCCGACAACTCCTAGATAGTGGGGAGACGGTCTACGGCATTGACAACCTCAACAACTACTACGATGTAGCCCTCAAGCGCGATCGCCTAGCCCAGCTAACCCCCTACGGCGAGTTTACCTTTGAACAGCTCGATCTGTTCGACCGGGAGGGCATGCTCAAGCTCTTTCGCGACCATCGCTTCAGCTGTGTGGTGCACCTGGCGGCCCAGGCAGGGGTGCGCTATTCCCTAGAAAACCCCTTTGCCTATTCCGACAGCAATCTCTCAGGCTTTCTGAATCTGCTAGAGGGCTGCCGCCTGATGGGCGTTGAGCATCTGGTATTTGCCTCGTCGAGTTCGGTGTACGGGGCCAACCGCAAGGTACCCTTTTCGGTCGATGACCGGGTTGACCACCCGGTATCTCTCTATGCCGCCACCAAGAAAGCCAACGAACTGATGGCCCACGCCTACAGCAACCTGTACCAAATCCCCACCACGGGGCTGCGCTTTTTCACGGTGTATGGCCCCTGGGGTCGACCCGATATGGCCTACTTTAAATTTGTCGAGGCAATTTTAGGCAATCGTCCTATCCAGGTTTACAACGAAGGGCGAATGAAGCGTGACTTTACCTATATTGATGACGTGGTAGAAGGGATAGTGCGGGTCATGCACCATCCCCCTACAGCTAGACAAGATGAAGCTAGCGACAGCCAGGCTCCCTACAAAATCTACAACATTGGCAACCATCAGCCGGTAGAGCTGATGCGCTTCATCCAAGTGATTGAAGCAGCCCTAGGCACCACAGCCCAAATCATTCTGGCTCCCATGCAGCCAGGGGATGTAACCGCCACCTATGCCGACGTGAGCGATCTAATGGCGGATGTCGGGTTTGCGCCCTCTACCCCCATTGAGGAGGGCATAGGGAAATTTGTGGACTGGTATAGTCAGTACTACAAAGCCTAGTAGGCTAGGGTTTCCAGGGTTTCGCGCAGGTAGCGGCGCACTAGCTGATCTAGGGGAGCCGCTTCGGCTTCAGCCTCAGGTAGCTCACCCTTCCAGCTTTTAAAGCCAGAGCTGCCGGCGATCGCATTTTTGAGGCTGTACCAAATGCGGGCGTGGTCAGAAAGCTGGGTGGAGGGTAGGGAACGAGATACGGCCATGGCTGCCTCAAAGAAATCTTAGATCAACGCTAAATTTAATGTCATTCCAAGAATCAGGCGGGCTCGAGTAGAAATCAAGCCAAGAGAACGCCCTGGAGCAATGAACGACTACTTCTACACCATAGCGCAACCGCCCTGGGTCTAATGTGACAAAAGCCACAGTCTCTTAGATAGAAAAGAATCTATGGTTTAGGCGACCTAGCCCCTAGCCATCCTGGGTAACGGCATCTACGGTTTCCCGGGACGGGGGGAAAATGGTCCTATCGCTATTCAGCCCAGGGACCTCGATAGCAGGATCGACCTCAGAATGCGATCGCACCTGACCGACAGGGGGGCTTTCGCCAGCCCAGTCCGGAGGTGTCATAGCATTCAAACCGGGAGCTTGGCCGGTATGACAATCCCTCTTTCCGGCGGTGGTCACCGCCTCTTCCCCTGAGGCAGAGGCAATCTCAGCATCTGTCTCCGGGGTATGACCAACCTCGGTTCTCTGCTTCGGCAAGGGTTTAATCGGAAACTCGGCGGCCCCGTGGTGGAGCAGTGGTTCGCCGCTTTCCCGGGCCTCGTGTTGGATATGAGTCGGAGGTCCGCCCTCCCTATCCCTTAGACGGGTAGCGGGTTGAGGGGCTAGGGGCTCTGGACGATCTGAAGCCGACAGCGCAATATCCGGCAAAAGCTTGCCCACCGGTAGACCCAGGCGAGTAAAGTCGGCGGCAAGTTTGTCGACGGGGTAGGGCAAAACACTCTGCATGCGGCGATCGGGGGTGGCTAGCACCTGCAGAACCGCCACCGGCACCTGGAGAAACAGGTTAGCCATGAGGAAGCTGAGGGCTGCGATCGCCAATCCCCCCAGCTGGCCCAAATCACCGAAGGGGGTGATCTCGCGGGCCAAAAATGCCAGGGGATAGAGTTTCATCAGTCCCCAAACCAGGGGCAGCGGCACCAGCAGCGCCCCTAACCGAACCCGCCACCGGCGAAATTGAGTGAGCAGGCGACGCTGGTCGTCCTGCAAGGCAGTAGAGCGCAGCACTAACCCCGGCAGGCTAAAGATATAGAAGGGTCGCCGAAGCTGCATCACCAGCACCGGCAAAACCCCGAGGCCCACAATTATCCCCAGCTCTAGCCCTGGCAGATGGTGGTTACCCACCGCCAGCCCCAGCAGGCACAGGTCGATCCACAGTGGTACGGTAGCCAAACCGGCCAGGTGTACCCACAAATATGGATCACAGCGCCAGGGTTTCATGGTTCACTCCGTTGCTCACTACACTGGACCTCAGCTGGGGCCCAGCTACCTGACCGCCTAAACTGCGGTCAGGCCCTCACCTACGCCATAGTCAGGGTGCGGCGCTTGGTGATCATCTTGAAGGCATCGATAATATCGCCCTCCTTCCAGTCGCTGAAGTTGTCGATGCCAATACCGCACTCGAATCCAGAGGCTACCTCCTTGGCATCTTCCTTCATCCGCTTGAGGGAGTCGAGCTTGCCGGTATAAACCACCTCGCCACCTCGCACAACCCGGAGGTTGCAGTTGCGAGTGACCTTGCCCGAGAGCACGTAGCAGCCTGCCACGGCCCCTTTGCGCACCGGGAATACCGCCCGCACTTCCACCTGACCCAGCGACTCTTCGACCATTTCGGGGTCGAGCAGACCCTCCATCGCACCCTGGATATCGTCGAGCAGGTTGTAGATCACCTCGTAGTCGCGCACATCAACCCCCAGACGGTCAGCAGACTGCCGTGCTCCCGGAGCCAGGGTTGTGTTGAACCCGACGATAACCGCGCCACTGGCGGCAGCCAGATCGACATCAGTCTCGCTGATTTCCCCAGGGGCGGCCAGCAGCACCCGAATCTGTACTTCATTCTGGGGCAGCTGCTGTAGGGCCGCCAGAATCGCCTCGATAGACCCCTGCACATCGGCCTTCAGCAGCAGGTTGAGGTCCTTGAGATCGCCCTCCTGCACTTGGGCCGAAATGGTGTTCAGGGTGACTCGGCGAGAAGCCATGGACTGCTGCAAACGTGATTGACGCTGATCGAGCATGCGCTTGTCGGCCACCGCCCGAGCGGTTTTCTCGTCGGGGTAGACCTCAAACTCGTCTCCCGCCGCAGGCACGTCGTTCAGACCAAGCACCTCCACAGCAAAGGATGGACCGGCCACCTGAACCCGCTGAAGGCGATCGTCGAGCATGGCCTTGACCTTGCCCAGGATGGGGCCAGCCACGAGGGAATCACCCACCCGCAGGGTACCGTTTTGAATCAGCAGGGTAGCCACAGGGCCGCGGGCTTTGTCCAGATTGGCCTCAATGACCGTACCGCGGGCTAGGCGATCAGGATTGGCCTGTAAATCGGCCACCTCCGCCACCAGAACGATCATCTCCAGCAGGCTATCCAGGTTGTCGCCCGACAGAGCGCTCACCGGCACCATAATAGTGTCGCCCCCCCACTCCTCGGGCACTAATCCGTGCTCCATCAGCTCTTGCTTGACGCGATCGGGGTTGGCCGTTTCCTTGTCCACCTTGTTGATTGCAACAATCAGGGGAACCTCAGCCGCCTTGGCGTGGCTAATGGCCTCAATGGTCTGGGGTCGTACGCCATCGTCCGCCGCCACTACCAGAATGGCAATATCGGTCACCCGAGTGCCCCGCGCCCGCATGGCGGTAAAGGCCTCGTGGCCAGGGGTGTCGAGGAAGACAATCTGGTGTGAGACGCCATCGTGATCCACATCGACGTGGTAAGCGCCAATGTGCTGGGTGATCCCCCCCGCTTCGCCCTGGGCCACCTTAGTTTTGCGGATGGAGTCGAGCAGGGTCGTTTTACCGTGGTCGACGTGACCCATGATCGTAACCACGGGAGGCCGACGCTGTAGGCTATCGAAATCAGCCTCGTCCAGCATTTCGGTGACCTTCTTGGCCTCTGACTCAACCTCACTGGTTTCGACCATGACCTCAAACTCTTCCGCCACCATTTTGGCGGTTTCGATATCAAGGGTTTGGTTGATGTTGGCGGCAATGCCCTTGAAGAACAGAGACTTGATCAGCTCAGTTTCGGGCACCATGATTTGCTCGGCCAGTTCATGCACCGTTAGCCCCTCAGAGAGCACGATGAATTCGGGGCGCTCCTGGGTGGGCTGGGCCTCGCGGCGACCCCGACGAGAACGACCGCCGCCGCTGCTGCTGCTGTCGCGGTGCTGAGGCTTGTGGCTCTTGACCGTAGGCGAGGAGGGCTTGCCCCCCCCGGCGCTCTTGGGCTTGGGGGGCCGAGCCAGGGAAATACTCAGATTCTGGGCATCCGTGGCCTGATCTTCGTCTTCGTCGAGATCATCGACCAGTACGTCGAGATCTTCGTCGTCTTCCCCCAGCACACCCTGGCCACGCCGCTTGGTTTTGCCGGCCTTGCTGGCTTTCTCCCGCAGCTTCTGGTCGTCATCCTCGTCTTCGCGCTCCTCACGCTTGTGGCGCGGCGGCGAAGGACGACGAGGATGATCCTCAAGACCAACGACCCCAAGCACAGAGATTGAGTCGCTGGCCGCCGGTGCATCGGTGCGGGCTGTTTCAGCCCGGGCTGTTTCGGCATCGGCATTGGGGCGACGCAGCTTGGGCTTAGGCTTCAGCCGAGTGACATCCTCGTCGGCGTCAATTTCGCGAATGGGAATCGTGGGACGGGGCGCTCCGCTGCCGTCTGCGCTGCGCCCATCGGGAACACGATCTTCCCGAGAACGGCTCTCAGGCCGTCGAATCACCGGGCGAGGTGGACGGGGCGCGTCGCTAGGTGCCTCAGTTCGGTCGCGGGTCTCCTCGGGGGTGGCGCGGGACACCGGCCCAACCAGTTCCGGGCGCGGTTTGACTGGCGCTTGGGTGACTCCCTCAGGGGCTTCAACGCTGGCGACGGCCTCACCCACAGGGCGATTCAGGCTCGCTGGCGGATTGGGCTTTAGGCCCGCTTGATCGCCACGGGCGGGAGCCATTCCAGGCCGACTGGGAGGCTGCGATAAGCCGTCGGCGCTGGGGCGCACGGGCTTGCCCTGGGCAGGGGGGGCAACTGAACTCGGGGCAGAGGTCTCTGCGGCGGGTTCGCTCTTAGGAGTCACCCGGTGACGACGGATTTCTAAAATTTGCTGCTTGCGCTCGGGTCGGGGCGGGCCATTTTTTACCGGGGCGGCAGGGCGAGGGCGCTCAGGACGATTGGCCCCGCCGCCATTGCTGCGGGACTGAAGGGCCGCCGTCCGAATTTGCTCAGCTTCTGACTCAGCGATGGTGCTGCTGTGACTCTTCACGGCAATGTCAAGGCGACTGGCGATCGCCAAGATGTCCTTGTTATCCAAATCTAGTTCCTTCGATAACTCGTAAATTCTCACTTTGCCGTTCATCCACATCTCCCTACGCTAGTCAAGCTTGTGTTACATACCAACCTGCTTCGTCCAACAAAACGACATCAAACCATTCTGACGGATGCGACGTTAACCCTAGCATGGCATTGTAAACCAAGGCCATGGGGACATGGGGTACTCAGCAAGTTTACCGACAGGCGGGCTGCCGGCTAGATACCCATACTATGAGTGTAATCAGTTGAATCCCCAATGAACAGAATCTCAGAGGAAGAGACCTCCAGAACACTTCATTTGCAAAAATTTTTGGTTGCCGCGCCCAAATAGACTAAATACACAATCTTCCTTAAGGTTTGGGGAATCAGTTCCCAGGCGGGGCGTAACGACGCGATCGCCCCACCGCTCCAGCCCTACCCCCCTGGAGCGGTGGGACCCAGGGCACTACAGACTTCTGGTTCTCCTTCTAGACGCTGCCACAGCCGTTGGAATACCGCTTCGGGCACATTGGCTTTGAGAGCCCGCCCCAGGCGATTTTTCCGCTGGGCCTGGCGCAGGCAGTCGGCCTGAGGACACAGGTAGGCCGATCGCCCCAGCCCCGCCCCCAGCGATACGGTGCGATCGGGATATACCCGCACTACCCGCCAAAATTCGGGCTTGGGGGCAACCCGCCGACAGCTCACACAGCGTCGATAGTTAGGTTGCATTAAAGGCTGCCTCCAAAACCTACTCTTCCTCGGCGATCCCTGCGGGAGTTTCTTCCTCCAGGGCATCTTCTGCCAACACCTCGACGTCCGAGTCAGCGGCCTCAGCCACAGATTCCAGGTCAGCGGCTTCAGCCTCTGCCCCAGGAATCGGGGTCGCCAAATTCTCATCGATCGCCGGCCCGTCATCGGGCTCTAGGCCCGCCGCCTTGGCAGCCGCGGCGGCCCGTTCTGCGGCAGCCGCTGCCTTCCATACCGCCGCTTCGGCTTCTTCTGCGGCCAGGTCAGCGGCTTCCCGGGCAGCTTCTTCGCGGGCCGCCGCTAGCTCGGCGATCCTGCGGTCTTCCTCTTCGTAGTCGTACTTACCGGAGTCCTTGATATCGATCTTCCAGCCGGTGAGCCGGGCGGCTAGGCGCACATTCTGCCCCTCTTTACCGATGGCCAGACTGAGCTGGTCTTCGGGCACCAACACGTGGGCCTGGCGATCGTCGGGGTTGACCAGGCGCACCTCGTCAACACGGGCCGGGCTAAGGGCGTTGGAAATATAGGTGGCCGGGTCAGGGGACCAGCGAATGACGTCAATTTTTTCGCCCCGTAGTTCGTTAACCACCACCTGGATGCGGGAGCCTCTGGCTCCGATGCAGGCCCCCACCGGGTCCACATCGCGCTCCAGGGTGTCCACGGCGATCTTGGTGCGGGGGCCAACGGAGCGAGACGGCGGATTGGCCTCCCGCGCCACCGCGACGATGCGGACGATCTCGTCTTCAATTTCGGGAACTTCGTTGGTAAATAGCTCCACAACCAGGGCCGCATCGGCCCGCGAGACCAGCAGCTGAGGACCCCGGTGGGAGCCCTCGGAGACCTTCTTGAGGGCGACCCGGAAGGTGGCGTTGGCCCGATAGTTATCGTTGGGGAGCTGGTCGCGCTTGAGTAGTTCGGCTTCAACCTCGGGCTGGCCCACGCTGCTGCTAACCGCCATAATCACCGACTGCCGCTCGAAGCGCAGCACCCGCGCGGAGAGAATGGAGCCTTCCAGATCCTGAAACTCCTCCTGGACGAGCTTGCGCTGTTGGTCGCGCAGTTTTTGGGCCAGCACCTGCTTGGTCTGAATGGCAGCCATGCGGCCAAAGTCGCGCTGGTCGGGGGTGACATCTAGCACTACGGTGTCACCGGCCTGGGCTTCGGGGGCGACCTCACGCACTTCGGCCAAGGCGATCTCATGGTCTTGGCTGGTAACTTCCTCCACGATGGTTTTGGTGGCCAGCACCCGAAACCCCTGGTCGTCGTAGTCGTCCACATCGAGTTCGATGTCGAAGTTGTCAAAATATTCTTCGTCGAAGTGGGTTTCGATTTCACGGGTGCGACGGTAGCGCTCGTAGCCTTTTAGTAGCGCCTCCCGCAGGGCATTTTCCACCGCGTGCTTGGGCAGGTTGCGCTCGCGGCTAATGACGTCAATCATTTCCTGCAAATTTGGCAAACTAACTAGCGACATAACCACTCACCTCTCGGGGCTAAAGCTTACTAAATAAAGAAATTTGGACGTTCAGGAGCTAATCCGGGCTTTGATCGCTTAACTGGGCCAAAATCACCAGATCGCGGGGAATCGCGATAGTTTTACCCTTCTGGCTGAGTACTACCGCAGATTCATCGCGCCGCACCAGCTGACCGACCCAGTGCCGCTTGTCTTTGTGGGGGTCGGATAGGGTGACCTCTACCATGAACCCCTTGAACACTACGAAGTCGCGATCGGTTTCCAGGGCTGCCGACACGCCAGGGCTAGATACCTCTAGCACGTAGGCATCGGGGATAATGTCGGTGGTATCGAGGACGGCCTCAAGGGCCTGGCTCATTCTTTCGCAATCATCCAGACCGGTGTCTTCGTTTTCCAGGCTACGCACGTCAACGCGCAGAACCGGGGGTGACTGGTTGGTCTGGAAAACTGCTTCGACCACTTCGAGTCCCAGCTGTTCGGCAACCGGGGCCGCCAACTCAAGCAGTTGGGGAATCAGAGGATGTACCATCTAACGTCTGAAATAATGCCAATAAAAAAGTGGGCCTCGGCCCACCTCCCACAACATTTCTGCTAAAGGAGCCCAAGCCCGAAGACCTGAGCCCTAACATATTAGCGAATTGTGGCCGCAATGGGGCGATCGCCCGGTCTTGGCCTCGATCGCCCCATCTAGCTGCTCCTGATCTAATACTAAATCCGGCTTGACTACCCCCTATTCGGAAGGGCAAATGGCATTTGCCCCTACAGTCTGACCTTTTATCGAATCGGGGTTATGCGGTTCGGATTTGGTATAAGACCCTCTAGGGGTTAGGACGGGGCGCCGATGGGCTGTGCCGCCCTGCCTTGCCGAGACTGCATCTCCAGATATACCAGCAGGGCATTCACGTCGGCGGGGTTGACGCCGCCAATGCGAGAGGCCTGACCAATGGTGAGGGGCTTGATCTGAGTGAGCTTTTCGCGGGCCTCCTTGGAAAGGGTGTCGATTGCCATGTAGTTGAGGGACTCGGGCAGCTTGCGGTGGGTATTTTTGGCCACCTGGTCGATTTGGTTTTGCTGACGCTGAATGTAGCCGGAGTACTTGATGTCAATTTCGGCCCCCTCCCGCTCTTCGCGAATCAACTCTGGATTTCCCAGGCCGTAGCGCTCTAGGTCGCCATAGTGGAAACCGGGACGGCGTAGCAGGTCGGCCAGGGTGATGGAGCCTTTAATGCGCTGGTCGGTGTCGGCGGCGATGCGCTGGCCTAGATCATCGTGCTCTTTGACGCGGATTTCGTGCAGGCGCTCTTTTTCGGCCGTGATATGGGCGTACTTGCGGGTGAAGAGGTCCCAGCGGCGATCGTCAATCAGTCCAACCTCTCGACCCAGGGGTGTCAGCCGCTGATCGGCGTTGTCCGATCGCAGCAGCAGCCGGTATTCTGACCGCGACGTCAGCATGCGGTAGGGCTCCCGCAGGTCCTTAGTGCAGAGGTCATCCAGCAGGGTGCCGATGTAGCTGTGCTCGCGGGGGAATACCAACATCTCTTGACCGCGCACCAGCCGCGCGGCGTTGACCCCGGCCACAAAGCCCTGGGCGGCGGCCTCTTCGTAGCCGGTGGTGCCGTTGATCTGCCCGGCGCAGAACAGTCCCTCCACCCGCTTAGTCATCATGGTGGGGTAACACTGGGTGGCGGGCAGGTAATCGTACTCCACCGCATAGGCGGGGCGTAGCACAGCGCATTGCTCTAGCCCTGGTAGGGTGCGCAGCATGGCGAGCTGGAGCCGTTCGGGCAGCCCGGTCGAAAAGCCCTGCACATAGATTTCGGGAATGTCGCGCCCCTCCGGCTCCAGAAAAATCTGGTGGCTTTCTTTGTCGGCAAAGCGGACGATTTTGTCTTCGATGCTGGGGCAGTAGCGGGGGCCTTTGGAGTCGACCCAGCCGCCGTAGATGGGCGATAGGTGCAGATTGTCTCGGATCAGCTGGTGGGTGGCGGCGGTGGTGCGGGTCAGGTGGCAGGGCATTTGCTCGCGCTCGACCCATGCCTCGGGGTCAAAGCTAAACCAGCGCAGGTCTTCGTCACCGGGTTGGGGTTCCAGCCGGTCAAAGTCAATGGAGCGGCGATCGACTCGGGCCGGAGTACCGGTTTTCAGCCGCCCGGTTTCAAAGCCAAGGCGGTTGAGCGTTTCCGTGAGACCGTTGGCCGCAAATTCTCCCGCTCGCCCGGCGGCCATAGATTTATCGCCAATCCAGATGATGCCGCCCAAAAAGGTGCCGGTGGTGAGAATGACCGCTTTGCACTTAAAGGCGACCCCGAAGTAGGTTTCGACCCCGACCACCTGATCGTTGGGGCCGAGCACCAGATCCGTCACCATGCCCTCGCGAAGGACCAGATTCTCCTGGTTTTCGACGATGGTTTTCATCACAGCGGCGTATTCCCGCTTGTCGGTCTGGGCGCGCAGGGCCCAGACCGCGGGGCCACGGGAGTTGTTGAGCACGCGCTTTTGCAGGTAGGTGCGATCGGCCATTTTGCCAATTTCGCCCCCTAGGGCATCCACCTCGTGGGTCAACTGCGACTTGGCCGGCCCCCCCACCGCAGGGTTACAGGGCTGCCAGGCAATTTTGTCCAGGTTGAGGGTAATCATCAGGGTGCGGCAGCCCAGGCGGGCCGAGGCCAGCGCCGCCTCGCAGCCGGAGTGGCCCGCACCCACCACCACCACGTCGTATTCGTCAAGAAAATCCACGGAACCTGAAGCGCTCATGAAATCTGGGGACCAAAGTATCGGCTAGACCTGTCAGCCTATCAATTTTAGCTATCCATTTTTAAGCGTGGTGCCAATGGTCGCGACTAGCTCATCCACCTCTGATTCCAGCGTTAGGTAGTGGGTACAGGCGCGTACGCAGTTGGGGGCTTGCAAGGTACGTAGATAAACGCCCTGGGCTTCTAGTCCATCCACCAGTTGCTTGTGCCACCGGGGAGACGGTTCACCATTCTCTAGTACCCAGAATGAGACGAGACCCGAGTCGGGCGGGGTCTGCCGCACAGGGCGAATCTGGGGGAGGCTTTGCAGCTGGAACCACAGCCGCTGGCTGAGTTCTACTAGACGCTGGTAGCGTTGGGCGGCGGTGCCCCACTGGGCCTGGTGGGCGATCGCACTCCGCAGCCCCGCCAGCAGCGCATAGTCTGAGGTTGCCACCTCAAACCGGCGTCCGGTGGGCTGCCAGCCGGTGGGGTTAGCTGCGGCATCGACGGTAATGCTGCGCCAGCCAATGAAGGTGGGGGCGATGTGCTCCATGGCCTCTGGGCGCAGGTAGAGCCCGCCCAGCCCGGCCGGGCCGCACCACCACTTGTGGCAGGTAAAGGCATAGAAGTCGACCCCTAGGGCAGGCAGATCCAGGGGGAGCGCCCCCACTGACTGAGCTGCATCCACGAGGGTTAGGACCGGCTGGGGGCGATCGCGGCACACCGTCACAATGGCCTCCAGGGGCAGCACCTGGCCCGTGTTCCAAAAAATATGGCTGATTACCAGCAGCCGAGTGTTGGGCTGTAGGTGCTGAGCCACCACCGCCGCCGGATCGCCGCCGTTAACCGTCTCCAGCAGCGGACAAAAGCTGTGGGTCACCCCAAAACGCCGGCCAATTTCCTGCACCGTGGCGACGATGCCGGGGTGTTCGCAGTCCGACAGTAGGATGTGATCCCCGGCCTGCCAGGCGATGCCCCAAAGGGGAATGTTGCAGCCCACCGTGACATCTTCGGTGAGGGCAATGGTGTCGGCGGTGGTGCACAGTTCGGCGGCGATCGCTGCGCGGGCTTGGGCCGCCTCGGCCACCACCCACTGATTGGCCGCCCCAGAGAAGGGGCCCAGCTGTTGCATCTGCTGGTGGGATTGAACCATGGCGGCCAGAGCAACCTGGGCCATCGGCCCCTGGCCGCCGTAGTTGAAGTACTGCTTCCCTGCCAGGGCCGGGAACTGCTGGCGATGGGCCATCAGGTCATCGAGCAGCGAAGGAGAATGGAGCATGGGAGGGACTGAACGTTAGAGGCTGCTTCCACCCTATCCCACCCCAGCAGGGTTAGCCCGCATCGGCAGAGGCGATCGCACCACGGAGCCACCCCGCGCCCTCCCCAGGAAACCTCGTTAGGGTATAACATGCATAGCATGAGCATACGTCCCGTAGGTTGCTCTGAGGACTGGCCAGTCAATTGATTCAGCATACGCACTACACCTCAGTTCAGCCCCCGATGGGTGATGGCCAGCAACGGTCGTCCCTAGTCTTCACGGCGGCGGCTCAGTCCCCCAGCCCGACCCAACCGTTCGTCGGCCCAGCCCGCCAGTTCCAGTCCCCCTGCCCACTGTTCTCTAGCGCCTGCCCGATAACCCGCTTTGCCTGCTAGTCACCCCCTGCCACCGCATTCGAGTTCAGAGGGTAGCCCGCAAAGCCCCCTGGGGTTTCTGGCTGAGGTGCCGGCACCCGGCTCCGCCTCATTCATTCGCTGGCTCACCGACGATGTGCTGTTTCACTACCAGCGCTGCAATCGACGGGCTTTTTTAGATCTATACGGCGATCGCGCCCATCAGGCTCCCCCCTCTGACTACCTGCTCAAGCTCCGGCAGGACAGCGTGCTGCACCGAGAGCGGGTGTTCGAAGACTACTACCCCCTGCATCGGCCCCAATTTCCCTCGGGCGATTGGGCCGTAGGAGCCAGGGCCACCCTCGACCTCATGGCGGACGGCGTGGAGGCGATTCAGCAGGGGGTGTTAGTTGCCGACTCTGCAGTCACCGGGGTACAGCTGGTCAGCCAGCCCGACCTGCTGGTCAGGCAGCCTGGCTGGTCCTGCTGGGGCGATTGGATCTATATCCCCGTGGACATCAAGCTGGGTAAGAAGCCCAAGCTTGACTACCAGGTGGTGGCCGCCTATCATGCCTACGTGCTGTCGCGAGTCCAGGGGGTCTGGCCCGAGGCCAGCTATCTATCCTTGCGCGGGGGCCAAATGTACGCCATCGACCTGGCTCGCCTAGTCCCCAAGCTACAAACGGTGCTGAGCGACTGCCTAGTGGAACTGCGCGGCACCCAGGTCCCAGAGCTCTTTATTTCCCACAGTCGCTGCGACCTTTGCCACTGGTTCAGCCACTGCTACGCCGAGGCCAAGGCCACCCGCCACCTGTCGCTGCTGCCCGGCGTCACTCCGGCCCGCTATGGGTTTCTTAAACAGCACCACCTGACCACCGTAGCCGCCCTAGCCCAGGCCAGTCCGGCCCACCTGGCCCCCCTGCCGGGCTTTGGCGAACAGGTCGCCGAGAAACTGGTGCACCAGGCCCAGGCCTTAATCGACAACCGCGCTATCCCCCGCAGTGCCCCCCACGCCCCCCATGGCTTTCCGCTGTGGCCCGAAGATCTGCCAGAGGGTGAGGTGGAGCTGTACTTCGATATTGAGGCTGCCCCCGATCAAAACCTGATTTATTTGCACGGAGTGCTCGTGGTCAACAACCGCACCGGTGAGACCAACTTCCATGCCTTGCTGGCCGAAAACCACCGTCAGGAGCGCACTGCCTGGAATGACTTTCTCGACCTGGTGCACACCTACCCCCATGCCCCCGTGTACCATTTTTGCCCCTACGAGGCCCAAACGGTGCGCAAGCTAGGCCAGCTCTATGGCACTCCCTACCGCCAAATCGAAGCACTGCTCGATCGCTTCTTCGACGTGCACAAGTGCATCACCGACGGGGTCACCCTGCCCATTGAGAGTTATGCTCTCAAGCACATCGCCCGCTGGATGGGTTTTGACTGGCGCGACGAAGGGGCCAATGGAGCGCAGTCGATCTGTTGGTACAACGCCTGGACCGAAACCGGCGATCGCACCTACCTAGACGCCATTCTGCGCTACAACGAAGACGACTGTCGCGCCACGTACCACATCAAAGACTGGCTGGTGAAGTTTGCCGAGCCCTACTGGGAAACGCTGTACCAAACCACCGGCTAGACCCGTTACTGCGTCACCGGGCTGTGGGTACCGAGGACCTCGGCGAGGCCGGGTACCGCCCCCGCCACATCCCCTTTAACCGACTGCCGTAGCTTTGCGTAGGAGGATTTCACCATGCCGTTGTTTGAGCCAGCAATCCGGCGATCGGTGGTGCTCAGAATGACATCGGCAGCTTGGGCCTGATTTTGACTCAGGTAGGCCACTGGGTCACCGGCCTGCGCCCCTTCTGCCCACATGGGGTCTAGGGCACTGACCACCTCTGGCAGAATCCGCTCAATGGCCCCAGGCACATAGCTGGCGTCGATGCCTTTAACAACGCCGTAGGCTGCTTTGAGGGCCATACCCCCTAGACCACCCTTGGCGGACACCTGGCGATCGATCAGTTGGGCACAGTCAGCTACAACCCTGTCCTTGACCATCTGGTCGTTCAAAATATCGCTTAATCCCATAGCACTACTCATAATGAAATAACAACGGTAGACCCACTTTAAGCCCAGCCGGGAATTGTCTTCTGTGGCAGAGCCACCGCCCCTGAGCCGGACTTGCATAGACCTAACTTAGCTTTCCATATTGCCTGCCTTCGGTCCGTATTCCCAGGGAAAGTTCGAGATTGCTTAACAGGTCGATAAACTTTGCTGGGGCGAAAACCAAATCCCAGGGACAGCTAATTTAAACAGACTAGCCCAGCACCGCCAGATCGACGACCCAAACTTGCCCGTCTACGGTAACGCGATCGCCGTTCACCAACTTGCGGCCCCGCCGAATTTCGATCTCGCTATTCACCCTAACCTCACCATCTTGAATCATTAGCTTAGCCTGTCCACCGGTCGCCACCACCTGCATTTGCTTCAAAAACTGATCCAGCTTAATGTACTCAATACTTGGCATAGGGCAACAGCAAAATACAACTTCAACCAATCCTGAAAATTCCGTCTCTCAGCCCTTGGAGCCAACTCTGGTCCCAAGGACTCCCATAGGTAGTGCCCAAGCAGAGCAATAGAAAGTCTTCCACTCCAGAGCCGGGCTTGCCCCTTACACTCGAGGAGAGGGTTTTATGTCACGGCTATTAGCGGAGAGGCACGATGTTAACCAACCACCAACTCCTGCAAGAACTGAGACAAAAGCACCAACAGCTCGAGCAGTTCCGCCATACGGCTGGAGAGCCATTGCAAACCATGCTAAATCAGCACGATTGGGGCCTTGTCCCCGGGGCCGGGCATGGAGGCCTCCCCCTGCTGACTCTGCGCCTCGATCACCGGATCGCCCTCAACGATCCCTTTTTGTTGGCTCTAGCCGAAAGGGCGGAGCAAACGTTGGGGCCTATAGACTTCGCCCTCTTCTCGGGGGAAACCCACCACCCGGTGCGAGTTCTTAGCCACACCCTTCTGGATCAACGGTGGCGATGGCGACAATCTAGCCGCTAGGTTAGGCGAGCCCATCTGTTACAGAGAAGCTCGCGCTTAGTAACTGAGCTTCAGGGCGTTGACCGGCACCTCCTCCCAGGAATCAACGGTGCGCATTTGAGCTACCCATCCTGCGGCCTTCTGGTCTTCAGTGAGGTTTTCCAAAAACGAGCGGTGGCACGCTTGGGCCTGGGCTTCGTTGCTGCACGCAATGCACGAATAAATAATTCCGGAGGGATCAATTTGCTCGTTGACCCAGATCATGGGTGCTCCCACCTCTAGACAGTACCAGCCGACTTTAGCATCTCTGCCCCTCAGGATGTCGCCACCTGCGAAACACCCAGGCTGCCCACGACCTGACGCAGTTCGGCAATGGCCTGAAGCTGATAGTCGTTGACCTCCTGGAGCTTAGTCATCCCCCCAGTCAAATTCTCTAGGGAAAGGCGCAAACCGTTAACGCTCTCCTGAGCTGGATTGAGCAGCTCTTCGCAGATCGCTAGTTTACCAACTAGGCTGCCCATGTCCTGTTGTTGCTGGCGCAGCTGCGCCTCAAAGGCCTCGATCTCGGAGCGCTGCGCCATCAGCGCTGCCTCTGCCCCTTCAATATCACCCCTGAGCTGGCCTAGCGCCTCCTGAGCCTGTTTAATGCCTGCTTCTAGGCCCTGAATAGCCTCTATAGTCTGCTGTCGTTGGCCATCAACGGCGTTGAGCAGGGGTTCTAGGTTAACCATGCTAGCGGGGGTGTCTTCTACGGACAGCCCCTGTCGGCGCCACAGGACGGCCTGGTGCTGACTGAGCACCTCCTCGCGCTCTAGCAGGTTACGCCTCTGGCCCACCAGAGTCTCGTTGAGCATTTGATAACGGTCTTGCTCCTCAGCCATCTCCGTCTCTATCTGCATACGGTCAAACTCATTGGCCTGCTCCATCTTGGCCTTGGTTTCATTCAGAGCCTGCAACTCTAAGGCCAGCTCCTCCTCCTGATCGGAGACAAACCGCGACATTTTTTCTAGATCTTTTTCTAGATCATTCACCGTGGCCTGGAGCTGGTCTACATCCATAGCCTCTAGGGCCGCTACATCGATCTTCTTACTCAGCCGTACCTTGTCGGTGGTGTTGAGGAGATCATAGATTTGCTTGTGCAAACTGGTTTGGGTCTGAAGGGTGTCAGATAGGGCGTGGAGCTGCTCCTGCTGAGCCTTAACCGCCTGCTGTCGCAGCTTCAAATCTTCCCGTTGGGCGACCAGGGCGGCTTCGGCCTGACGATAGTCCGTCCAGCGCTGTTCCATCTGGCGAGCCTGCTCGTCAAGCTCCTGCTGCCGATGCTCGAGTCCCTGGCGCTGATTTTCCAGGGACTGACGATAATCCCCCAGCAGGTTCTGGTGGTAGTTCAGTCCGTCAGTAGTGTGGGTGAGGGGCTCTCGCAGGGCCTCTACAGGCATAACTGCTTCAGTCAGACGGCTGAGGGCACCCTGTAGGTTAGCAACTTGGGCCGGGTCTAACCCGGAGCCCCCCTCAGCCCGCTGCTCCTCCAGGCGACGCATTTCGCCGTTTAGATGAGCCCAGGCCCCCTCCAGATCCTGCGTTTTGCGATTGAGGTCTTCCTGTTGTTGCGTCAGTGTTTGGCGCAGTTGCTCTAGCTCCTGTCGCTGGGCGTCGATCTGCTCAATATCGGCTTCGGCCTGTTCAACCTGCTCCTGGCGAGCCTCCAGCTCCAGTTCCCGACGATTGAGCTCCTGGCTTTGGAAGGTGAGGGACTGCTTCCACTGCTCAATCTCCTCCTCCTGGGTCTTAGATTTTTTGCTCAGGTTAGAGAAGTTTTGCAGGATGCTAGTGAGGGTGCGACCGGCCTCATAGTGGCGCTGTACCTGACGGTTGCCGCTGACTTCAACCATCACCAAGGCCCCTGCATTGTAGGAGGCGTCATCGGGAGCGGGTAGGGTTTCCTCCCCGTTGACGTTGCTCCAGCTGTGTTCGCTGCGCTGGCAGGCAAGCAGCTTAAACTCGGGCTTGCCGCTGCTGATAAATCCGGTCTTTTTTTGAACTTCTGCGAGGTACAGCACGCTGGTGATCCTTGTGGCTTAGAAGGTCAACTCTTGAAGGCAAGGTTTAATACTTGAGGGTTCTAGGCAATGAATAGGCGTTGGACGCTCGAAGGATAAAGCTTTCTGAATACCCTAAGCCAGCGGGAAACCGGCCAAAGTATTCAGCCCTACAGTAGTTCCCTCAACCGTTCGTTGGATATAACGATTATGGCTTTGAGGCCAGTTAAGCGTAACCTTGAGAGACAAATCTGCACCCCTTGCCTTCCCTCTATCCTAATCGTATTTAGGGTGCCCGATAAACCCTAGCGCAAACGCCAAGACAACGGTTAAGGGCGAGCGGATACACCCGGATATATGTCCGGAACCCGTCTGGGGTTATTTGGCACCAGCGATCAACCAGAAATGCTAGACCACTGGCGCGTGCGGGGGTATGGTGCTGCTGCCAAAGCTACATCGCATTTTAGCTAATTTTGGCGGGACGAGACCATACTTTATGGGGCTATTGCTCATTTTGCCCCCTGCCTCACGATCCGGGGACCGCCTGCCTGGGATTTCTTCTCCTTGAATAGTGAACAGGACTGGCGAACGGGAACGTCATCGGTCTTGAAGCGACATCCTCAGCGGAGCACCGTATACTAGAGCCAGATTAAAAGGGGCGCGGACCCTAAAACGGTTTCCTTGTCTTTAGGTATTCCCTTTCCTCTAAATTCCCGCCGAGGGCGGTGAGGAAGGCTTACTAAAAGCCCGCAGGGCTGGGACGTGTGCAGGAGTTCTCGTTAGGGCATGCTCAGTTGAGCTCCGCTTTTACCACCAGCCTGATTATCCAGGTGCTATTCCCATCCTTGGATTGCCTCATGCAGGGTTATTTGTCAGAAATTGATATCCGCAGCATTTTGCAGCTGATTGAACTAGGGCAGCGCACCGGTGAGCTGTACCTCGAAAGCTATGGTAGCTATGGCAATCAACCCCTCGTCCAGCCCTTTGACGGTGCGCTAGTTGAGGCGGCCCCGCCTTCATGGCTAGTTTTTTTGGACAACGGGCAAGTGATCTATGCCGGTACGACTGACAATCAACTTGACCGCCTGCGGGATCATCTACATCGCTACGGCATTGATCAGGCGCTGCCCGATCCCAGCAAAATTGACGCGATCGCCACCCTTAACTCCCTGGAATACGGCACCCTATGGGCCCTGCTAGAGCAGCACCAGATTACTCCAGACCAGGGCCGGGCCATGCTTAGCCATATGGTGCACGAGACCCTATTCGACCTGCTTAGTTTGCACAACGGCGCCTTCGTGTTTCAGCTCAGCCCGGCCCTCAGCCCCCAGCTGATGACCCACCCCATTAGTGACTTGGTAGCCGGGTTGACCCAGCAAATTCAAGCCTGGCACCAGCTACATCCCCACCTGCAATCCCCCGATCAGTGCCCAGTGGTGCTGGCTCCAGAGGCCTTTCGGGCCAGCATGTCCGATCAGGTCTACCAGCGCATGGTCACCTGGATGGACGGCAAGACCTCAATCCGGCGCATTGCCCGCTACCTTAGTCGGGACCTGTTCAGCGTAGCTCGCAGTCTGGTGCCGGCCATTCAGCAGGGCCAGGTCAGCCTGGTATATCCCCCCAGTCCAGTCGGCCGGGTTCTCAATGTCCAGCATTCTGCCTCGGATCGCCTGCCTCGGATTGTCTGTGTGGACGATAGCGCTACGGTGCGTCATGCGGTAGAACAAATCCTTGACGGGCAGGGCTACGAAGCCACCTCGATTGGCAACCCGCTCAAGGCGTTAGGCCTGCTGTTTCAGCTGCAGCCCAACCTGATTCTTTGCGACATTGCCATGCCTGACCTCGACGGCTACGAGGTTTGCGCTATGCTGCGACACTCCAGCGCCTTCCGCCAAACCCCTATTGTGATGCTGACCGGCAAAGACGGGTTCTTAGATCGGGTCAAGGCCAGGATGGTGGGGGCGACCGATTACCTAACTAAGCCCTTTGGGCCGGGGGAACTGCTGGCCCTAGTGGAAAAATATGTTGGCCCTGGCGATCGCGATCGCCCTCGACCAGACATTTTACTGGCTGAGGCGATCGAAGATGAATTCGATATAGACCTAAGCGAGGCGACCATGCCTCGGTAACATTCCTTAGCCTGAGCAGAGTTTTTGCATCATTTTCGATAAGATTCGCCATAATCTAATCAATCGGGTTGATTAATTTATCTAAAACGACAGTATATATAGCGTTTGAGGGTACTTTATATTCACATCACTCAGGGTTGCAGTCTCCGTTCTCAAGGGACAAGGAGCATGTTAGATCCCTCGGCGATAGCTGATTTTATTTAGCACAAGCTGTCGATTTATGCCGGGCCTTAATCGGGCCTTTTTGAGTCAACCTATGAGTACAGTTCTGGTGGTGGAAGACAGCATTCCTCAGCGGGAAATGATTATCGGGCTACTGCGGGGTATCGGGCTAAGCGTGACCGTCGCGAGCGACGGTATGGAGGCCCTTGAGCAAATCCAGAACCAGCGTCCCGATATGGTATTGCTCGATATTGTCATGCCTCGCATGAACGGCTATGAGCTATGCCGACGGATAAAAGCCGATCCATCGACCCAACACGTGCCGGTGGTCATGTGCTCTTCCAAGGGCGAAGATTTCGATCGCTACTGGGGCATGAAACAGGGGGCAGATGCTTATATCGCCAAACCGTTTCAACCCACTGAGCTGGTGGGCACGGTAAAGCAACTACTGAGGGAATAACTCATACTAGAACCATGGTAGGTAATCCTGACTTTCTAACCCAGACCGGGCAAGACCAAGATCCAGAGCTGCAAGAGCTCGAAACCCCTGACGGTGAGCTGTTTCTACGATTTTTCGTGACTGCGGAAGATGAATTTGCGCTGCCCGCTACCGGCATTCGTCGCATCATTGAACAACCGCCCGATCGCATTACCCCCATTCCCAATGTGTCGAACCTGCTGCTGGGCACCCTTAACGAGCAGGGGCGAGTGGTGTGGGTGGCCGATTTAGGGCAGTTTCTGGGCTACTCGACGGTACTTAACACCGACCGCCCCGAGATAGCGGTTATTGCCATCGAAGATCAGGGAACTATGCTAGGCTTGGCCGTTAACCGAATTGTGGGGACCCGTTGGCTAAACCCCGATAAAACAAGGGTATCCGACACTAGTCCAGATACTATGGCTCCGTTCTTGCGTGGGGAATGGATCGTTGATGCCGGCGAGCATAAGACCCTCAGGCTGCTTGACCACGTTGCCGTTATTCGTTCGGCCCGGTGGGCCACCTAGGGCTTAGCCTACCCTTAACCCCCTTAGGCCTTAGGCCCTTACCCCCCTTAGGATATTGCACCGGCAGGAGAAGACCATGGCTTCAGGCATCGATTACTCTCAAGCCTATCAAAAAGCAGAAAAAGCCTACGTTCAGGGCAACTACCCTGAGGCGGCAGTAGTGATTGACCAGTTAGCAAACGACTACCCTGACGATCCCAGTGTGCTGCTGCTGCGAGGACATATCTACTGCTACGGCTTGCAGCGGTATGACGTAGCCGCCGCTCAGTACAGTGCAGTGCTCAACCTTACCTCTGAGTCCGAGTATGTCGACTACGCCACCAACGGATTAGACTACGCCAACCAGTTCACGGCGGGGCCAGTCTCCGACTACGAAGGCGACGTTGGCGACACCTTCTTTGACGCCAACGCTTCGGCTCCGATGGGGTTAGATAGCAGTCTTGGGGCTACCAATGCCGTCGATCGTCTCGATCTGGGAGATTTCAGCCTGGAGGATGACGAAGAAGACGAGTTCCCAGGCTCCGTGGCGGGCGGATCGGTTCAGGCCAGCGCTCTGAGCGATCCCTTTGCCCTTGACCCGGACGATCCCTTTGGGCCTGCTCCCGGCGGTGCGGGGGCAGACTTTGGCGGCGACCCTAGGGAAAGCGGCGGCTGGACCGGAGGTCAGGATGAGCTTGACGATCTCACCTTCGATGAAGATGAATCCCTGGATTCTCTTGAGGTCGGCAATGGCGCTGACCCCTTTAGCACCGGAGGCTACGGCGAAGATGCCTACTACGAAGATGCCGACCTGATGAACCAGGGTTGGCCCCTAGCGGACGGTGGCGGGGAGGATATGACGGTATTTGCGCCTGAACCCGATCTCCTCAGCGATGACTTTGATACTGCCGGAGATAGTGGCGTTGGCCTCGACTACGACTCCTATGACAACGGCTCTAGTCCACACCGAGAAGACAGCGCCCAGCCGAGCAGCAACGTTGACTTTCTGGATGAATTTAGTGACTTTGACGACTTAGGCAACCTACCCGACTTTGAGCTGTCGGACAGTTCAGCAGGCTTTACCACCCCGTCGGTAGGAACCTCAGGACTCAGCTCCACCGATGACAACAGCAGCTTTGGCAGCGCCACCTCTGCCTTTGACCTCAGCGATGCGACTGACCAAGCAGCCATTAGCGATGACGATATTTTTAGCATTGCGGGCGCCACTGATAGTTTGCCCGTCTTTACCCAGGGGGATGGCCATGGGGTTGAGGTCATGGCGGCCGAGCAAGATTGGCTAAGCTTTTTAGACAATGCCCAGCTGCCGACCAAAGAGCTCATTGTGGCTATTGCAGCGGGGGTAACCTCAGCCCTGGCCGTGGGAATGATTAATTTTGCAGCCTCAGCCCTGCAACCCGGACAAAAAATGCCTAAGGCTGTACATGCCGCTATGGCCCTAGCGGGAGGGGTGGCCGGGTTTGGGTCCGCCCTAGTCGTTGGACACTTAGCCCATCGCCAGGTTAAACGAAGCGTTGACGATTTGCAGCACCAGTTTGACACAGTGATTCAGGGCAATCTATCGGCCCGGGCTACGGTGTTTACCGAAGATGAGTTTGGCCATTTGGCTAGCAGCTTCAACAAAATGTCGCGGGTCATCTTGACTACCACTAGCGAGGCCCAGCGCAAGGCCCAGGAGCAAGAGCAAGCCAAGGAAGACCTACAGCGGCAGGTGATTCGTCTGCTTGACGATGTGGAAGGGGCAGCGCGAGGCGACCTGACGGTGCAGGCCGAGGTGACGGCCGACGTCCTCGGGGCCGTAGCCGACTCCTTTAACCTTACTATTCAAAATCTGCGGGAAATTGTGCAGCAGGTGAGCGTGGCCGCCCGCCAGGTGAGCAAGGGATCGACCGAGAACGAAATTTTTGCCCGCAGCCTGTCGGCGGACGCTCTGCGTCAGGCGGAGGAGCTGGCTGTCACCCTAAACTCGGTGCAGGTGATGACCGACTCGATTCAGCGGGTGGCCGAAAGCGCTCGCGAAGCTGAGGAGGTAGCGCGCACGGCATCGTCTACGGCCCTCAAGGGCGGTGAGTCGGTGGAGCGCACCGTGGCAGGCATTCTAGAGATTCGCGAAACGGTGGCCGAAACCACTCGTAAGGTGAAGCGTCTGGCAGAGTCTTCCCAGGAAATTTCGAAGATCGTGGCCTTGATTTCGCAGATCGCCTCCCGGACTAACCTATTGGCGCTCAACGCCAGCATTGAGGCGGCGCGGGCGGGCGAGGCGGGCCGGGGCTTTGCCATTGTGGCGGACGAGGTGCGACAACTGGCCGACCGGGCCGCCAAGGCGTCCAAAGAAATTGAGCAGATTGTGCTGCAAATTCAGAGTGAGACCAGCGGTGTGATGACCGCCATGGAGGAGGGCACCCAGCAGGTGATTGAGGGTACACGTCTGGCCGAGCAAGCGAAGCGATCGCTGGAGGACATCATTCAGGTGTCGAATCGTATCGACGTGTTGGTGCGATCGATTACCGCTGACACCGTGGAGCAGACTGAAACCTCGCGGGCCGTAGCCCAGGTGATGCAATCGGTAGAACTGACCGCCCAGGAAACATCCCAGGAAGCCCAGCGAGTATCGGGGTCACTGCAAAATCTGGTGGGAGTTGCCCGTGACCTGCTCACCTCGGTGGAGCGATTTAAGGTAGAGCGGTCCTAGTGCTAGGTGCAGTGCAGTCCAAGGGGCTCTAACGGATAACGGTAGGAAGGCGTTCAGAGGGAAATCGACATGCTGCCTGAAGATCAAAAACGAATCTTGGGGTACTTCATCGAAGAGGCCAAGGATCATCTCACCACCATTGAGCAGGGTTTGTTGAACTTGGCGGCTACCGTCGACGATCCCGAGATGATGAACGAGGTCTTTAGGGCCGCCCACTCGGTGAAGGGTGGGGCCGCTATGCTGGGCCTGCATAGTATTCAGCGCACGTCCCACCGGATGGAAGACTTTTTCAAGGTAATGAAAGAGTCTCGGGTGCATCCCGATCGCGACTTGGAGAGCGGCCTACTGCAAATCTTTGACGGCCTGCAGGAACAGCTGGAGCAGTTGCAGAGCCCCTTTGGCCTCACCGATGACCAGGCCCAGGAAATCATGGCTCACCTGGAACCTGTCTTTGTGCAGGCGGAGTCTCACCTCAACTCGCTGGTGGCGGCAACTCCGGTGCCTTCCCCCGTCGTACCAGAGCCTGTCGCCGTTCGCCCATCGGCGACAGAGCCAGTTCAGCACCCCGAAACCAGTGCCCTACAGCTGGTGTTTCGCAGCGATATTCCGGCCCTGCTGCGGGATATGCTGGCTACCTTTAAGCAGCCCGATGACAGTGCTTCGCGGAAAGAACTGGGACGGCTCTGCCAGCGCTTGCACAGCCTCGGTGAACAGTTTGAACTCAGCCAGTGGTGCGCCCTCACCAACCTGGTGGATCAGGCGATCGCCAACCCTCAGCAGACCTACCGCACGCTGGCCCCGGTGGTGATTAAAGACCTGAAGCAAGCCCAGGATCAGGTTTTAACCGGAGCCCATGGCCAGGTGGCTGCTTCCCAGACTCTGCGGGAACTGCTGCCGGTTGCCAGGATAGAGGCGGAACTAGGCCAGGCCAGCGACGACTCTACCCTGGATGCTCTGCTGGCCGAGGCCCTCAGCAGTGACACAGAGGATCAGGACCTGGCCGATCTGTTCGCTGCGGCTGAGGAGGGCGATGCCGATGACTTTGCCCTAGTGGAAGCCGACAATTGGCTCGATCAGCTTGAGGTCGACGAGGCCGATAATGTTACCGATACAGGGCTGGAGTCGGTCTTTGCCCAGCTGGATGAGCCCCTGACTGACGATCAGTCTGGTCCCCAGGAATATGGGGGAGTGGGTCCGGCGGTGGGAGCTGCGGAGCTCAACAGCCTGGCCGATTTGTTTGAGAGTGCCCCCGCCAGTCTGGCCGACATGTGGGAAGACGAGGAGCTGCCCGAGACGTCGCTGGCCGACCTTGGTTTAGATGGGGACCAGCTGACCGACCACCTCAACGCGGAATTTGCCGATTTGCTAGTCGACGAAGCAGATACCGAGGAAGCCAGCCAGGATGGCATGGATGATCTAGCCAGTCTATTTGGCTATGACCTAGATGCGGGAGGCGCCCCTCCATCGGCAGATGCTGAGGCTGACTACTTAGAACTAGAAGCGGTGGCAGCCGCCCCCCCAATCGTTGCCGAGGCAGATCCACTAGATGCCTTTCTGGCTGCCTCGGTGGCGAGCCATGGATCTATCCCTGAGGCGGCAGACCAACCCTTAGACGCCTTTTTTGATCTCGATCGCCCGGCGGGCTCCGACGCCCTCAGTGCGTCGTTAGGGAATGAGCTAGAGCACTTTTTTGATCCCCTGGACGATGGCGAGCCTGTCGACGACGACGATGCCCACACTATGCCTGAGTTCAACCTCGATGTTGATCTGCTGGAGGGGGATGCAGAGGCGCTACAGAATGACCCCTTTGGGGACTTGCCGCTGGGGGCAAGCATCTTTGACCTTCCCCTGACCGATGCAGCGGCGGCGGCATCCAGTCTCCCTACCCCTATCGCATACCCATCCCAGGATGAGGCCCCAACGGAAGCAGAAACGGTAGCAGATTTTACTGAGTTGGAGAGCCGACTGGAACCAGCTGCTGTCGACACGGCGGTGGCGGGATCTTCGGCTGAGGTCTTGAGTCAAGAGGACGTAGCCCTTGAGGCCACCCCAGAGAGACCCAACGACGATCGCAGCGACACTGCCGAAACCCCTCGGATAGAGGCGCAGGAGCTAGAACCGAACCGCTTTGATGACCTCGATGCGCTGCTTGAGGAGGATCTACCCAGTAGTTCCCTTGCCGACATCAACCTAGCCGAGGTGGACCCCGTTGCGTCTGCGGTGAGCGACTTCTCCCTGGACAGCGGGGATGATGAATTTGACGATCTGGAGAAATTGCTGGAGGAAGCTGACCAACTCGGCGGGTCGACCCCCACC
Organism: Nodosilinea sp.; assembly: GCA_041739575.1. Lineage (GTDB taxonomy): Bacteria > Cyanobacteriota > Cyanobacteriia > Phormidesmidales > Phormidesmidaceae > Nodosilinea. The sequence goes on along the minus strand of JBGSNT010000038.1, from coordinate 3,215 downwards.
CTGAGCAGTCGCCGGGCCGCCCTGCCCTCGGCCAGGCGATCGCCCCGGCGAGCTAGCAGCACCACCGATCAGACCATGCGGGTCTCCGTGGGCCACCTCGACACCCTCAGCAACCTGGTGGGGGAACTGGTGGTCAACCGCAATTCCCTGGAGCAAGACCAGGAGCGGCTACGACAGTTTCTCGACAACCTGCTGCACCAGGTCTCGCAGCTCAATGACGTGGGCCAGCGCATGCGCGATCTGTACGAGCGATCGCTGCTGGAAAGCTCCCTGATTGCCAACCGCCAGGCCTTTGCCCTGGGAGTCTCCTCCTCTGACCGCAGCGGCAGCAGCCACGCTACCGGAGCCACCTTCGATGCCCTCGAGATGGACCGTTTTACCGGCTTCCATACCCTATCCCAGGAGATGATCGAACTGATTGTGCGGGTGCGCGAGGCTTCGTCAGACATCGAGTTCACCATCGACTCCACCGATCAGATCGCCCGCCAGTTTCGCCAGGTGACTACCCAGCTGCAGGAGGGGCTCAATAAAGCTCGCATGGTGCCCTTTGGGCAAACCGCCGACCGCCTACCTCGAGCGGTTCGCGATATTTCGATCCAGTGCGGCAAGGAGGCCAAGCTATTGGTGGAAGGGCGAGATACTCTGATCGACAAAATGATCCTAGAGCGTCTCTACGACCCCATGACCCACCTGGTTAACAATGCCATTACCCACGGCATTGAGTCCCCGGAGGATCGTCTGGCCACGGGTAAACCAAGGGAGGGCACCATCACCGTGCGGGCCTTCTACCAGGGCAACCAGACCGTGATCTATATTGCCGACAACGGCGGCGGCATTAACCCAGCAGTGGTCAAAGCCAAGGCCCTTAAGCAGGGGCTGATTACCCCCGCAGAAGCCCAGACCATGACAGAAATTGAGATCTATGACCTGCTGTTTCTGCCCGGTTTCAGCACTCGCGACCAGGCCGATAACTTCTCCGGGCGCGGCGTAGGCATGGACGTGGTGCGCACCGCCCTAGCCGACATTCGCGGTTCGATCACCATTGAGTCTGAGGTGGGCAAGGGGACTAGTTTTACTATTCGCCTGCCCCTCACCCTGAGCATTACCAAGGCGCTGAGCTGCGTCAACAACCAGGCCCGCATTGCCTTCCCCATGGACGGGGTCGAAGACATGTTCGATGTGCCGAAGGAGCGCATTCAAACCGACGATCAGGGCCACTCCTGCATTCTCTGGCGCGATACCCTACTCCCCTTCCGCCCCCTAGGCGAACTGCTGCGCTTCAACCGCAGCCTCGGTCGGGGGCGGGTCTACGGCGGTCCCCAGGATGAAGGTGTGGTTTCCATTGTGGTGCTGCGCAGTGCCAGCACCTTTATCGCCCTCCAGGTAGACCAAGTGATCGGTGAGCAGGAAATTGTGATTAAGCAGCTGGAGGGGCCGGTGCCCAAGCCCATGGGGATCGCCGGTGCTACGGTGCTGGGGGATGGTCGCGTCATGCCGATTGCCGATGTGCTAGAGCTGATTGACCTCGCTAGCGGCAGAGTTCGCCGCGATGCATCCACCTCCCTGTGGACCCAGGGGGCAGTGGAAGAGCCGGTCGAAGTCGCCGTACCCAACGATCCTACGGTGCTGATTGTAGATGACTCAATTACGGTGCGCGAGCTGCTGTCCATGAGCTTTAACAAGGTGGGCTACCGGGTTGAGCAGGCTCGCGACGGTCAGGAGGCCTGGGAAAAGCTGCGATCGGGCCTGCCCTGCGACCTAGTCTTCTGCGATATCGAAATGCCCCGTATGGACGGACTAGAGCTGCTCTCGCGGATTCAGAAAGACAGCAATCTAAATCAAATTCCCATTGCCATGCTGACTTCGAGGGGGGCCGATCGCCATCGGCAGGTAGCCGTCGACTTGGGTGCCAAGGGCTACTTTACCAAGCCCTACCTGGAAGAAATGTTGCTGGATGCGGCCCAGCGCATGCTCAAGGGGGAGAACATGATGCCCCGCCAGGCTGCTGAATAGCCTGGCCTGAAAGCGGACTATGGCACGGCTGAGCTTTGAGACCGGCCACGGCGGGTTTGTTGGGGAGAGGTGACGGTGGCCAAGGCTGAGCCCGAGTGTGGTGCCAGGCCTTAAGTAAGGCGCAGCGGGTATTTTGGCTTACCACCCTTAGTTTGGTAAAATCAAGAGCTTGCTAACAAAACGCCATCGCCCGTCGATTTCAAGGAGAACCCCATGGCCCGCATGTACTACGACAGTGACGCCAACTTAGATTTGCTCAACGGCAAAACCGTAGCCATTATCGGCTATGGTTCCCAGGGCCATGCCCACGCCCTCAACCTTAAAGACAGCGGCGTCAACGTCATTGTGGGCCTTTACGAAGGCAGCCGCTCCACCGCCAAGGCCGAAGCCGAGGGACTTACCGTTAAGCCCGTGGCCGATGCCGTTAAATTGGCCGACTGGGTGATGATTTTGCTGCCTGATGAGGTGCAGCGCACCATCTATAAAGAGGCCATCGAGCCCAACCTGGAGGCGGGCAACGTGCTGCTGTTTGCCCACGGATTCAACATCAACTTTGGCCAGATCGTCCCCCCCGCCGATGTAGATGTGGTAATGGTGGCCCCCAAGGGACCCGGCCACCTGGTGCGCCGCACCTACCAGGAGGGCCAGGGGGTGCCCTGCCTGTTTGCGGTCTATCAAGATGCGACGGGTCAGGCTCGCGATCGCGCCATGGCCTACGCCAAGGGCATCGGCGGCACCCGCGCCGGCATTCTCGAAACCACCTTTAGAGAAGAGACCGAGACCGACCTGTTTGGGGAGCAGGTGGTGCTTTGCGGCGGCCTCAGCGAGCTGATCAAGGCGGGCTTTGAGACCCTGGTAAATGCAGGCTACCAGCCCGAACTGGCCTACTTTGAGTGCCTCCACGAAGTCAAGCTGATTGTGGATTTGGTGGTCGAGGGCGGCCTGGCCAAGATGCGCGATAGCATCTCGAATACTGCTGAGTATGGCGACTACACCCGTGGCCCCCGCATCATTACCGACGAAACCCGCGCCGAAATGCGTAAGGTGCTGAAGGAAATTCAGACCGGCCAGTTTGCCCGCGAGTTTGTGCTCGAAAGCCAGTCGGGCAACGCCGGGTTTACCGCCATGCGTCGCCGCGAAGCCGAGCACCCGATCGAAGCAGTGGGTAAGGATCTGCGGGCTATGTTTAGCTGGCTGAAGAA
>JBGSNT010000353.1:0-1980 GCA_041739575.1 Nodosilinea sp. | reverse complement strand
GACCCCCAGAATATCGGGCTGGTCGATCAGCTTTGCGGCCCAGTCGGGGGAGGCTTGCATTGAGTCAAACACCGATCGCATGACCGCTAAAGCCTGGTTCAGGTCGGTGTCGTGATCGACCCAAAGGGTGAAATCCATCCGAGCCCAGTCGCGGGAGTGGTTGGCCACGGCGGTAATATCGCCATTGCGCAGGGTGACCAAACTGCCGGGAGAACTGCGAATTTGGGTCATGTACAGCCCCATGGTTTCGACTACGCCAAACAGGTCTTTGATGGTCACCATATCGCCAATGACGTAGGCGTCTTTGGCCAACAGCAGACTCCCAGCCAGGGCATCTTTAATGGCCGACTGAAAGGCCAGGGAGACTAGCACCCCCAGTACACCGAGGCGTAGGGTAAGCGTCCACCCCGAAGACAGGGTGAGTAAACTGATGGCCAGCACCACCCCTAAGACAGCCCACAGGGCGGTAAAAACGGTTTTCCAAACCTCGGAGAGGGTGATCGCCCGCCGCCGCCGCCGATCGAGCTGATCGACGGAGAGGGTGGCCTCGGTGCTAAACCAATGGGCTAAGACCCAATCGATCGCCAGGCGACTGGCTAAGGTGATCAGGGCGATCGCCAACCCCAGCCCCAGCAGGCCCAGGGGCTGCTTCACCAGCAATACCCCCAGGGGCCGGGTTTGGGGAAAGCGTTGCAGCACCCAGGCTAAGGCCACTAGGCCCAGGCCCACCATGGCCAGTTGCAGAATGCGTTTTTGCCAGGTTCTGTGCTCTAGCCGCCGTTTGAGCCGAAACAGCTGTTGTTGTAGATCGGTGATGGCCTCAGGCTCAGGGGCATCAATGCTGAGGTCATTTTGCCGCTGGGTCAGGGCATGTTGCTGGGCCTTCACCTGTTTTCGCAGGTGTTGCCGCGATCGCTGGAGCCCCTGTTCTAGCTGGTAGAGCAGGGTGAGGACGAGGGCGGCGATCGCACCCCCCACCCCAGCGCGCTTCCACTGTGCCCACTGGGCCTCGGGCTGACGCTCTGCCAGGCCCCGAACCAGCCCCGCCTGAATGCGGCGGGCAAACTCTTCCCCTAGCTCAGCCTCGGTGAGGCCGTAGATTTCAGCATCTAAGGCGGTGACGGTGATCAAGGGACGGCTGGGCTTGCCCTTGACCACCGCCTGCACCGCTATCTGCTGGTTGAGGGTGGTCGTCGTCACCTGCAAAGCCTCTGGTTCAATGCCCTGGTGCACTAGGGTTTGTAGCTGAGATTGCAGGCGATTTTCAATGCGGTTGCGGCGAATTTGCAGCGTCGCTACGCTGCCGCGATCGCCCCCTTCCGGGTTAATGGTCGTGGCGATAGAAAACAGCTCGTAGCCGTCTAGACGCACGGGGGCGTAGGCAATTTCGCCATCAATGCCAAAGGATTTCCAACCCAGGGGATCGGCGGGCACCTGTGCCCAGCCCGTGCCGATGGTCAGATTTAGCAACAGGAGCCCACCCAGCAGGCTAAAGAGCAGGGGCTGGAGGGGAGAAAAAAATTGCCCAGGGGTAGATGACATACCAGAGTAGAAGGCCCGTTCAATGGGAAATTTTTGGGGTGGAAATCGCCTCATGCCATTAAAGGGCTGTGCCAACCACCGGGTGGGGTAACCCGCTCGACCGCGTCAGGCCCCCAGGTTTGGGGGTCGTACTCAAGGACCGGGGTGCCCGATCGCAACACCGGATCGACAATCCGCCAGGCTTCTTCTACGTAATCTTGGCGGGCAAAAACCGTGGCATCCCCGGCGATCGCATCCGTGAGCACCCGTTCGTAGGCCTCCATGTCGTCGCCGTGGGGGTCGTGGCTGGCCACCAGTTCTATTGGCTCGCTGACCATGGCCGCACCGGGGGCCATTTTGTTGAGGCCAAAGGCGATAGTGATGTCGGGGCTAACCCGAAACCGCAGATGGTTAGGAGCTAGGTTGAGGTCGGGGAAGAGGGGGAGGGGCGATCGCAGC
>JBGSNT010000327.1:0-63546 GCA_041739575.1 Nodosilinea sp. | reverse complement strand
CTGGGCCTCTCGCCCCGCGACATTGCCATGAACGTGGCCCTGCCCGAGGTGGATGGGCGGATCATTACCCGCGCGGTTTCCTTCAAAGCCGCTAACCAGCGCAGCAGCGCCCTAGAGACTGACGTAGTGACCTACGAACCGGTCAGCGATCGCATCCAGTTTGTGGCCGATCTGGCGGCCCAGTGGGTTAGCCTGCGCCGTACCCCCGTGGCCGATCGCCGCATTGCCGTCATTCTGGCCAACTACCCCAACCGCGATGGCCGCCTCGCCAACGGGGTGGGGTTAGATACGCCCCAGAGTGCGATCGAAGTTCTCCAGGCCCTTAAAGCCGCCGGCTATAGCCTCGGTGACGTTCCCCGCGACGGCGACGCCCTGATTCATCAGCTCACCACCGGTATTACCAACGACCCGGAGGGGAGGGATTTTCGCCAGGTTTATCAGTCGCTTCCTCTGGCTGACTACCGCCAGCACTTTGAGGATCTTTCTGAGGCCGTTCGGACTGGCATGGTGGAAAGGTGGGGAAACGGGGAGGATGGGGGAGCTGGGGGAGCTGAGGGAGCTGAGGAGGCAATTCAAAATCCAAAATCCAAAATCCAAAACTCTTCCCCCTCCCACCCTTCCCCCCTCCCGCCCCCCTACCCCATCTCCGGTCTCCAGCTGGGCAATGTCTTTATCGGCATTCAGCCCAGCCGGGGCTACGACCTCGATCCATCGTTAAACTATCACTCGCCGGATCTAGAACCCACCCACGCCTACTTCGCCTTCTACGCGTGGCTGCGCCGCAGTTTTGGGGCCCAGGCCATTGTTCACCTGGGCAAGCACGGCAATCTGGAATGGCTGCCCGGCAAGGGCGTCGGCCTTTCCCAGGACTGCTACCCCGAGGCCATGTTCGGCCCCATGCCCCACCTCTACCCCTTCATCGTCAACGACCCCGGCGAGGGGGCCCAGGCCAAACGCCGCGCCCAGGCTGTCATCCTCGACCACCTCACCCCGCCCCTCACCCGCGCCGAACTCTACGGCCCCCTCGAAAAGCTCGAAGGCCTGGTGGATGAATACTACGAAGCCCAGAGTTTAGATCCCTCTAGGCTGGCGCTGATTGGCGATCGCATTCTCACCCTGCTCACCGAAACCAGCCTGCTCGATGAGCTATCCCCTAACCTAGCCCCAAAACCACCTTCCCCCGCTCCCCCACTCCCCCACTCCCCACCCTCCTACCCCTCCCTCCCCTCCCTCCTACCCTCCCTCGACACCTATCTCTGCGACCTCAAAGAAGCCCAGATCCGCGACGGTCTGCACATCTTTGGCCAGTGTCCCACCGGGCGGCAGCTGCGGGATCTGATCGTGGCGATCGCCCGCCACCCTAGCCCTGGTCGCCAGGGACTGACGCGCGCCATAGCTACATCCTGGGATCTCGACCTCGACCCCCTCACCGTCGATCTAGGGAAACCGTTTACCCCCCCACCCCTGCCCCCCTGCCCCCCTACTCTTTCAAAGTGCCGCATCGCCGGGGATGTAGTGGAAGTTTTAGAACAGGAAGCCGCCAGATTAGTAAATCAACTTCTCCCCTCCTGGGAGGAATGCCCGGAGGGCGGGGTGGGTCTCGAAGTCTCGACTAACCCACCCCTGCCCCTCCCAGAAGGGGAGTGTATTGTTCGTGAACTCCACTGGATACAGCACACCCTCCTCCCCGCCCTCACCCGCACCACCGACGAAATCGCCAACCTACTCAAGGGCCTCGACGGTCGCTACGTGCCCAGCGGCCCCGCCGGGGCCCCCACCCGCAACCGGCCCGACGTGCTGCCCACCGGGCGCAACTTCTTCTCGGTAGACATTCGCGCCATTCCCACAGAGAGCGCTTGGGATGTGGGGCGACGGGCAGCAGAGGTGCTGGTCGAGCAGTACACCCAGGACCACGGCGACTATCCCCAAACCCTGGGCCTGTCGGTGTGGGGCACCGCCACCATGCGTACCGGGGGCGACGACCTGGCCGAGGCCCTGGCCCTGATGGGCGTGCGGCCCGTGTGGGATGGCCCCTCTCGGCGGGTGGTGGATTTTGAAATTCTGCCGCTGTCGGCCCTGGGACGGCCCCGAGTTGATGTCACCCTGCGCATTTCCGGCTTCTTCCGCGATGCCTTCCCCAACCTAATCGATCTGTTCGATCAGGCGGTGGCGGCGGTGGCCGATCTAGCCGAACCGGCTGAGCAGAATCCCTTAGCCGCCAGGGTGCGCCAGGAGAGGGTCGAGTGGCAGCGGCAAGGGTTGACGGTGGAGCAGGCGGAGCTGCGATCGCGCTACCGCATCTTTGGCTCTAAGCCGGGGGCCTACGGGGCCGGGTTGCAGGGGCTGATCGAAGCCCAAAACTGGAGCACCGACGCCGACCTGGCCCGCGCCTACCTAAACTGGAGCGGCTACGCCTACGGCCGCGGGGCTGCGGGCCACGCCATGCCCGAGGCCTTTGAGCAGCGCCTGCGCCATCTCCAGGTGGTGCTGCACAACCAAGACAACCGCGAGCACGACCTGCTCGACTCCGACGATTACTACCAGTTCCAGGGGGGCATGACGGTGGCGGCTCGCACCCTCCAGGGCCAGCAGCCCGCCACCTACTTTGGCGACAATGCGGTGACTGAACAGCCCAAGGTGCGATCGCTGGCCGCCGAGATTGCCAAGGTCTACCGCTCCCGCGTGGTCAACCCCAAATGGATCGAAGGGGTGATGCGCCACGGCTACAAAGGGGCCTTTGAAATGGCCGCCACCGTGGATTATCTGTTTGCCTACGATGCCACCACCCGCTGCGTGGCCGACCACATGTACGAGGGCGTGGCCCAGGCCTACCTGCTCGATGCCCAGGTGCAAGCTTTTGTGCAGCAGGCCAACCCCTGGGCCCTGCGGGATATGGCCGAGCGCCTGCTCGAAGCCCACCAACGGGGAATGTGGGCCTCGGCCCAGGCCCACATGCTCGACGCCCTGCGGCAGATCGCCCACGCCGCCGAAGGGGTTTTAGAAGCGCGGTGATCCTGCGTTCCCTACCGGTTCCCGAGGCCGGGCAAGCTGCTGGCGACCATCCTGGGATTTGAATTCCCAGCTGAGCTACACTGATCACAATTGCCTGTTGTGGCTTAAATCCGCTTCTTCCTCGGCCATGCCCGACGCTCTGGTTTCGATCGCCCAGCACTACCACAACCGTACCAAGTACGCCCCCGAGACCCTGGCTGCCAACGCTCAGCCCCTCAACTTCGGCCATCGCCCCAGCCCCTACAAAACCTACCGGGTCGGGGCCGAAGTAGACCTCAAGCCCTACTTAGAAGACGGGGATTTGCGGGAAGCAGGGGAGGATAGAGCCGACTGGATGCGACTGTCGCGGCTGTTGATCAACGCCTATGGGCTGACGGCCAAATTTCCCACCGCCACCGGCCAGACCTTTTACCTGCGCTCGGCCCCCTCGGCGGGGGGCCTTTACCCGGCGGAGATCTACCTGATTTCGCGGGGCACCCGGCTGTTGCCCGCTGGGCTCTACAACTACCAAGCCCGCAGTCACAGCCTCTGGCGTTACTGGGATAATCACAGTTGGCAACAGCTACAGCGAGCCTGCTTTTGGCACCCGGCCCTCGAGGCGACCCACCTGACTCTGGTGGTGACCGGGGTTTTCCATCGCTCGGCCTGGCGCTACCAAGACCGGGCCTACCGGCGAATTTGCCTGGATGTGGGCCACCTGTTGGGCAACCTGGAGCTAGCCAGCGTCTTGGTGGACTATCGTCCCCACCTGATTGCTAGCTTTGCCGATCGCGCCATTGCCGACCTGCTCTACCTCGACCCTGGAGAGGAGGGGGCTCTGGCGGTGCTGCCTCTGGCCGACCTGCTGACGGTGGAGCAAAACCTGCCCTGTGCCCAGGTGGCCTTTGCCACCACACCCCAGACTAGCTTTTCTGCCGTGCCCGATGGCGAACTGCTGCGCTACTTCCATCAGATGACGGAAATTGCCCCCACCGCCAATGCCCCCAGCTGGGCGATGCGGCCCACGGGCGATCAGCCCCAGCCGACGGACAGCCTGGAGGCGAAGTACAACCTGCCCTTTGGCTTGCGGGTGCCCACCGCCACGGCCCCGATCGACTGGGGGCCCCACCTGGAGCAGTTAGAAACAACTCTGTTCAAACGGCGATCGACCCGGCGTTACAGCGGTGGACCAATTTCCCTGGAGACCCTGCAGCAGCTTTTAGACTTTACCTACCAGCCCCAGCACTACCGCGACCAGGGGTTTGACCCCGACCCCGACTACGGCGATCGCAGTCTTGTGCACACCTTTGTGGTGGCCTTTGCCGTGGAGGGTCTGGACCAGGGCTGCTACTACTATGCCCCCCACAGCGAGGAACTGCGTCAGGTGCGGTTTAAGACCCTGCGCCGCGAGCTGCACGACCTGTGCCTGGGCCAGGAATTGGGCCGCGATGCCGCCGCCGTGGTGTTTCACACCGCCGATCTGGCCGCGGCGGTGGCGACCTACGGCGATCGCGTCTACCGCTATCTGCACCTCGATGCAGGCCATCTGGGCCAGCGCTTAAATTTGGCCGCTGTCCGCCTGGGCGTCGGGGTTAGCGGCATCGGCGGATTCTACGATGACCAGGTCAATGAGGTGCTGGGAATTCCCCTGGACGAGACCGGAATTTATATCACTACCCTGGGGCAACCGAGTTAGCCTAGAAGGGCAGGCGGTCAAGCCTTCCAGCGGTTGGTTAGCCCGGTGCCCCGTTGTGCCTTTGCTTTTCTACGGGCTGGCCTCTGTGACTCGGTGTCAAGACTCTACTCCCAGGGCCGCTAACCCTTGGCCCCCAATCAGCCTTAACTCTAGGCGGACTAGTGGTGCTGCTCTTAGCTGGTGACTAGGTCACTTGCCCATGGAAGGCAGCCGTCGCAACTCCGACCTTGTGGAAACCATCATTACCCTCAGCAACCGTCTGGGTCTGGCCGCGATCGCAGAGGGGGTAGAAACGCTGGCTCTGCTTGATCGATTACCAGCCAGCACCCCGCTGTGCTACGGCTCCTCCGGAAAGAAAAAATCCGGCGATTCCTCGTCTGCTTCGGCGGCGATGTAGCTGCGGTAGTACTCCTCCAGCTCCGCTGCCCCAATGGAGCGTTCCGAAGGATTCTCAAAAAAGGCCTTCACCTTCAGGTAGCGGCGCAGCCCCTCCGCCCCAGCATCGTGCTGGGTTGCCGCCTTAAAGTCGTCGGGAAAGGTGTCGCTAATTTGCAGCCACGCCTCCTCCAAAATATCCTCTACGTCTTCGTTGGGGGCATTGTCAATCAAGGCCTCTAGCCCGTCGAGGATGTCGATTAGCTTCAGAATTGCTGGAATTTTCTCCGAATCAGACATTGAGCCGCGCACAACTAGGGCTAAACAACCGCGAATGCTTAGAAAATCTTAGAGGAGTATGGCCTCGATTGATCGGCTTTATCGACGACCACGACTAAGATTCTGTGGTGACCTAGCGGCCCTGACCCCAGGCTCAAAAAACTTAATTGACGGTTGGCGGCTCCATCGCTAGAGTTAAGGCACTTTTTGGGCATCCTACCGGGATGCAGGGAGTAATTGGCCATGATGCTTCGTTCTGTATTACCCGTTGGGCACGGCGGCCAACGTCACCCCCGAGAAGACCATCGTCACCTCGGCCCATCGGCCTACCTGCTGCGCCTGGCGCTGGTCGGCCTCGTGGGCCTCGGCGGCGGTCTAGTGCCGACCCTGGTGGTACCTCCGGCGGTCCAGGCCTACACCTCACGGGTCAACCTGTTTGTCGTGCGCGAGCCCGGCGAAAGCTTTGAAACCCTGGTGCTGCGCTCCGAAATTATTGCCCGGGCTGCCATTCAGCGCAGCTTCGACGCCGATGTGCTGATGACCGATGTGGTCGTCAACATCATTGGCGATAACCAGGGCATAGCCGTGCCCATTCTTTCGGTAGCCGTCAGCCGCAGCGATTGGCGGCTTAGTCCCGATGTAACCCAATGGGCTGAGTACTTTGAAGCCGCTCGCATGCTAGTGGTAGATGACATGCCCGATGGAACTGGAGCATCGCCGACTCCCTGATGTCTACGTCATCACCTGTTGAGCATGATTGATTCTGCGGGTCAGTTCACCAGCACAACGGGCTGAGGGGTTTCTGTTTTTACCAGTCGCCCATCTTCCATATGCAAAATTCGGTGGGCAATATCCAGAATGCGATTGTCGTGGGTCACGAGCAAAATGGTACAGGCCTGCTCTTGAGCCAACCGTTGCATCAATTCCACCACCTCCCGTCCAGATTTGCTGTCCAGGGCGGCGGTCGGCTCATCGGCCAGTACCAGCTTGGGTTGGGTGACCAGGGCGCGAGCGATCGCCACTCGCTGCTTTTGCCCACCCGATAGATCCTTGGGCGTATAGTCGATTCGATGCCCTAGCCCCAAGGCATCTAGCATGGCGGTTGCTTTTTCTGTGCGGTCGTCATAGCTCATCTGCTTCTGCAACCGTAGGGCCATGCGCACATTTTCCTGGGCTGTGAGACAGTCCAGCAGGTTGTGAGCCTGAAAAATATAGCCAATGCGGCTGCGCAACTCAACCATCTGCGCCTTGCTTGCCCCCATCAGTTCTTGACCCAAAATTCGCAAACTGCCCTGTTGCAGCGATCGCAACCCCCCCATCAAACTCAGGAGCGTCGTTTTGCCACTGCCAGATGGGCCAGTCAAAATCACAATCTCTCCCGGCCAAATGGTGAGGTTGATGTCCAGTAACACCGGTTTGCTCAACTCTCCTTTACCAAAGGCATGGTGTAAATGGCCAATATTCACAACCGGTTCCATAGAATCGCCTCAACGTTTGACACAATGCCGCCTCAACTGCCGGGCGCTACCACCCACGGCCCTAAAACACATCTGCCGGGTCCGCTGACTGCAGCTTCCGCACGGCAATGGCGGCGGAAAGCACACACATCACCAGCGTCATTGAAAAAACCTGCAGCCCTATCCTCAGGCGCATGATGACGGCCACCCCAGTCAAGCTGCTGAGCAGGCTGTATAGCCCCAGCGAGCACACAATACCGGGGAGAAATCCTAAAACCGCTAAGATCGCGGCCTCCTGAAACACCACCAGCAACAGCTGGCCGTCAGAATAGCCAATGGCTTTGAGGGTGGCATACTCCGAGAGATGATCATTCACGTCGGAATAAAGCACCTGGTACACGATCACCACGCCCACCACAAACCCCATAATGGTGCCGAAGTTAAAGATAATGCCGGCCGGTTCTTTAGCCCAATACTGCTCCTCTAGGGCAATAAAATCGGCCCGACTCAGCGCTTTAATTTCCGCTGGCAGCGTTTGCTGTAGCGCCGTTAGCACCGTCTCTAACTCTGCTGTAGGTGCCAGTTTCAACACACCGACATGGATTTGATTGGCCTGCACCGCCCCAAACAGCCGCAGGTAGTTGACATCGCTAATGACAATGTGGCCACGCTTAAAAATGCTGCTGCCTAGGGAAAATAAACCGCCCACCCACATCTTGCGACCCTGCACTTCTGTATTGACGGCCTGGGTTGCCGCAAAATCAGTGGCGATCGCCCCTAAGGACGGCAACGATTTGCTATCAAACAGCATCTGATCGGTTTGCTCAATGGTTGTGAGCTGAGCATTAACCGCCGGCAGGGTCATTACCGGTTGAGCTGGATTCATGGCAATCACGGTAACACTGGAGGACTTTTGGGTATCCGGATTCAGCCAGCTAGCCGTCGCGTAGTAAAAGGGGCGGGCTGATGCGACCCCCTGCACCGCTGCCGCCCGGTAAAGCTGCTGCTTGTCAAAGGTACCATTGCCCAAAAACTGAGACTTTGCATTCACCAAAAACACATCACCATCAAGGCTTTCAGGCACATTGGTGACCCCGTCAAACATCGCGGCCCGAAATCCCAACTGCATAAAAATCAGAATATTGGCAAAGGAAATGCCCGAAAGTGCCACGATCAGGCGCACCCTTTGGTGAGACAGCTGTGACCAGGCCAGGGGCTTTTCACGGCGAGGCAATCGGGGTAAGGGCATAATGAGGTTGTCTAACGACGTTTACGTTCGAGCTTTAATCGTGATGTCGATCTGGGTCAGTCCACCTGAATTTTGACTCTGACCTGCATGTAGGTCAGAGCGGCAACCTGCTGGCTGCCGGTTGGATCAAGCTTGATTTTGACCTCCACCACTCGAGCGTTGGCATCGGCAGCCGGGTCCGTATTTAGCACATCTGTTTTGCGAATTTGCAGACCAATACTTTCGACGGTGCCGTGCAGCGTCTCTGAAAATCCGCCATTCTCGCTGGTGATGGTGGCCTGTTGTCCGACCACCAGTTTTGATACATCGGTTTCATACACCTCGGCAATGATCACCATCTGATCGGTTTGGCCCAGGTCGACAATGCCCTCATCGGGGTTGACCCGCTCCCCGACGCGGGTGTTGATCCGCAAAATTTGACCGGCTACCGGCACCCGTACATGGAAGTCCTGCAGATCGGCCTGAGCCCGGTTCCATTGGCTCTGAGCATACTCCAGCTCAGCTTGGGCAACGGCTACATCCACAGGTCGCACTTCCCCCAATTGCTTCAGGGTCTCGGAAGCCGCCTGAATCTGGGCACTCAGGGTTTGTTGCGTATTCGCTAACTGAGACTTGGCTGCTTGAAGGTTGGCCTGGGCGGTTTCGAGGTCTTTAAGGCGCCCATCTAAATCAGAGGCACTGATCGCACCGGATTCAAACAGCTCTCGATAGCGAGCGTACTCAGCCTCAGCTTCTCGGCGCGTCGCTTCAGCGCCCTCAATGGCGGCCTGATCTTGCATGACCGTCGTCCGCAGCTCTGCCTCCAGCTGGCGAATGGTGGCTCGTTGGGCAGATTGTTGGCTAGGGGTAGCGGCCGCAGTTTCGGCCTGCAGCAGCTTTGCCTGCTGCACCTCCACGTTGTACTTTGCCTCAGCGACTTCGGCCTGCTTTTGCTCAATCCCTTGCAAGGTGGCAATTACCTGGTTTGCCTCAACCTGCTCCCCTTCCGTTACCAACAGTTGGTTGACCCGGCTGTCTTGAGCATTGGCCACCGATAGCTTGATCACCGATGAGGTTGGCTCAACTCGACCAAGCGCTGCTACCGTCTGGACGGGTGCTGACCCGGCTACTGGTGGGGCTACGGCATTGCTAACAGAACGTAATCTCAACGTGTATGCACCCCATCCTCCTAACACGAGAAACATAGCTACTGCTATCACGCTATAGCTATTGGGTCTGGATGTGATTTGTTTGAGGACCATTATTTCCAGTAATACTCATCATCGTTAGGTATTGCCATTAAGATGCCCTTACCTGAATTGCAAGTATCAGGCACACGACCGTGACTTTGGACGATTGGCTGGGTATCTTAGGCTAGATATTGCTAAGGATGAGACGAGGATTATGGTGAAAAAAACTGGCAAACTACTCAACGATCCTCAATCAACTGAACGTATTGAACAGTTTCGGCAAGAGATTAGTGAAAAAATAGAGCATGAAATTGAAGGCCACGAATTTAAAATGGTCTACATTGGCATAGCGACCTTAGCGGTGTTTGCCGCTGTAATTTACCTGGCCTGGAAGTTTTAGCGATCGCAGTCAACAACAGATTTCACCCGATCCAACCAGGCAAATAGAATCAGTTCCACCCCCATTGAATCGTTTTTATATGAAACATTTATCGTAAGCGTCCCTAGGACTATGCCGGCTGAGCGAAGTCGAAGCCAAAACCCATCCGAGATATCCCCTTCGACTCCGCTCAGGGGACGCTTACCATTTATCGCCATGTCGATCGCAACTCAGTATTTATAAGCAGGTGCGACTTAAAATTAGCCCCATTTCAATTTAGAACTCTTTCTTTGTAATTCAAATGGATAGGATATACGTAATCACTAGCTGTAAATAGATATAGTTTATCCGGTTACAGCTAGTGATGTATTGAGAATAGAGATGAGTATATAAATACGTCCCTGGCACAGGCCAGATTTAGTGCAGGTAAACCTGCATTCCGATGACAATGGCGATCAACACCACAACGGGAATGGCGATCGCCGCCATGCCGTTGTGGCTCTTAACAACCCGAGACTCATGGCTGATTACAGCAGACTTAATCGTTTCGTGCATTTCCTCCCGTAGCTTCGTTAATTCGCCGTCCAAGCTATCGGCGCTGTAGAGCTGACGCAGTCGATCAAAGACATCCCGCGCTAAAATTAAGCTTTTCTCAGGGTTCTCAAAGATCATATCCATGATCTCTTCATGGGAAAAAATCGTCAGCTTGACTTCTTCAGCTGCCTGAGCCGTTGACGAGCGAGGGCGACGATCAATTAAGTCTACCTCACCAAACACTCGGCCTGGTCCTAAGGACTTCGCCACAACCTGTCCGGTTTCTGGATAGGTGTCAACAAGATTTACCCGGCCTGACTTGATCAAGTAGACCTGCTGGCTTTCATCGCCTTCTCGATAAATGACATCGCCGGGGGCATAAGCAATCTTTTCCATAGTTTTTGTTGATGGTGCGTTAGTTTCGTCTCCATCGTTCCCATACTAGGTTTAGTTCTATCAGTCCGTAAGCGCTTACGCCTGCTTCTAGAACTGACTGTTTATCCTTGCAGAGGGCATAGCTTTAAATGACACAGGTCATCTCTATTCACTCCTTTCGAGGAGGCACCGGAAAATCTAATTTAACGGCTAACATTGCGGTTGCAGTGGCCAGTCAAGGTAAGCGAGTTGCCATTGTCGACACCGACATTCAATCCCCTGGCATCCATGTTCTCTTTGGGCTTGACGAGGAAGAGTTTACCTACGCACTGAACGACTACCTCTGGGAAAAATGTACTCCTAAGGATGCTGCCTATGACGTTACGTCCCACGTAAAAAATGCGGATGGTGATGTCGCTAAGATTGGCGGAACTGTTTACTTAGTACCCTCTAGCCTCAAGGCTGGAGAGATTGCCAAGGTACTACGGGAAGGCTACGATGTCGGTTTGCTCAATGACGGATTCCACGACTTAATCGATCAGCTCCAGCTCGACTATCTGTTTATTGATACACACCCAGGTCTAAACGAGGAAACCCTGCTCTCGATTGCCATTTCCGATCGGATCGTGATTATTCTTCGCCCTGATCGGCAAGACTTTTTGGGCACAGCGGTGACGCTAGAAGTAGCTCAAAAGCTTGATGTTCCCGACATTATGCTGCTAGTCAACAAAGCGCCCAGCGTCTACCCTCGTGAGACCTTGGTCCAGCAGGTAGAAGAGCAGTACGGAGTCCGGGTCGGCGGGCTGTTTCAAGAAAATGATGAGATGCTGCAACTGGCCAGCAGCGGTATTTTTTGGGTGCTTTACCCTGACCATCCGTTTAGCCACGAGGTGCACGCTGTGGCCCGTCAGTTAATTGCGGCGGAGTAGCCAGAATCATGACTGATCAGGCCAATTCTGAGCTGCCGGAAGACCGACGGTCCCCTTCCTCTGGCAATGCTCAGAAAACCATGACTGACCTATTGGCATTGCCTGACTCTGAGCGGACTCTGATGAATTGGCTAGTGCGACGACGACAGGCGTCATTTGCTGAACTGCTCGACCGAGTGGGAGGAGATGCTGAGACGCTGAAGGGCATGATTGAACGCCTCATATCAGCTGGTTTTTTAACTGCGGATGGGGACTCTGGAGAATCTGTTTTTAAGCCTAATTTAGTGTCTCGAAAAACCCGAACGCTGCCCAATCAAGTTTGGGATGCGCTGGGCTAATCAGAGTCGACGCCAGTCTTGCTTTAAGGGATCAAATAGATCTTGGAAAGGGCCAAATAGGCTCAGAACAGTCCAATAAAGCCCATGTTGGGCGGCTATTTATCAACTTTGCTAGTTAAGCCTACCGTTTGGGCACTCTCATAAAAAGCTTTTTCAATTTTTTTAACGCTATTGATGTCAAGACCAGAGGGGCAACTGTGTTTCTGTCAGGTCTTGGCGCTACGGCTGGACCTGAAGCAGGTATTGACTACCTACTTGAGAGGTCTCTAGTCCACCGCTAAACCTAGTTAGGTAAGAGATGTCCCATGCTGAAAAACTTCTGGTATGCCGTTGAATTTAGTGCTGCCATCAATAACCAGCCTCAGCCAGTGCGGCTAATGGGCCAGAACTATGTTCTTTACCGAGATAGTCAGGGTCAGGTGATTGCGATGACCGACCGATGTGCTCACCGAGGGGCCACCCTGTCGGGAGGCTGGGTCGAGGGCAACTGTATCCGCTGTCCCTACCACGGGTGGAGCTATCACAGTGACGGCAGCTGCATTAATATCCCGGCGGATCAGCCCGGTGTTCCCATTGCCAAGCGAGCCAGGGTAGAGACGTTTCCGGTAAAAGAGCGATCCGGCTTTGTCTGGCTGTTTGTAGGGGATTTAGCACCGGAGCAGCGGCCGCCGATTCCAGCCTTGCCCGAATTTGACAACCCAGCCTGGCGCAGCATCACCGGCGAATATACCTGGAGTGCCCATTACACGCGGGTCGTTGAGAGTGGGCTGGATAGCTCCCATGCGCCCTTTGTCCATTCAGTCTTTTTTAACCTGCGGGATGATGCCGTGGTGCCCCCCTACGAGGTGCACACTGATGAGTGGAATGCCAGCGCTACCGTGATCTCTAAACCGCCCAAACGGGCCGGATTGCTGAAGCTAATTGTGAAGCGCGATCGCCCTTTCTCCAGCGCCACGCTAACCGCTCACATGCCCAACATCAACCGCATTCACCTGGACTTCAACTTTCGCGGCTACCAGTACATCTACTTTGCTAGCAACATCCCTGTGGATGAGAACACGACCCTGACGAAGTGGATTGGGTTGCGCAATTTTCTCCCTCAGCCCTGGGCCGACTGGAATTCGCGCAAAAACACCAACGACACCTACCTCGAAGACAAAGCCGTTGTGGAAAGCCAGGTTCCTAGAGTTGTACCCCTCACGGGAGAGATGTTAATTGCCTCCGACAGTTTGCAGCTGGCCTATCGGAAGCTGCTGCGCACCTATGTTGAGCGGGGCTGGGCGTTAGAGGACTATAGCCTGCCATCGCTGCCCGCTACCAATGGAAAAATCCAGGTCTCGATGGAAGTGTAATCTCCCCTCTGGGCGGGTGAAAATCGCTGCCCTGATCGCCAGTAGACCCGCCTGGCTATTGTTCTCCCTGATCACAACACAACGATGCTGAAGAATTTTTGGTACGCCGTAGAGTTAAGCCACGACGTGGGGACAACCCCAAAAACCCTGAGGCTGCTGGGTAAAGACTATGTGCTCTATCGTGGGGCAACGGGGCAGATTTTGGCGCTGGATAACCATTGCGCCCACCGGGGTGCAAGTTTGGCGCTGGGATGGACCGAGGGTGACTGCATTCGCTGCCCTTATCATGGCTGGCGGTATGAGGCTGACGGTCAGTGCAACCATATCCCCGCCGATGCGCCAGACACCCCAATCCCCAAGCGGGCGCGGGTGCAATCCTACCCGGTGCAAGAAAAATACGGTCTGGTGTGGCTGTTCATCGGCAGCCCAGACTTACCCGAGGATCGGCGTCCGCCGATTCCCGCCTTTCCAAGCTTTGAGACCGCTGCTCGACCCGCCACCTACAGCCGCCACGACTTCGATGCCCATTTCACCCGCACGATGGAGAACGGCATTGATACCTCCCATGCATTGTTTATGCACAAAGGCGCGATCGGAGCCAGCAACGCCCCCCAAAACACCGAAATTGATGACTACGAAGTGACGGTAGGCGAGTATGAACTTGCGGCCAGCTTGCCGATCAAAGTAAACCGTCTGAACGGCATCATGCGGTTTGTTTTGCAACAGGACGACCCTGAAGCCTCTAAGAGCTATCGGTTTGCCCTGCCCAACATTACCTACTCGGCAGTGCAGTTTGGTCGCTACAAGATCGAGAGCATCATGGCCCATATTCCGATTGATGATCACAACACCGTGGTCAAGTCGGTGAATATTCGCAATTTCCTCAACCAGATGCCCATTTTGGGCCACTGGTTCGACAGCAACACCGCCCAGGTTGGCAACAAAATCATGCAGGAAGACGATGTGGTTGTGAAAACCCAGGTGCCCCGCTGTGTGCCCTTTAGCCCTACGGGTCAGGAACTGCTGGTGGCGTCAGATGCCACCCTGATTGCATATCGCAAGCTGCTCAAGCGATATGCCGACCATCCCCTGCCCGTAGAGCAGCCGCTTGCCTAGGCGGAATGGCTTGAATTAACCCTTGACTTTCATTCTGACCACCCTCAAGAGACCCTCACCATGCTTACCGCTGGTTCCCCGATTGCCAATCAAACCTGGGAGTGGCACGGCTTACCCATCAACTATCAGCAGGTGGGTACCACTGGCCCGGCGCTAGTGCTGATTCACGGCTTTGGCGCGAGCTGCGGCCACTGGCGCAAGAATATACCGGCCCTGGCGCATCACCACCGGGTCTTTGCCCTAGATTTGTTAGGTTTCGGTCGCTCTGCTAAACCTGCGCCGGATCAGCCCTTGCCCTATAGCTTTGAGACCTGGGGGCAACAGGTCGTGGCCTTCCTCCAGGAGGTGGTAAATGGGCCTGCGTTTCTCGTGGGCAACTCCATCGGTGGGGTTGTGGCACTGCAGGCGGCCACGCTGGCCCCTGACCAAAGTCTGGGCGTAATTTTGCTGGATTGTGCCCTGCGACAAATTCACGATCGCAAGCTCGATAGTCAGCCCTTGGTTCGTCGGCTGGGGCGGCCCTGGCTAAAGCAGCTGCTGCAAAACCGCTCGCTGGTGCACGGGCTGTTTGGCCTAATTGCGAAGCCAGGGGTGATCCGCAGCGTGCTGCGTCAGGCCTACGGCAATCCTGAGGCGGTGACCGATGAGCTGGTAGAGCTGCTGCTGGCGCCCGCCCGTGACCCTGGAGCGGCGGATGTGTTCTGGGCCTTCATTAACAATTTCACCGGGCCACTGCCGGAGGATTTGCTGCCGCAGATTATCTGTCCGGCCTTGATTCTCTGGGGCACTGCCGACCCCTGGGAGCCGATCGCCCTGGGGCGTCAGCTGGCAGAGTTTCCGGCGGTTGAAGCCTTTATCCCCCTAGAAGGAGCGGGGCATTGTCCCCAGGATGAGGTGCCAGAGGTGGTGAATCGCCACCTGCTGGATTGGGTCGCTCGCCATGCTTCGACAATTCCCGCTGTTTCCCCTACCTGAGTTACCCCCATGTCAGTCAGTCCCGATCAAGCAAAGGGGATTCCAGTACCCCGGTTAGCGTTCATTTTCGTCACAATTTTGATTGACAAGGTGGGTGAAAGCCTGATTTTCCCCATTTTGCCCTTCCTGGTGGAGCGGTTTCGCTCTGATGCATTCACCCTGGGGATGTTGGTATCCTCCTTTGCGATCGCCCAGTTTGTCGCCATCCCCATCATCAGCGGGCTGTCCGATCGCTATGGTCGTCGTCCAGTCCTGCTGGTGTGCGTCCTGGGCACAGCAGTTTCCTACTATATGTTTGGGTTAGCCGCCAGCCTTTGGGTGCTGTTTCTTTCCCGCATTATCGACGGCATTACCGGCGGGGTCGCGCCTACGGCCCAAGCTTATATTGCTGACATTTCAGCGCCAGAGGACCGGGCCAAAAACTTTGGGTTAACCGGTGCGGCCTTTGGCCTGGGCTTTATCCTCGGGCCAGCTTTGGGGGGAGCGCTAGCGAATATCAGCCTAAATCTGCCCGTGTTTGTGGCCGGCACCATTGCCCTGCTCAATTTTATTTGGGGCTATTTTGTGCTGCCTGAATCCCTTGAACAAGACCAGCGCCGTCCCTTTACCCGACGAGATCTCAACCCCATTAGCCAGCTCAGCGACCTGCTGAAAAACCCTCAAATTCAGGGGTTAGTGACGGGGTTCTTTATCTTCAACTTTGCCTTTGCCGGCTTCAGCAGCATCTTTGTCCTATTTTTGGATCACCGCTTTGGCTGGGGGCCCAATCAGGCGGCAGCCGTGTTTGTCTTTATTGGCGTGTTGTCAACCGTGGTGCAGGGGGGGCTGATCCGTCAGCTACTGCCGCGCTTTGGAGAAGCCAAGCTAACGGTAGCCGGATTGTTGATGATTGCGATCGCCTTTGGCGGTATCGTCTTGATTCCAGCCGAAGGGCCGATTTTGCTGCCCGCGTTGTACACCACTCAAGCCTTCCTGGCGTTTGGCGTCGGTCTGATTATCCCCTCCATGCGGGGGCTGATCTCAAACCGAGTCTCCAACCAGGAGCAGGGCAAAACCCTAGGGGGGAACCAGGCCCTGCAGAGCATTGCCATGATTCTAGGGCCGCTGTGGGCGGGCTGGATGTTTGACCACTCCGGCGTGTTGTCTCCCTTTTGGATTGGGGCATTACTGATGCTGATGGCGGTTGGGTTCACCTTGACTAACCTGCCCCGCCGCCAGCTCTCTGCCTAGGGGTTCGAGTAATACCCGTTTTGAGCTTTCAGTTTTGAGTTGAGGCGATGTTGCATATTAGCGATTCCAGCGTTGCATCTGTAGCTCTCAGCCATGGGTATTAAGCGCTGGATGGGCGGGTTGACAGTCTTCTAGTTCAATCACGTTACGCCGACCTTCTTAACGACGCCATGATCTTTCCAGCATTATCCCGGCAACAACAAGTCGCGCTGCCAGGCATTTTGGGAGGGCTTGGCCCCTTAGCCCATTTGCATTTTGAACATCGGCTGATCGAGCGCAGCAGGCAGCGGGGCGCAAGCCACGACCAAGACCATCCGGTCTGGCTGTTGGTCAATGGGTCGGCTATTCCCGATCGCACCCAAAGCATTCAGGGGAAGGGCCCAGACTGTACGGCGGATCTGGTGAAATGCACCCAGTGGCTAGAGCAGGCTGGTGCAGATTTTTTGATCGTCACCTGTAATACCGCCCACAGTTTTTATGACCGGGTGCAGTCTCAGCTGCAGATTCCCTGGATACACCTGATGACCTGCACCACCCAGTACATCCGTGAGACTTACCCGACCGTGCGGCAGGTGGGGGTGTTGGCGACGGATGGCACCCTGCAGTGTGGCTTGTACAACCGCAGTCTGAACCAAGTAGGGCTGAAGCCGATCAGCTTTGACGTTAATTCACCCTGGCAAAACCGGGTCATGGATGGGATCTATCACCCCGATTGGGGCATCAAAGCAACAGGGAATCATGTGTCTACCCGAGCCCTAGACAGTCTGATGCAGGCGGTAGGCCAACTCAAACAGCAGGGGGCTGATGTGGTGATAGCCGGTTGTACAGAGCTTTCGGTGGGGTTTGCGCAACTTCCATCCGTGCCGCTGCCCTGGGTGGATCCGCTGGAGATTGTGGCAGACCTGACGTTGGATCTAGCCTGGGGACATTGTCCCCTGACGCTTTGGCAGGCCGCTTAGGAGAGATATCTAAATGACAGTTGGTGGGAGTCATCGGGTGGTGCGGTCAGGGCAGGCTAGGGCAGGGGGCTTCGGGACTGTCTTAGGGGCTGTCCTAAAGATTGTTCCAGGGCTGCTATTGATGTGGTTTCTGGGCAGTGGTACCGCCCTGGCCTCACCCTTGGGGTCGCAAATTCAGAGTGCCACCGCAGCGGCGGCCGGTCAAGGGCGGTTAACGCTGCACGACGAGGGTCAGGCACACCCAGCCATGCCCCCCGATATTCAGCGGATTCTCGACCGGGGAACGCTAACCGTGGCGGTGTTAGGGCAGGATAATCCTCCCTTTTTTATGGCATTAGAGGATCGTCAGCTGGGCGGGCTCGATATACAAATCGCCCAGGCCTTAGCAACCCAATTGGGGGTGACATTGAAGATTGATCGCTCGGCCCAAACCTTTGACGATGTCGTCGATACGGTCTACCGACTAGAGGCGGATTTAGCGATCTCAAAGATCAGTCGCACCCTGAAGCGGGCGCAGCGGGTGCGCTTTTCTCAGCCCTACCTGCGGATGCGCCAGGGCCTGCTGGTCAATCGGCTGCAGCTGGCTCAGCAGCCCCAGGGTCATTCGATGGTGGAAACCATCCGCCGTCTCAAGGGCAAGGTGGGAGTGATTCAGCATTCGTCCTATGTCGGCTTTCTGAAGCAGAAGTTTCCCCAAGCCACCATTGTCGAATTTCCCACCTGGGCAAGCATTGTGGATGCGGTGGTGCGAGGCGACATCCTGGCGGCCTACCGCGATGAGTTGGAGGTCAAAAAAGTGGTGCGCACCAAGCCAGATGCGGCGCTGCAGTTGCAGACGATCGCCCTGACCGACACGCAGGATTCTTTGGCGGCGGTGCTGCCCTGGGATAGCACCCATTTACTAGCGTTTGTCGATCAGTATCTCGAGACCATGGCTACCCAGTACACCGTTGACCTACTGCTGGATGAGTATGCCGACTATTGGTCAACACAGCGCTCTGGGCAATCGTAGTCATCACGGCGATTTATTATGCTGACGTCTCTTAAGGGCTATGTCCCCAATCACCTCTCGCTCCAGTGGCTGCGAAGCCCCTGGGCCATCCTAGTGAGCAGCGGTTTGGGGCTGTTTATTGGCACCTCCCTGCCACGTCTGGCGGAATGGATAGCGCCCTTTGGCACTCTCTATCTGGGGCTGCTGAAAATGTGTGTGCTGCCCATCTTACTCTCGACCATTTCCCATAGCCTGGGCCGGCTGATGCAGAGCCACAACGCTCGCCAGTATATTCGGCGGATTTTGCTGGTGTTTCCGGTTAGTCTGTTGGGGGTCAGCGCGATCGCCGTTGTCATGGCCGCCGTGCTGGGTCCAGGCCGCAATCTGACCACAGCCACCCTGGAAACGCTAGGGGTATTGGTGAATCAGTCTGGCGTTGATCTAGAGATGGCGCTCAGTGGGCCGATCACCGCTGCTGCCACACCTACCGTGGCCAGTGTGGTGGGCAGTGTGGTGCCCGACAATATTTTTGCGGCCTTGAGCGAGGGCCAAACCCTTAAGGTGCTGCTGTTTGCCATTATTTTTGGGATTTCCCTGGGTCTGGTTAAACCCCAAAGTACGGTGGCGCTGTTTGATACCCTTGATAGCATCTATCAGTCGTTTAACCAGGTCATCTATGGATTGACCTACCTCCTGCCCTTTGGCCTTTGCAGTCTGCTGGCCTTCCAGATTTCTCAGGTGGGGGCAGATGTGCTGCTATCCATGGTAAATTTTGTCGCCGTGGCGATCGCCACCTTTGGGCTCCTATATGGGATCAGCACAGTGGTGATTTGGCGACGGGCAAAAACCGATCTCTGGCACGTGCTGAGTGCCTTAAAGGATCCCACCACTCTGGCCCTGGCCACCTCCAGCAGTTTGGCCTGTTTGCCCGCCGCGATTACCAGCCTCAGCGAAACGCTCAGGTTTGATTACCAGACAACCCGGTTGATTACTCCCCTGGCGATTACCCTGGGGCGCTTTGGTTCTGTGGCCTATTTTGCCTCAGCGACCCTGTTTGTCACCCAGCTCTATCAGCGAGATTTAGGGCTAGCCGGGTTGGCGGTGGTGATCATCGGCTCAATTTTTGCGGGCATGGCGACCTCTGGGGTAACCGGTGTGCTGACGCTGACGATGCTAGGGCTGGTGCTAGAGCCGCTCAAGCTTCCCCTGGAGGCTGTGCTGGTGTTGTTTATTGCGATCGATCCATTGATGGATCCTATACGAACTCTGGGCATTGTGCACACCGGCATGGCCACCACCGCTCTGATTGCTGATTTAGACCTGTCCCCTTACCCTGAAGTCCTATGAAGTGGTTTTCCCTACTCCAGCGTTTGCGCCGCCCCCCTGGGCTCAAGGGGACCCTTGTGGGAGCGATGCTCCTGACGGTCGGCACCACCGCAACGATTGTGTACTTTCCCTGGTCGCTGATGTCAAAGCGCAACATCGACACCATCGTTGAGCAGGTCAACCAAGAGATTGTGATTGGCACCTCCCAAGAGGTTGAGAAGCTGTTTGACAATGCTCAAGCGGCTCAATCACTGCTCACCAGCAGCCTGGGACAAAATCTCATCGATTTATCTAACCCCAAGGATCGAGAACTGTTTTTGCTCAGTGTTTTGCAGGCTAACCCAAACTTTACCTGGGTGCAGTACGGGAGTGCCGATGGCGACTTTTTTGGGGCGCAGCGTACCTCCGATGGGCGCTTACATTTTCACCTGCGGGACTGGAACGAAACAACTCAAACGACGATGTCTACCGTGAATACCTACGCAGTGGACAACGAGAATTTGGCCTTGGCAGACACCAAAATAACTCAGATGGATCCTGCCTTTTATGCGCCGGATCGCCCCTGGTACCAAAATTCCCTGCGCTCTTCGAGCCAACGGGCCTGGACGGTCTATGTCTATCGCTCAACCCAGACCCCCGGCATGGATGCAACCTCTGTGCTAAAGCGAGGGGGCAAACCCGTTGGGGTGATTGGTGTGGGTATTGAGCTAAAGCAGCTTTCGGAATATTTGCAGCAGCTGAAGGGCAATCACACCGGAGAAGCGTTTATCATCAATAGCCGCCAGGAACTCATCGCCTCTACGGATGTGTCTGAGGTGATGCCCTCCCAAAATCGCGAGAAATCTGACCCAACGCTACAGCAATTTAATGCGGTTAAAAACCCAATTTTGCTGTTGGCCAGTGAAACCCTGCAGACGCAGTCGATCGATCTGACCCAATTGGATGGTCTACGACCGATTTGCGTTTAATGACCCTGCCACGGGGGAGCGCTACTTTATCTCGCTGATGCCGCTGGATCAGCTGGATTGGGTGGTGGGAACGGTGATTCCAGAGGCCAGTTACCTATCGGAGGTGAACCGCAATAAGCGGGTGTTACTGGTGGTGATTGGCGCTTTTACCCTGCTGACAGCGGGGGGGGCTATTCTGATTGCAGACCGTTTGATTGCTCGGCCTGTATTGGGAATTGCCCACGCAGCGGCTGATATTGAGGCAGAAAAGTTTGAACTTGAACGGCTAGGGGCGATCGCCTGTCGCTCCGATGAAATTGGCCAGCTGGCTCGGGTGTTTAAGAAAATGGCCCATGAGGTGTATAGCCGAGAGCAACGGCTTAAGCAGCAGGTACGCGAGCTGCGGATTGAAGTAGATGAGTCAAAGCGCAAAAAGCAGGTCAAAGAAATTGTGGAAACTGATTTTTTCCAGGATTTGACCCTAAAAGCTCAGGCGTTACGCAAGCGGGGAAATCGCGGTTAGGGTCAGGGCGACCGATGGGGGATGACGGGGCAATAGGCGATCGCTTTGTAGGTAATGGCGTCCACCCCGCAAGCTATCGCGGATGTTGGGCTAGTGAGGGCACCTTTGCCTATCGGCCCTTGGCATAGAGGATTTCCGACAGCAATATGTCCTAACGCTCAGATTCCTTGCCATACCGGAACAATTTTCTATTGGTTTGCACCAAATGCCCGTCTTAACCTATTATTGATAGGTTGTGAAGTTTAAAGTATTGCTGTCATGGCGGTTCCCAAGAAGAAAACCTCCAAACAAAAGCGCGACCAGCGTCGTGCTACCTGGAAGCGCACCGCAGCGCTCCAGGCTCAGAAGGCCATGTCCCTAGGCAAGTCGGTGCTCACCGGTCGGTCGGCTAGCTTTGTCTACCCCAGCGACGAGGAGGACGACGAGGAGTAAGCTTTTCGTCAGTATAGTCAGCGCCAAATCGGTTGGAACATCCTGGATCACCTTACCGGGCACTGACTATACGCCATTGTGCCTCCCTAGTTTTGGCGGTTGTAGTGACTCATATCCTGAGCGCAGTGGCTATCTCTTGACCTCCTTCCATCGATTTCGCCTCCCCATGGTCTCTAGGCAAGCTCTACCAGTGACTTCGGCCTGGAGGCAGGGTTGAAGGAAACTTTCGTTCAGGATGCTACATCTGAATACTACATTTTGTAAGCAGGATAGAGACTCTATCCTGCTTTTTGAGTTAGTTTGGCGGCAGATGAAACAACGTTGCCACTGCCATGAATCAGCTCGACTCCAACCCAGAATCCCGCATGTGGGCTATGCTTGCCCACCTCAGCGCCCTGTCCGGCTTTGTAATTCCCTTCGGCAATATTATTGGCCCGCTGATTATCTGGCTAGTCAAACGCGATGAAATGTCCTTCGTCAACGATCAGGCCAAAGAGGCGCTCAATTTCAATATCTCCATGACGATCTACGGGTTGATATCAGCGGTCTTGATCCTCGTTATTGTGGGCTTTCTGATGCTGGCGGTGCTGGGCGTAGCCTGGCTTGTCTTTGCTATTGTGGCCGCGGTTAAAGCCAACGAAGGAATCGCCTATCGCTACCCCCTCACCCTGCGGCTGGTGAAGTAGGACGCTAGCCGTAGGCCCCTAGATGAAGGGACGGGCTTCCGGGACCAGGGGTGCCAGCGGCTTGGGGCTAGCTTCTGGGGGGCGCGGGGCAACTTCGGGTTGTTCGGGAAGGGGGTCGGCCATTTCAATGCGAGGGAGCTCGACCGGCGCTTGGTCGGAAGCGGGCGCTGGATCGATCGGGAGGGGAGCCCGCAATGACCGCGGTTCGGTGAGGTAGGGTTCTAGGCCAAAGGGCTCGGGCAGCTCGGGGGTGAGCTCAGGAAGTTCCGGGGTGGGCTCGTCTTCTGTCGTCTTCTCAAGCGCCGTGGCGCTGTTGGGGCTAGACACTCCGGGGCTAGGAATGCGATCGGGAGGGACGCTGTTGAGACGACTCTCGGGAGAGGATGGGGCGGTAGAGTCGATGGCCCCTGGCCTGGATAACTCCGGTGGGGCAGATTGACCGGGAACAGATTTCTCGCGCCACTGCCTAAAGCGGTCCATTAGCCCTTTTGCCGCCGGGGCCGGCGGCGGGGGCTCCGCACTGGCCTTGGGCAACAATGGCGCGGCGGCGGGTATGGTATCCGGGGCGGTTAAGAGGGGCGGTTCCGGGCTAGGCTCTGCCGGTGCCACGATCGCCTCATCCCCAGAATCAGGCTCTTTTTCTAAGGGATTTGACTCTTCAGGCTGGCTATCTTCGGGGTCAACATCCTCGGTCGGCGTCAACCCAGGGTCGAGCGGCACCGGCTGCTCTGGAATTAGAAATGGGTTCTGCTTGGCCTCAGCGTCCAGCTCGTCGAGAGGGGGAATGTCCTGGCGATCGGCCTCCGAGGGCAGAGGTTTGAGGGGGACAGGTTCTAGGCTGGGCACTGGCTGGGGTTCGCCAGGCTGAGGTTCGTCAGACTGGGGTTCGCCAGGCTGAGGTTCGCCAGACTGGGGTTCGTCAGACTGGGGGGAAGCTTTGGCCGGACCGGTCAGATCCTCCGGAGCTGACTCGTCCTCTAATTCCGCCATCGGTTCAGGGGCTGGGGTCGGGGGCACGTAGGTGGGGTCGATAATGCCAGCGATCGCCTGGATATCCAGCTCCCCCCGCACCAGCTGGGAAAGGGTGTCGGTGCCGCCGGGCTGGTAGTCAATCACCCTTACGGTGTTGTTGAAGCGGTTGTCGATCGGGTTACCCGCTTCGTCGATCAGCTCGAGCTGTACCCAGTTGCGGCCTGGCTTGAAGCCCTTCAGCCAGATGGGCTGCCACTGGTCGAACACAAAGCTCTGGTTGTTGACGGTGCAG
Organism: Nodosilinea sp.; assembly: GCA_041739575.1. Taxonomy (GTDB): domain Bacteria; phylum Cyanobacteriota; class Cyanobacteriia; order Phormidesmidales; family Phormidesmidaceae; genus Nodosilinea. The sequence goes on along the minus strand of JBGSNT010000327.1, from coordinate 39,974 downwards.
CGAATGCGCCAGTCGTGTAGGTCGTCGTTGTCGGCCTGGGCGCTCATGTGCAAAGGCGCGTTGGTGAGGTAGAAGTCGAGCAGGATCGGCTCGGCGCCGTAGGTGCCCTGGGGGGCACTGTAGGTAAGTAGAGGGGCCTTGGCGTTGACCTCGTTTTGGGGGGTTGGGGCGTAGACGTGGAAGGTGCGCTGATCGAAGGCCCCCTGGTTCTTAAAGCTTTCATCCCAGGGTCGCGTTGCAAACACCCGCAGGGTGTGGGTACCGGGGGCCAGCCCCTCAAACACCAGGGGTTCTGACGGGTCGTAGATCGCTTTGTAGGGTTCGTTGTCTAACAGCAGGTGCAGGTGGGGGCCGAGCTGCCAGGTCTCGTCTTGGAACAGCGGCAGACCGCGCACCTGGAGCCGCACCGTTGCGGTGGTGTCGTTGAGGACTTCGCCGGGGCGGGGGCTGAGAATCCGCACCTGGGGGGTGTAGGCGTCGATCACCTGCTTGAGGGTCTCCAAGGTTTCGGGGGGAGACACCTCGGCGATCTGGCCAGTCAGGCGGTTGGGGGCAGGGGTGGGCTCTGACAGCAGCTCCGTGGGCTGAATGGGCTTGGCGCAGCTGCCCAGGCCAAAGGTGAGTAGCGCGATCGCAAACAGGGCCACAACTCGCTGCCCCAGTCGCATGCCCCGGTATCTCGTGCCCATGCTGTCTGTATCTCTACGTCTTTGCACCTATAACCATAGGCCACTTTAGGATGTTTACCGCAATCGTCCGAGCAGGTTTTTGCTAGCCTGGTTGGGCAAGCTACACTGGCTCAACAGAATCAGCGGGAGGGTTCACAGCATGGGGGCGAAACGGGTTGTTGTACTGGTGCTATCGCTGGTGGTGGGCCTGACCGCCGGAGCCGCCGCCGCCACGGCCTTCTACTGGAACCGGGCCACGGCCCTACCCATCTGGTACAGCGCCAGCCGGGCCGATACCGCCGTGGCCCAAAGCCTGAGCACCAGCAGCGGCAACCTGCTGCGGGACAAGCTAGCCAGCGGCCAGGGGGTGCGCTACGGCGACAATAATCGGGTTGAGATTTCCCTCACCGAGACGGAACTCACCCAGCTGCTTAGGCAGGGCTTAGCCCAAACCCCTCAGGCGGCACCGCTGCTGTCCGCGGCCGAAAGCCTGAATGCCACGATCACAGGCGATCGCGTTGCCGGCGGCCTGGTAATCAACCCCGCCGACCTGCCCACCCAAAGCCTGCCGCCCCAGGCCCGCCAAGCCCTCGAAACAGCCCTGAGTACGGTGCCCATGCTGGGCGATCGCCCCCTCTACATCGGCATTGAGGGCAGCCCCCGCATCGACAATGGTCGCCTGGTGCTGGGCGATGACACCCGCGTGCAGATTGGCCGCGTCAATCTTTCCCTGGCGGATGTGGCGCGGTTGACGGGCCTGGAACCGGCCCAGCTGAGCGAAAAAATCAACTTGGCCCTGCCCCAGGCCGGCCTCAGCCTCGATGGCCTGGAGTTTATTGACGGTGAGGCGGTGCTGCGGGGCGTCACCCAGTAGGGAGTCCCAGCGCCCTCAATTGGTCCTGGGACTAAATCCTGTTTGTCTACCCCCGATTCAGAAGGGCGAATGCGATTCGCCCCTACGGTTTGGCCTTTTGGGAATCGGAGTTATGTAATTCGGATTTGGTATGAGCCTTAGATAAGGCGCTGGGGCATCTCTACCGGAGCGCAGTTACGATTCCAAAGATAAAAAACAGCAGCCCCCCCGTCGCCGTCAGCCACCGCTCAGAAATGCGCCCGGCGATCAGCTTGCCACAGGCGACGGCGATGGCGGCGCAGATGGCGTGGCCCAGGGTTGCCCCCAGCACCACCCCCACAGGATGGTTGGCCGCCGCCAGGGCAACGGTGGCAAACTGGGTGCGATCGCCCCACTCGGCTACAAAGGTGAGGGTAAAGGCCTCGACCAGCACCATTTTGACGGACCACTGGCCCACCCCGGCTTCGCGCTCTTCGACCACCTCTAGGGCTTCGGCCTGTTCGTCCTCCAGATGGCCCGGCCCGGCCATGCGGCTGGCATCGTACAGTAGCTTGAGCCCAAAGCCTAGAAACAGTGCCACCGCCAGCCCCTGCACGTAGCGCTCAGGGAAAACCGTTACCACCCGGCCCAGGGCCACCGACAGCACGGTCATGACAAAAAGAGCGGCGGTCACCCCCACAAACACCCAGCGGCGGGGGTGCCGCGTGGCCAAAATCATGCCGATGAAAAAGGTCTTATCCCCCAGCTCAGACAGGGTAATCAGCAGTAAACCGGCGGTAAATCCTGTTAGCGGGTGCATGCGCCTCTCCAGTAATGTAGGGCCTGAGCGGGCACGGCGGACACTTAAAAAGACCCCACCAAACCCACAGCAGTTGTGGACTCAGTGAAGGTCTTGCTTGCGAATTAGCCGCTTGTCAATCGCTTGTCGATCCTTAAAAAGCGCTAATTCGCCGCCTGAACCAGGCTCATCGCCAGTATGTTGACTCAGACATTTAGGCTATGGAAGCCTGGAACTACTCCCCTTCAGTAGTTAGAATACTATCATGCTTTGAGGCGCTAGAGGAGCTAAATAAAAGTAAAAACACTGTTTTTATCAAGAGCAAATATCGATCTTTTTTCATAATTTGATCATTTTTTAGAGTGCTGATTTTTCATTTTTTATTCATATTCTAGATTTTGTGGCCATGGAACAATATTGTCTCACCATCGCCTATGATGGGTTTTGAGTAAACCTAATTATTCAGGATTAGCATTGGCAATGTCGAAGGTGGTTCCTTACCAGCCATTGATGTTTAGGCTGCTGCATAGTATTAGCGGGTTACTAGCGATCGCCGCTTTGATAACGGGGTTTTGGGTTTACAACACCTATGATCGCCGCTTCGGGGGCTTGAATTTGCCTAGTCTGCCAGATGTCCAAGGCATTCACGGTACCTTTGGGCTGTTCTTTTTATTGATGTTTTCTACCCTAGCTATCTACAGTTTCTATTGGGGGCGGCGGCGGCTTATGTTTGCTGATGCCCTGCCCTGTCTGACCCATCAAATTGGTCGCCCGATATGGTGGATAAACCTTCAGCGCCTGCTCAATACGGCTATGCTTTTGGCCGGCACCCTCGCCGCAGTCACCGGCAGAATGATGCAAGAAGCCTGGCTGCCCGCGGGTGAAACCCACCACCTTTGGTACAACCTGCACCTAACGGCCTGGCTCGTGCTGCTTGTGACCCTGGTGGCTCACGTTGCGATGAGTCTAAGGGTGGGAGGTGTTCCTCTACTGCTTTCGGTGGTAGAGGCCAGCTATCGCCCTGAAGAGTCGCCCCGGCTTTGGCCCGGCTACATCCGCACCAAGGTGCAGATGCTGCGCAACCGAGTTGGGCGTTAGGATTTGAAGTCCTGCTGCTTAATCCATCGAGCCGATGAACTCTCGAAATACCCCACTTAAGGCTGTTGAAATCGTGGTGCTGGGTGGCCTCGTCGCCGCTTTTGTGCTACCCCTGTTGTCGTCTCTATTCGGGACCTAGGGCTCTCGGCATCGCGCCACCCGCAGATCTTGTCAGCAATAGCCCTACCCCAGCCCTGGCCACTCCGCCAGGGGGGTCGATGAGCGCACCCGGTGCATGCCTGCCGCTGCAAACCGCTGATAGGTCTCCTCCGCCTGGTCGCTGAAATCCACCACGCCGGGCACCACGACGGGGGAGCTACAGTCGTCGAGGAGGTAGACCTTCTGGGCCAGGGCGGGATCGGTGGCCTGAATGTCACTCAGCAGGTCGGCCACTGTCCAGGCGACGCAGTGGCTCTTGGCCTGACCGGCGATGATCACGCCGTCAAACTCCAGCAGGGTTTGAATCAGGGGGGTATTTTTTTTGGCGATCGCCTGTCCCTGCCCATCCTCCATCACCTCTGGGCTCAGCACCGAATAGTTCTCGGTTAGGGGGTTGCTGCCCTTGAGCTCAAAACGCGTCTGGCTCTGGCGGGCCAGGGCGTGAAAAAAGCAGGCCTCCTCGATGGCGGGCACCAGGGCGTGGCCAATACCCCCCAGCATAGAGTGGTAGGGCCAAATGGTGAGGGGATATTTGCCGCGGTCGTCGAGGGTTTTGGTGTAGTGCAGGGCGTACTCCTGCAAATCGCGGGGGGAGGATAGGTTGGCGGCGATCGCAGGGTTGACCCGCCACTTGCCCTGCACCACATCGTCGTAGTGGATCAGCGTCATGGGCGGTGGGGTTTCCCCCGCGGGATTGACCCAAAACTCAGGGTGAAACACCTGCATCGCCGTGTGGGTGTCGAGGGTGGCCGTGATCGTGGTGATCTGCCCCAGGTGGCGATAGATAAACTCCCCCAGGCGCTGATTGTCGTCCACCGCGCCCCGGCCCGAGCGCCCGCCCACAAACAGCTCAAAGCCTGGTATGCAGAAGGTATTTTGGACGTCAATCAGCAGCAGACAGAGGCGGCGGCGATCGGTCGCTGCAGGGGTAAGACCGTGGGCCGAGGCCCAGGCCTTGGCCTCGGCGGCCCGCTGCTGGTAGGGCACCCGCCACACCTCACCCACCTTAGCGGCGTCAAAAAAATCAGGAATGGGCAGTAAAGAAGTCATAGCAGAGGAGTCCTTACTCCGGAGGAAATAGAACAATCTAAAAACATTCCTGCGTCGATGCGATCTTTCCAGATCCACGCCCCATAGGATTTATCCTATATCCTTCGGATCGCGCCTGCTGCCGCGATCTGGTCTAGGCACTGCTTAGGCCAGCGACGCCCTTGGCCTCCAACCGACAAACCCAACCGCTGTTGGCACCATGGCCTACTTCTCGAGCCGCACCACATACCACTGCAGGGCTTCACCAGGGCTGAGCTCTAGCTCGCAGGCGGTGTCGCGCAGGTGCCGGGCCTGTTCGGCTACGGTGCTAAAACGCTGAAGGTCACGGGGCAGGTCGTGCTGACGCTCACCCAATAGCCCGCCCAGACGCTCCAGCAGTTCGTCTGGAGTCAAAAACTCCTCCGCCGCGCCGGGCAACAGCACAACGTACATATCTTCCTGGTACATAATGGCGTTGGGCATAGGGCCTCCTGCAGGGGTGGCTCTATCGTAATGCTTCTGCGGCTGGGGCAACAGTCTACCCTGGGCAGTGCCGCTGAACTCGCTGCCAGTGACTGGCGGCCCTTTGATAGCCCCGTCCCACTACTGGCCTACCCTGGGCCGCCCCCTAACCGATGGCCAGCCCTCCAGGGCATGGGGGTAAAGATGGCCTAACCGATAGGGCGATGGCGCCATAACCGCCGCGACTGAGACTGTGAACTTCCGTTGGCAAGGAACCAGTTTTTTTGGATCCGGTGGTAGGATAAATAAGGCATTCACCACAATTCCGACCAAGTTACCGGGGAATATGAGGTTGCCACTGCCCGCTGACCTCAGGATATAGCCCATCTCCGGTGGTGCCGTTGCCTGATTTTTTGTTTTTGTAGAGTATTTGCCTGCCGCTATGGTTCAGACTCCCATTAAACCTACCCCCGCCGCCCCTGGGCCGACCCCCTCCAAGGTGGAGGGGATTAAAGAAAACAGCCATTTCCTGCGCGAGCCCGTGGCCAGTGAGCTATTGCAAGACACCACTCACTTCTCTGAACCGGCCATTCAAATCCTTAAGTTTCACGGTTCCTACCAGCAGGACAACCGCGATAACCGCGCTAAGGGCCAGGAAAAGGACTACCAAATGATGCTGCGCACCCGCAACCCGGGTGGGTATATCTCCCCAGAGCTTTATCTGACGCTGGATCGCCTCTCCGACGAGTACGGCAACGGCACCCTGCGGGCCACCACCCGCCAGGGCATTCAGCTCCACGGCATTCTGAAGCAAAACCTCAAGGCGACCATTGGCGCGATCGTGCGTAGCTTGGGCTCTACCCTGGGGGCCTGCGGCGACCTCAACCGCAACGTGATGGCTCCGCCGGCTCCCTACAAAAACCGGCCCGAGTATTTGCTGGCCCAGGAGTACGCCAACAACATTGCCGACCTGCTGCGGCCCCAGACCGAGGCCTACTACGAAATCTGGCTGGATGGCGAGAAGTTTCTCACCGCCGAGGAGCACCCCGACGTGGTGGCAGCCCGCCAGCGCAACGGCAACGGCACCATCGTCCACAACAACCCGGAGCCGATCTACGGCACCCACTACATGCCCCGCAAGTTTAAGTGTGCGGTGACGGTGCCCGGCGACAATTCCATCGATGCCTACACCCACGATGTCACCCTGGTGGTGATCACCGACAAGGCGGGACAGCTGAAGGGCTTTAACGTGCTGGCCGGGGGTGGCCTGGGCCGCACCCACAACAAGGAAGAAACCTTTGCCCGCGTCGCCGACGAAATTGGCTATGTGGATAAAGCCGATGTCTACGACCTGATGAAGGCAATCGTGGCTACCCAGCGCGACTACGGCGATCGCCATAACCGTCGCCACGCCCGGATGAAATACCTGATTAACGACTGGGGCGTCGAGCGCTTTCGCCAACAGGTGGAAACCTACCTGGGCAAGCCCCTCAAGCCCTTTAAAAAACTGCCCAAGTGGACCTTTTTTGACTACCTGGGCTGGCACGAGCAGGGGGATGGGCGCTGGTTTGTCGGTGTGCCGATCGAAAATGGCCGGATTTTGAACCGCGAGGGACTGCAACTGAAATCTGCCCTCAAGGAGATTGTGCAGCGGTTTAGTCTGCCCATGCTGGTCACCCCCAACCAAAGCGTCCTGTTCTATGAAGTCAAGCCCGAAGATAGGGCTGAGATTCAGGCGATTCTAGCTCGCCATGGCGTCGCTAAGGAAACGGAGCTAGACCCCCTGGTGCGCTACGCCATGGCCTGTCCTGCTCTGCCCCTATGCGGCCTGGCGGTGACGGAGTCGGAACGGATTATGCCCACGGTGCTGGGTCGGCTGCGCGCCCTGCTGACGAAACTGGGCCTACAGAACGAGCACTTTGTGGTGCGCATGACCGGCTGCCCCAACGGCTGCGCCCGTCCCTACATGGCGGAGCTGGGCTTTGTGGGCAGTGCCCCGGAGTCGTACCAGGTGTGGCTGGGGGGTTCCCCCAACCAGACCCGGCTGGCCCGCCCCTACCTGGAGCGTCTCCATGACAACGACCTGGAGACGGCACTGGAGCCGCTGTTTGTGTTTTTCAGAGATGGGCGCAAAAAGGGGGAGAGCTTTGGGGATTTTTGCGATCGCGTTGGCTTTGAGGCCCTGCGCCAGTTTGCGGCGATCTACAACCCCGACCAGTACACCCCCAGCCACACCAAGGAGGGCCGCCACCGGCTTAGCATCTCCCACGATCTGTTCATGACGCTCCAGGCCACCGCCGACAGAGAGGGCCGACCCATGGCTCAGGTCATGGCCGATGCTCTGGTGGTATATCTCCAGCAAACCGGGGAATAGGGCTGAGCCCAAACTAACCATAAAAAAGGGGATGGATCTTGCGATCCATCCCCTTTTTTCATCGATTGACGAAGATAGCAACCGGGTGACCCCCCAGGGCTGTCAGCCTCACTGGCCGGTAACCCTGGACACCCGCAATCCGGCTAGAGCTAGCTAGCGGGATGAATGCGGCGATCGGGCAGCACCCACAGCAGCATTGGGCATACTATCAGGGTCATAACCGTAACAGCAGCAATAATTTCAAGGCCGGCAACAAGAGCAGTGTTCATAATTCAGTTCATCTCCCAAGGCAAAGAATGGTGGGGTGCGTTCCTTCGAGGAAAATCTCTACTTCCGCCCCGTCGCTAACGACCTGTGCCTACACAGGGGATGAGCGACTTGTTTTCTGTATTTACTATTACATTTTAGCGTTAATTTCTGTTGAAAACAAGGTTGTATTACTTTGCAACAGATACTTTTCTACAAGCTGGCGGAGTAGCTTTTATCAAAGCTGCTCATGGAAGGATGCAAGCTACTTTTTGTAGCCTGCCGTGGGTATCTATAGGATTAGGGAGTGGCAAAAAGGCCATGCATTCTACTAACTCCTGAACCTGGAGATACTACTATGGCTGCGTTCAAAGCCTGGGCAACCCAGCAACTCACCCACCTCAGCCTCTGGCTGACCAAAGCCCTAGGCCTGGATTTTGGCCTGGTCAAACCTACTCCCTGCCGCGATACCTGGACGCCCGAAAGCTTGGCTAGCTTTGGCCTGGAAATGAGCAAGGGGTTTGGCCCAGGTCAATAGGTAATCTGTACCTCAACGCTTCAACCTTCAATTCAGACATGACATGGCCTCGCTCTCCTAAGAGGGCGGGCTTTCTTTTTAGGGCGCTGCGCCACACCGAAAATTTACGGCCTTGACCCGATCGCTCCTCCCTTCGGGTATCTTCTTGCCCAGAAATCCCCTAATACTGAATCCGCCTTGGCTACCCCCGGTTGGGCTGGGCAAACACCGTTTGCCCCTACGCAAGCCTTCTATTTGGAATCGGGGTTATGCGATTCGGATTTGCCCTGAAAATAACCGAGGGCTGAGCGGAGCCGAAGCCCGCGACCAGGGCAACGGAGAGGTTAATGCCGACCGGTCTAGGCAATCCTCCTGAGGCGCACCCGAGGACTGGGGCTAGCCCTGGGTGGGGGTAGGGACTGGGGCTGACTCGGCGGTCATGGATTGGCCCAAGGCCTTGAGCACGTCCAAAAAGGCGTAAATGGCAGGCATGTGCAGGGCCTCGCCCAGTACGGCGGCCCCAATCACCCGCACCAAGGGTACTGGCAATGCAAACACCTGCACCTGGGGCGGAATCGGCTCGGCGGCTAGACGGGGCAAAATAGTCGCTCCCAAGCCCTGGGCCACCAGATTGACGATGGTGGTATCGGTTTCGACTTCAGAGACCACGTTGAGCCGGTAGCCGTGGGCCTGGACATGGTCGTAGACATCGCGCATCATAATTCGCTCGGCGGGGGGCATAATCAGCGGATGCTGGGCCAGCTCTGCCCAGGTGATCTGCGCACCGGCGGGTTTAAAGGCAGGCGGGAACAGCGCCACGTAGGCATTTTCAAGAATTTCCCAGGTGTCGAACTCGTCGCTGGTGGGCAGCAGGGTAAAGCCAATGTCGGCGCGGCCAGCCCGGAGGGCTTTTTCGACCTGGCGATAGTTGTCGTGCTCGCTGAGGTTGACGGCAATATCGGGGTAATGCTGTTTAAATTGGGCGATCGCATCGGGCAGCAGATGAATGGCAATGCTCCGAAAGGAGGCGATCCGCACCTGTCCCCCCTTCAGCCCCCGAGCTAGCTCTGCCTCCTGAGTGATCGCCTCGGCCTGCTGCAGGATAGTGCGGGCGTGGTTGACGATGCGATCGCCCACCGGAGTCAGCCGCGCCCCGTACCGACCGCGGGAAAACAGCATCACCCCCAGGTGATCCTCCAGGGCTGAAATGCTATGGCTGACCGCCGACTGCGACATATCCAGGTGTAGGGCTGCATCGCTAAAGGTCTCCTGCTCCGCCACGGCCACTAAGATTCGCAGCTGAGACAGCTTCATCTGGTTCTGAGGGTTGTCTTTCATCCCCACCTGCGGACTCTAGAGGATATTGGATAATAGCTAGAGCCTACAGCAGGTTGATACCTGAAAACGCTCACGGACGACATCAGGCCAGGCGCTGACGAAGCGATGGAAGCCGCTAATAGCCATCGTCGGCGTCGGTGTCGAACCAGAGGTCGGCATCTAGCTCAACCAGGTCAAGCAGGGCAGCGTAGAGGGTCACGGCTCTGCCGTTGAGCTGTAGATCAAACCAGCCGTCCTCTTGGCCGTTGGCACCTAACAGGGCACCCAGGATGTTGACCTTGAGGTCGTAGCGATTAATCAGGTTGGAAAGAACGGGGTCAGGGTGACGGGCTTTGGGAATGCGCACCTTGACATGGGCCTGCACAAGGCTCTCAGGCTCCTTAATGCGGAGGGTATCAAGACTGTTACGGGGCAAGATAGACGCCATACTAATCGCTGTCCTTAATCCACTGAAGGTTGTCTAGTTTGGGAGAAATGGGCCGCCGGAGGGAGGCTCAATGGCTCCTATGTTGACGGTTGGCATTGCGTTCTAGCAGGTATTTCAGCACCAGGGTGACGATCGCCAGACTGGCCAGCAGCAGGGCGGCGACGTAGGCGGCCTGGGTGTTGTACTGGATGTGGGCTTCTTCGATGAACAGGGGCAGGGTTTGGGTCTTGCCGACAATGTTGCCCGAGACCACGGCGACGGCGCCAAACTCCCCCATGGCCCTGGCGTTGCACAAAATTAGGCCGTAGATCAGGCTCCACCGAATGGATGGCAGGGTGACTCGCCAGAAGGTCTGCCACGGACTGGCCCCGAGGGTGGCCGCCGCTTCCGCCTGCTCGGTGCCGTGTTCCTCTAGGGCGGGCAGCACCTCGCGGGCAATAAAGGGCATGGTGACAAAGATGGTCGCCATCACGATGCCGGGTAGAGCAAAGACAATCTTGACTCCCCCGGCCTCTAGCAGCGGTCCAAACCAGCCGCGGTGGCCAAACAGCAGCACCAGCATGAGACCGGCCACCACCGGCGAGATCGAAAAGGGCAGGTCAATAATGCTGATCAGGAGGGAGCGCCCAGGGAAGTTTTTGTTGGCTAGGGCGATCGCCGCGCACAGCCCAAACACCGTATTTAGCGGCACCGTAATTACCGTAGCCATCACCGTTAGCTTCACTGCATTTAAAAAAGACTTGTCCGTAAAGGTTTCCCACAGCCCCGGCAGGCCCGCCTTCAGCGCCTGGATAAATACGTTCAGCGCCGGGACCAATAGCACCAGGGCCAGGTAGCCAAACACAAAGGCAATCAGTACCACCTTGCCCCAGGGAAATGGGGGCGAAGCCGCCAATCGGTCGTCAGCGCCAGCCCGGTTGACCCAATAATTAGCCATAGAATTGCCTCCCTCGGGCTTGAATTAGGTTGATGATTAAAAGCACCGCCAGGGAAATCAGCAGCAGCACGGTGCCCACCACCGTCGCCCCGGCGTAGTCAAACTGCTCCAGGCGCTGAATGATCAGCACCGGCGCAATCAAATCCTGAAAGGGGATATTGCCCGCAATGATCACCACCGAGCCGTATTCCCCCACTGCGCGGGAAAACCCCATGGCTACCCCGGTCAGAATGGCGGGCATTAGCGGCGGCAAAATTACCCGCCAAAAGGTCTGCCACTGGGAGGCACCCATGGACCAGGCGGCCTCTTCCATTTCTGGCTCCAGGTCCTGCAGCACCGGCTGCACCGTCCGCACCACAAAGGGCAGGGAGATAAAGATCATCGCCACCAACACCCCCAGGCGAGTGAAGGAGATTTTGATGCCAAAGGGCTCTAGCCATCCCCCAATCCAGCCGTTGGTGCTGTAGATGGTTGACAGGGTGAGCCCCGCCACCGCCGTGGGCAGGGCAAAGGGCAGGTCGATTAGAGCGTCGAGCAGGCGCTTGCCCAAAAACTCGTAGCGCACCAGCACCCAGGCAATCACTAACCCGGCCACGCCGTTGATTAGCCCGGCGGCCAGGGCGGTTATGAAGGTGACGTTATAGGTAGACAGGGCTACGGGGTCAGTGGCAATGCGCCAAATCTGCTGGGGGTCGAGGGTAACGGCCTTGAGAATGAGAGCAGCAATGGGCAAAAACAAAAACAGGGTGAGATATAGCCAGGTGACCCGCCAGGGCCAGGAGGCATGGCGAATCGAGTACCAAAGGCCCCTGGGGGCCGGGGGTTGAAGTAATGCCATAGGGATTGAGCTCCTCGGTGGGCAGTGTTGCGCAGCAGTAGTGGATTTGGGCGGCGATCGCAGCAGCAGTCTCGGCTAAAGGGTTTTATTTGCCGACCTTTGACTGAATCTGGTCAAAAATTGCCCCATCGGCGAAGAATTTCTCCTGCACGACATCCCAACCCCCCAGGTCAGCTACCGTAAACAGGGTCTCTACCTTGGGATACTGGTCGGCAAACTCTGCGGCCACGCCGGGGTCGACGGGGCGAAAGCCCACCTTGGCAAACTCGCGCTGGGCCTCGGGGGTAAACAGAAAGGCCACAAACGCCTCGGCGACCTCGCGGGTACCGTGTTTATCGACATTGGCATCGACTACGGCGATGGGGTTGTCAATGGAAATATTCACCTCGGGAATGATGTAGGGCTGCACTTCGCCGTTTTGGGCCGCCAGCAGCACCTCATTTTCGTAGTTGATCAGCACGTCGCCCTGGCCCCGCTGATAAAACACGTCCGTCGCTTCGCGGGCGTCCTTAGGCAATACGGGGACGTGACTAAAAACCTGGGTGGTAAAGTCGAGGGCCGCCACGTCATCCTTGCCGGTCTGGGTGTTGAGTCCCCACAGGGCCATAAAGTTCCAGCGGGCACCGCCGGAGGTTTTGGGGTTGGCCGTGACGACTTGCACATCGTCGCGGGCGAGGTCCTGCCAGCCCTGGATATTCTTGGGGTTGCCCTCTCGCAAAATCAGGGCCGCCACCGACTTGTGAACGATCCCATCGTTCGGGGCTGCTTTTTCCCAGCCGGGTTCAATCAGGCCCCCTTCCTCAAGCTTTTGGGTATCCAGGGCCAGGGCCAGGGCCACCACGTCGGCCTCTAGGCCATCCAGCACGGCCCGAGTTTGGGAGCCAGAGCCACCGTAGCTCTGGTTAAACACCACCTCCTGGCCAGTCTGCGCTTTCCACTGCTCGACAAACTGCGGAATGATTTGCTCGTAGGCCGCCTGGGTGACGGCATAGGACACCAGGGTGAGCTCAACTTTTTCGGCCGGAGCCGCGGCGGTTTCCCCGGTCGCCGCGTCGGGATTTGATGTCGTCACAGTGCCGCAGGCGGCGATCGCCCCCGCCAGCCCCAAACCCGCTACAAACCCCAGCACCGTTCGCCGGGAGAGGGACCGAACAGCCCCATAGGTCCCTAACGGGGCCGGGTGTTTGCGCTGCTGTGATTGAAACCAAGCCATGATGAATTCTCCAAAAATGCGGCAAGCCAAGCGGCTTTGCCTAGGAACTGTATCACATTCAATTCGAGAGTGAATCAAAAAACATTTCAAATTCAAATTGAATATTTTTTGGCTTGACAACAAATTTACTTGAGATTAATCTTGATTTGATTCTGCTTCTCTGTTCCGTCATTTTCCCTGAGCATGGCCCCTGTACCGGCACAGCAAAAGGGTTTCTGGCGGCAGGTAGCGCTAAGCACTGGTTTGGAGGACAAGAGTTATGGGCATCAAGGTGGAGCAGGTTTCAAAGCGGTTTGGTGATTTTCAGGCACTGCATCCCGTCAGCCTGGAGGTCGCCAGCGGCTCGCTAGTGGCGCTGCTGGGGCCGTCGGGGTCGGGCAAGTCGACCCTGCTGCGTGTCATCGCTGGGCTAGAACAACCAGATACGGGCAACATTTACCTCTCGGCCCAGGACGCCACCTATAAGACGGTGCAGGATCGGAAGGTGGGCTTCGTGTTTCAGCACTACGCCCTGTTTAGGCACCTCACCGTGCGCAAAAACATTGCCTTTGCCCTGGAGCTGCAAAAATGGCCCCAGGAGCGGATCAAAAACCGGGTAGACACCTTGCTCAACCTGGTGCAGATGGATGGGTTGGGCGATCGCTACCCCGCTCAGCTCTCCGGCGGGCAGCGCCAGCGGGTCGCCCTGGCCCGAGCCCTGGCCATTGAGCCCCAGGTGCTGCTGCTAGACGAACCCTTTGGGGCCCTCGACGCCAAGGTGCGCAAAGACCTGCGCGACTGGTTGCGTCGGTTGCACAACGATGTGCATGTCACCACAGTCTTTGTCACCCATGACCAGGAGGAGGCGATGGAAATTGCCGACCAAATTGTGGTGATGAACCAGGGGCAAATAGAGCAGATTGGCAGCCCCGCCGAGGTCTACGAAAACCCCGCTACCCCTTTTGTGATGAGCTTTGTGGGGGCGGTGAACGTGCTGTCAGCCGACAAAACCTGGGCAGCGCTGCACCACGATGCCTCCACAGCGGGCGATGTGTTTCTGCGGCCCCACGATATTGAGATCTTTTTGACCCAGCAGCGGGGCACTGTACCGGCGACCGTCAACCATCTGACCCACCTGGGTTGGACCATCCGCGTGGAGCTTACCCTCCACAACGGCCATCCGATTACGGCCCACATCAACCGCGACCAGTTTCGCGAGTTAGACCTACAGCCCGGTCAGGATGTGTATCTGCAAGCCAGACAGGTCCGTCGGTTTGAGGCAGCGCCCAGCTATTCTGCCTCGGTAGCCTAGGCGATCTAGCGCGCCAAACTGGATGCCCTGTAGGGGCGTAGCATGCTACGCCCCTACGAGTTTCCTGATTGTGACTCGGGGTTTACCCAATCGGATTTCCGATCAGGGACTCGCCGGAAAATAAGGTACCCGCTGATCGGACTTTCTCCCTGCGGGAGACGCCAGCGAACAACTTCGCTCAGTCCTCGATCACTGAAGGTTGAGCGAAGTCGGAACCTGGCCACCCGGTACACCATTAACCCGCAGATCCCCTGACTACCCATCTTGCTCCCCCGCTCCCTAGATAGCTTTAGCCAGGAGAAACGGCCCAACCAAGGACATCCCCACCAAAGGCCTGTCCTCCAACTCTAACCGTCGACGGATCTCCAGGTCTCTCTTTTAGGCGAGGCCCGGTGCGGGGGCGAGGCTCTAAAGTGAGGCGGTTGAAACGGAACAGCTCTATGGCTTCTAAAACGCAAACCACGCAAATTACTCAGCAATCGACCGAGGCGCTCTTTCAACGCTACAACGCCCTTGGAGTCGATGATAAATTGGCCCTGCTCTACTACATCTACGAAGCCATGGGCAGCTCCATTACACCCGCGGCTCCTGGGGCGGCGAACCCAACCCTGGCCGAGTCCCTGGTAACTGAGATGTTTGATCTCTCTGAGTCAGAGCAGCTCGAAGCAATGCGGGCCGTGGTCAGGGGCGATCAGAGCGATCTTTCCCAACGCTACGGTGGCCTGAGCGCCAACAACCAGCTGCTGGTGTGGTACGGCTGGGCCAAGGCGATGGGCGATTCGTCCGGCAGTCGCATTATGGCCATGCCCAACCACTACGAGGCCGCTGGTCCGGTACAGGAGATTTTATCGGAGCTCAAGGGCATGGAGTTTCAGGCCCAGATCTCGCTGCTGCGGGAAATGGCTACCCAGATGGGGTACAGCACTGTGACCGCGCCGCCGACCCAGGCTGAAACCGGCAAGACCGACAGCCTCTAGGGGTGGGGCTCCAGCGCTCTCCGGCAGAGGGAGGGCGCTGGAGCTGGGCGATCGCCCCAGATAGGCCAATGCATCAATACAGGTGAACTCAGGCTGCTGCCTTCAGTTCGGCCTCAATCCCAGCTACATAGCCTTCGATGGAGTGGTCGCTAAAACGCCGGCTGAGTACCTTCCAGGTCCAGCGAGAGCCCAGTGTATGGGCGGTCTCCACATGGTCGAAACCCTGCCAGGTGCGGGGTACGCGGGTGACGACATCCCAGCCGTAGATAAACCGATTGGTGTTGGGCAAGCGACCGTTGTAGGACGTGACCATGGCGCGGTTGCCCACCCGGGGGGCGCCGTAGGTGTAGACCTCGAAGTCGAGGTCGCGCTGGTTGCCCAGGTTGTACTGAATGTCTAGGGCAGCAATGGTGGCGAGCGCGCCCCCCAGGCTGTGGCCGGTGACAATCACCTGCTGACCGACAAACTTCTCCATGGCTTCGAGCAGAGGCTGGCGCACCGCAAAGTAGGCCATCATAAAGCCACGGTGAAACTGCACCTCGCTGTTGCCGTCGCCGTAGGGGTAGATCTGTTGGCGAAACTGGAAATTGTTGATCCAGTCGATGGATTTATCGGAGCCGCGAAAGACAACGTAGAGGCGATCGCTGTTGGTCTCGTTGAGAATCGCCACCTGGGTATCGGTAAAGCCGTTGTCCTGGCTTTCCACAAACACTGGATCGATATTGGGGTAGTCGGAAAATCGTAGGCCGCTAAAGTCGCGATAGATTTCCTGACATAGACGGGCGCATTTGAGCGCAAGGGCATAGTCTACCACTGGGCTTGCCTCCAACAGAGCATCGAGCGATCTCCTAGGAATGCCCAGGCTGGGGATGACCTGGCCCGAGCCACCTAAGCCTTCCCACCCGCTGCGATCCTAGGGAGCAGGCATTGACCACCAGGCCAGGGCGTAAGGCTGGCTCGGTTCGTCATTAACTTGCTGCTGATAGATAACTCTCAGTTTGTACCGTCCCGTTTCCGGAATTTGATAAAAAATGTGTTCGACGCTGTCGACCTCACTCACCGACGACCATACGCTCTGAGTAATATCGTCGGTATCGGCGGGCATCAGGTACAGGTTCATGTTGTTGAGGCCCTGGTCGGTAAAGCCCTCGCCCAGGTCATAGATGCCGTTGCCGTTGGCATCGACCAGATCCACCACCCGTTCCCAGGCCAGGGTGGCCGCCAGGTAGCTACCGCCTTGAAGGGGGGCCTCAAATACATAGTCGTGCACCGCCCCCGACCCAGCGGGGGGCTGAAGTTCGGTGAAGTTCCAGCCGATGGCCGGAATGGCCTGGTCGGGACCAAAGGCCCCCGGCACCAACTGCTCGTAGGCCCGGTAGGCGTTGAGGTGGCCCGTGCCCAAATCTTTGTTGAGCGGAATGTTTGGGTCGCTATAGGCGTCAGACTCAAGCCAGGATTGGTTGGCGTTGTCAAGCAGAGTGCGGCTCATACCCAGGCGCAGACCGTCGCCACTATCCTGAATTTTGTCGGCGGAGTTGAGCAGCACCGCCTTCATCACCATGGGGTTGCGACCGGTGATGGGCATATTGGCCCCGGCCCGAAACTGGCGATCGACCAGCTGTTGCAGCAGGGCTACGGTGCCTACCACGTGGGGCGAGGCAAAGCTGGTGCCGCTAGAGGTGCGCAGTTCGCCATCGGGGTCAATTAGCTCAATATTGCTGCCGGGGGCGACCAGGGTAATGGACCGGCGAGGGCCAACGTTGGTCTCGGGGGCAATGCCCTGTTGAAGGACTACCGTGGGCTCACTGCCCAGATTAGACGAATCAATTTTGGTGAAAAGGCCGTTCACCTGGCGCGAGTAGGCGATGTTGAGGCCGTTGAAGTTATCCGTGGGGATGGGAATGCCCCCGCGCCCCTGGTTGCCCGCAATCACGTACAGCACCCCGTGAACCCGCGACGACCAGTCGATGCACTGGGTGAGCAGGGCATTGCCGTCGAGGACGGCGCTGGGGCGGGGGTCGCGGGCCAGGGGTTCACCGAAGCTGAAGTTGATGGCCCGCACATCGCCGCCGTTCTGCTGGGCTACAGCCTGGGAGGCCAGACATTCCTCCGGTTGGGCGCTGCGATCGCTGAGTGGCCCCACCGCCCCTGAGTAGAGGGCGGCGTCAGGGGCCACGCCGGTGTGGGTCTTGTCTTGGCTAATCATGACGCTGGCCACGTTGGCGGCATGACCATCGACGTACTCGTCGGCCACGGCCCAGCCGTCGAGCAACAGCACCCGACGCACCATCACCGGCAGGGTCTCAGAGGCGACTTTGTCGAGGCCGAACTGGCTGGGGCGGCCAATTTCCACCTGACCGATGGCAATCTTTTCGCCGGTCAAGTTATAGGGGGCGCTGTGCAATCGCTGGGCGTCAATGCCATTCGAGCCAACGGATTCGGTCAGGGCCAGCACCGGCAGGGCCAGGGGCATCAGGCCGCCCAGGCCCGTCAGCCAGAGAAGGGCTTTGGTCATGGGCGATCGCCCCCCGTACTGCTTAGCCATAGTTACGTCCTATTTGAATCTAATCCCTGGGCAAACTCTATCCTAAAGGCCCTGGCCCCGCCGTAAAAACTTTGGCATTTCGCTAGGGTATCCCCCGGCGCTAGACCCCCAACCGCTGCAGGCGGTACAGGCTGGAGTAAAGCCCTTCCATGGCCAACAGTTCGTCGTGGCTGCCCTGCTCTACCAGCTCCCCGTGCTTGAGCACCAGGATGCGATCGACATTGCGAATGGTCGACAGGCGGTGGGCAATAATAATCGCGGTGCGTCCCTCCAAAAGCCGCTCTAGGGCCTCCTGAATCATGGCCTCGGTGCCCACATCCAGGTTGGCGGTGGCTTCGTCGAGCACCAAAATGCCGGGCTCCCGAATGGCGGCCCGAGCAAAGGCCAGGAGCTGCTTCTGGCCCCCCGAGAGATTGGTCCCCCGCTCGCGCAACTCCGTGTCGTAGCCCTGGGGCAGCTGCTCGATCAGGGCGTGGATGTTGGTCTGTTGAGCCGCCTCAATCACCGCCGACCGGGGATAGTCCTCCCCCAGGGTGATGTTGCTCTTAACATCCCCGGCGAACAAAAACCCATCCTGAAAAATCACCGCCATGCGCCGGCGCAGCTCCGCCTGGGGCAGATCGCGAATGTCGACGCCATCCAGCAGGATCGCCCCCTGGTTGATGTCGTACAGACGACACAGCAGGCGAATGATAGAGCTTTTACCGGCCCCGGTGGGCCCCACCAGGGCCACTTTTTCGCCGGGATGAATGGTGAAGGTGAGGTCTTTCAGCACGTATTCGTCAGCTTTGTAGCCAAAGGTAACGTGGTCAAAGCGGATCTCGGAAGCTTTTGAAGATGAAGAGGTGAGGGGATGATGGGGTGAGGACGATAAGGGAGATGAGGATGTGGGGGAGATCGATGGGTGGGTGGTGGGAAAAGTGGCTGAGCTGCCGTTCTCTTCACTGATTGATTCCTTCGCCCCATTGCGGTTGTCTCCGCTAAACCTCATTGCCCCATCTTCACTACCTTCCCCATCTCCCTCACCTTCCCCGATCTTCTCCGGATCCCGAATTTCCACCGGCACGTTAAACAGGTCCGTAATGCGTTCCACGGCGGTCAGACCGGCTTGGATGGCGGTGAACTTGTCAGCAAACTGGCGCAGGGGGTCGAAGAGGCGCTGGGCAAATAGGATAAAGGTGGCCAGGGTGCCGAAGGTGAGAGCCTCCTGCATGACCAGCAGGCCGCCTAGCCACAGCACCCCGCCAATTGCCACCAGGGAAATCCACTCCAGGGTGGAGGACACGGCGGAGTCGTAGAAGATGGTTTTGTCAACGGCGGTGATGTACTTCTGGTTGGTGTGGCGAAACCCCTCGGCGTTGTAGCGCTCGCGGCGAAACAGCTGCACCACGTTGATGCCCGCCACATTTTCCTGCAGGGTGGCGTTAAGTTCAGAGAGGTGCTCGCGGGCTTTGTAGTTGGCCTTGCGGTACTGCTGCTGAAAATAAATGATTAACCAGGTAACCGGCAGCAGCAGGGCCAGCAGCATTAGGGCCAGCTGCCACCGCATGGTAAACATCACCACCAGCAGCACCGCGATCGAAAACACGTCGGTGATGATGCCCACCGCCCCGGTGGAAAACACATCCCCGAGGGCATCTACGTCGCTGGTGATGCGGGTAATCAGCTTGCCGACGGGGGTGCGATCGAAGAAGCGCACCGCTAGCGACGTGACGTGGCTAAACAGATCGGTGCGAATGTCAGCGGTAATGCGCTGCCCGACGGCCTGCACCAGGTAGCTCTGAAACCCGTCCAGCAACAGGCGAATCAGCACCGTCACCACCAGCAGCCCGACCAGCAGGTGCAGCCCCCCCTGCAGGGTCCGCCCCTGTAAAAACCCCATCACGGGCTCCTGGCGAATCAGGGAAATGGCCTGACCAATCAGCACCGGCTGGAGGGCATTGGCCAGGGACAGGGGCACCAGCAAAATGAGCGGCGGCACCAGGGCGGCGCGGTGCTGGTAGATGTAGGGCCACATGCGCAGAAACAACCGCCAGTCGCTGTCGGGGCGGCGTTTGGTGTCGTCGGTGGGTAGGCTGGCGGTGGCGGTCATGGCGGATCGGTGGGTCTACGGGGGCAGTCTGGATGGCGATCGCAGACAGGGGCAGTCACAGAGCAGAGCAATCTTCAGTGTAGGCCCGATCTGGAGTGGGTGGCCAAGCCGAGCCCACCGCCCTTGCCACCCGGAGCCCAATCTAGAGGGCCAGCCCAGCCCGATGCTGCGCTGACAATGCTGAGCTGGAGCAGCTCTAGCCTACCCGGCTAGCTGCTATAACCATCTGCCCTGAGCAGTCGTTAAAGCGGTATCGATGGTAGATTAAAGGCGCGACCCGTTTGTAAACTAGTGTTAATTTTCGACCTCCAATGCTGATTCTCTCTGCCACCAACGGCACCAATCTTGAGCTAGCCAAAGCCTTTGCTGCCGAAGCCGCCACCCAGGGCATAGCCGCCGAGGTGATTAGCCTGCCTGAGCTGCAGTTGCCCCTGTACGATTCGCTGGTGGGCGAAAACAACCTTGGCCTAGGGCTGGCCCGGCTAGAGCAGGCGCTGAAGCAGCACAGGGGCATGGTGATCTGCGCGCCGGAGTACAACGGCTCTATTCCGCCGGTGGTGAGTAATGCGATCGCCTGGCTGTCGGTCAGCACCGAAGACTTTCGCGCCCTGTTCAACGGTCGCCCCGTGGCTTTGGCCACCCACAGCGGCGGCGGCGGTCAAAAGGTGTGTCTGGCCATGCGGCAGCAGCTTGCTCACCTGGGCTGTACGGTGCTGGGGCGAGAGGTGACGACGAAACCCGCCAATCCCGTGGCGATCGCTGCGATCGTCAGCCAGCTCAGCGCCCTCGAATCCTCCTACGCTGGGGTGCCGGTCCAGGTCTAGCCCAACTCAGCGCTTCTCCCACTGGTCTTTCATGCGCTGAATGCGCTCCAGCAAGGTTTCATTCGACAGCCGCGAGTTCAGTCGCTCGACCAGCAATGGAAAGGCGAGGGGCGAGGGGCGCTGAGTGTCTTTCCACACCACCGAACGTTGATCTAATCGACCCAGGGTTTGGGTCAGGCGATGGGTTTCGAGCTGATCTTGCAGCACCTCGCGCTCGGCCTGCTTGAGCAGCAGGTTGTCGGGCTCGTACTTGGTGAACACCTCGTAGAGCAGCGACGTACTCACCTGGAGCTGACTCGAGGTCTTGCGCGACCCCGGATAGCCCTTAAAAACCAGCCCCGCCACCTGGGCCACGCCGCGAAATTTACGCTGGGTCAGCTCTGAGATATTTAGGCTGGCGCGAATGTCGGCCTCTAAATTCTCTAGGCTAAAGAAGTCGCTGGAGAACAGCTCCTGGTAAGGATAGCCCTTGGGGCCGAGGATTTCAAAGCCGTAGTCGTTGACGGAGATGGTGAAGGTAGCCGTCTTTTGCTTGGCGAAGCGGTAGCCCCAGAGGAACCCCAGCCCCTCGTGGACAAATCGCCCCTCGAAGGGAAACACGTAGAGGTGCTGGCCCTCGCGGGTTTTGCAGGTCTCGACCAGCAGCTCGTCAGCGCTGGGCAGGGCAGAGAGCCGCTGCTGCGCTTCCAGAATGGGTGCAATGGTGAGGATTTCGGCGTTGGCAGATTCTTTTGCGTTGCCAATTCCCCTGGGATCCCCCCTGCCCCCCTTAAAAAGGGGGGTATCGGAGGAATCGTCTAAAGCAAAAGACTGGGGGGATCGGGCCTTGTCAAGAGAGGATTCCACTTGAACCAGAACAGTCGGCTTAGTGGATTCTTTGATAATCCCACGCACCCACTCCACCTCTCGCCGCAGATGATGGCTGAGGGTGTCGGAGATGGCCAGCTGCCCGCCACCCCAGGTGGGGGTTACGGTGGACTTGCGCTTGGTGGCTTTGACGTAGAGCACCATATCTTTCATTTGAAAGTACTCCAGCTGCCGCCCGGCGAAGAAGAAGACGTCCCCCTGCTTCAGCCGTGACACGAAGGACTCTTCGACGGTGCCGATCTCTCTGCGGTTGGTGTAGACGATCTTGACCGGCGTGTTGGAGGTGATGGTGCCAATGCCCATGCGGTGGGTGCGGGCCAGCTTGGGGTCGCTGACCTTGTAAAGGCCGTCCTCTCGCACCACTTTTTTGTAGCGGGGATAGGCCCCCAGGCACTGTCCACCATGCTCGATAAAATTCAGCACCCACTGGTATTCTTCGTCGCTGAGGTCGGCGTAGGCGACGGTCTGGCGCAGGTGGGCCAGGGTGGTTTCTGGCTCAAAACCATCGCCGCAGGCCAGGGTAACCAGGTGCTGCACCAGCACGTCGTAGGGCTTGTGCTGGGGGCGGCGGGTCTCCATGTCGCCGGTCTCTAGCCCCCGGCGAAAGGCGGAAATCTCTAGCAGCTCCAGCGCATTGGTGGGCAAGAAGAACACCTCTGAAGTCCCCTCAGGGACGTGGGCCGATCGCCCCGCCCGCTGCAGCAGTCGGGCCAGGTTTTTGGCACTGCCGATCTGCACCACCCGCTCCACCGGCTGAAAGTCGACGCCCAGATCCAGGGACGAGGTGCAGACCACCCACCGAATGTCGCCGGACTTCACCCCGGCCTCGATCGCCTCCCGCTCTTTTACATCGATGGAGCCGTGGTGCAGGGCAATGCGATCGCCCTCGTCGGGCAGGGCAAAGTTCAGCGCCTGATACCACCGCTCGGCCTGGTTGCGGGTGTTGGTAAAAATCAGGGTAGATTTTTCCATGTCCAGCGCCTCCACCAGAGTTTCAAACATGCGCAGGCCCAGGTGCCCCGCCCAGGGGAAGGTATCCACCGACTCGGGGCGAATGCTGGTGATCACCGTGGCACGCTTCAGATCGGAGCGAATGATCACCGGCTCGATGCCCAGGCCCACGGCGGTTTGGGCGGCTTCCTCCAGGTTGCCCAGGGTGGCGGAGATCGCCCAGGTGCGGAGCCTGGGCTGGAGCGATCGCAGATGCCCGACGCACAGCTCCGCCTGGGTGCCCCGCTTCGAACTCATCAGCTCATGCCACTCGTCTAAAATCACCGCCTGCAAATTCTTGAACCGCTTAGCCCCGTCCTTGTAGGAGAGCATCACCGCCAGGGACTCCGGCGTGGTGATCAGGATATTCGGCATCTGCTTGAGCTGCTTGGTCTTGCGAGCGGAGCTGGTATCGCCCGTGCGCGATTCGATGGTGATGCCCCAGCCCATGGCCTCAAGGGGGAATTTGATCGCCTGTTCAATATCCCGCGACAGGGCGCGTAGGGGGGTGATGTAGAGGAGTTGTAAGCCTTCGGTGGGGGTGGCGAGCATTTCGGCCACTGGCCCCATCACCGCCGCGTAGGTTTTGCCCGAGCCGGTAGGCACCTGCACCAGCCCACTGTGACCTGCCAGGTAGGCATCCCAGGTTTTGGCTTGAAAGGCGAGGGGCTGCCAGCCACGGGTGGCGAAGTATTCGGTAATGGGAGTTAAGCTTGGGTCAGCCGTCACGGCACGTTCTTATTATGGATATTGGCTTTTGGGACGAAATTTCGCCTATGGGCAAGGCCAAATTTACAGTCCTACCAAGCGGTTGATCGAGACGGCCAGATCAGGAAAAGCCAGCGAGGCAATAGTGCCGTGGTTCAGTTTTTCTTCGTGAAGATAATCACCCTGGCTGGGCTCACGAAATATAACCAGTTGTCGAATCCTAAGATTGACCACCCAGTATTCGGGAATTCCTGCTGTGGCATAAAGCTGGCGCTTGGGGGTTAGATCCTTGGCCAGGCTCGTGTTGGAAAACTCAATCAGCCAGAAAATATCTTCGGGGTAAGGGTGCCGCTGCCGATAGACGTCTCCCAGGGGGCGAACAACGGCAATATCGGGTTCAGGTTCTGAGTTGGGGGCGAGGGTGATAGGTTTACCGTCGCGCACCTGGGCCAAGTCACCTAAAAAAGCCGCAAGATATTTGCCTACATCATCGCTCAGATAGGCGTGCTCTGGCCCTTCGGGTGCCATTTCGACAATTTCTCCGCACAATAGCTCAACCCGACGCTGGGCTAAAATGCCCGACTTAATCATCTGATGGTAGTCAGCTAAAGTCCACTTGGCTGTGGTGAGGGTCATGGGCTCAACCAAGGCAACTATTGCAGGGTACATCAATCATAGCGTTTCCCCCAGCGGCATGGTCAACTAGCGACTCGGTACTCAATTTGCCCACCATTGGGCCTCAAGCCCTCTTGAGGCAGGCGATCGCCCAAAACCAAACCAACAGCCAGCGTTGTCGCGATGGCCCACAGCCCCACTAGGGTAAAGAGCCATAGAGGAACTGTGTAGCGATAATTTGATCGACTCGGAGAGGGGGCATTTGAAGTTTGAGGGGAGGCTTGAACGTGGAGAGATTTCAGGGTCAGCGCAATTTCTTTTTGAATTTCGCCTAAGTGCTGCTTGAGTCTTTCCTGCTCATCTTTAATTTCGTCTACTTTGATATCTCTAACAAATGCTTCGACGTGGTTGTGGAGAGAGGGAGGGAGATGAGACATAATGCACCTCACAAAGAAAGCTACACCAAGTCCAGAGCGGGACTATAATTTTCCTCCAGGAAAACTCCCCTTCTGGATGGGGATGAAGTTTATTCAGGTACTTTTGTCTGAAGAAGTACAAAAACATGCCAACTAACTAGATCGCTGAATGCCGCATGCTGGTTAGAGAAAACCTATGACTCACACAGCACCAGGTAGGCACCCAGACCTACTCAATGAGCTTTAGTACCTATAAATTTATCCTACAAGTTTTAGCCTTCTCACTTAGCTGTCAGTTACTGAAATTTCACTATCCTCAACGAACTGACACACACAACAATCGCTTAACCTTGAAAAAAGTTAGCTGCTATCTATCCTGTCTTGAAAATGGTAGGACTGCCTAGACCGCAACGCAGAAGACAGAAAGGAAAACTCAGGACAAACAAGGGTTGTCGCCTGAGAAAATAGATGTTTTATTTCTGCCGTAGAGTACTAGGAAACTGAGCTGGTCTGTTGTAGAGGTGGGTGTTGCTCCAGCACCTTAGCCAGGTATGTGCCGGTATAGGAACCGGGCACCTGGGCCACAGCTTCGGGAGTACCCACGGCAATCAGCTCACCGCCGCGATCGCCCCCTTCCGGCCCCAGATCCACAATCCAGTCGGCGCAGCGAATCACATCCAGGTTGTGCTCAATCATCAGCACCGAGTTGCCCTTGTCCACCAGGCGCTGCACCACGTCCAGTAGCTTGTGCACATCGTAGAACGACAGGCCGGTGGTCGGTTCATCGATCAGGTAAAGGGTTTTGCCGGTGGAGCGGCGGGCCAGCTCCGAAGCCAGCTTCATGCGCTGGGCCTCGCCGCCGGAGAGGGTGGGGGCCGTTTGGCCCAGGCGAATGTATCCCAGACCCACATCCACCATGGTTTGCAGCCGACTGGCGGCCTGGGGAATATTTTCGAAGAAGCTCAGGGCTTCCTCGGCGGTCATATTTAGCACGTCAGAGATGTTTTTGCCCTTGTAGGTCACTTGCAGGGTATCGCGGTTGTAGCGAGCCCCTTTGCACACCTCACACTGCACATACACATCGGGCAGAAAGTTCATTTCGATGACGTTGACCCCCTGGCCACCGCAGGCTTCGCAGCGGCCGCCCTTGACGTTAAAGGAAAATTGCCCCGCCTTGTAGCCCCGCGCCTTGGCCTCAATGGTCTCGGTAAACAGGTTGCGGATGACATCGAACACCCCCGTGTAGGTGGCGGGGTTGGAGCGCGGCGTGCGTCCAATCGGCGACTGGTCGATGACGATCACCTTATCCAGTGCCTTCAGCCCGTCCAGCTTATCCATGTGCTTAGGGAAGGGCACCTTGCTACCAAAGTGGTGCTGGAGAGCGGGGTACAGCAGCTCGTTGACCAGGGTTGACTTGCCAGAGCCAGAGACGCCGGTAATGCACACCAGCGCCCCCAGGGGAATCTCCACATCTAGATGCTTGAGGTTGTTGCGGTGGGCGTTTTTGAGGCAGAGCGATCGCCCGTTGCCGGGCCGCCGTTCTGCTGGGGTAGGAATAGATATCCGCCCCGACAGGTAGGCCCCGGTGAGGGAGTCCTTTGCCGTCGTCAGGGCCTTGAGATCGCCCTCGGCCACGATCGCCCCACCGTGCACTCCCGCCCCAGGGCCAATATCGACTAAATGATCTGCAGCCCTGATCGTGTCTTCGTCGTGCTCCACCACGATCAGAGTGTTGCCCAGATCGCGCAGGCGGTGGAGAGTGTTGAGCAGGCGATCGTTGTCCCGCTGGTGCAGACCAATGCTGGGCTCGTCCAGCACGTAGAGTACGCCCGTGAGGCCCGAGCCAATCTGGGTGGCCAGGCGAATGCGCTGAGCCTCGCCGCCAGACAGGGTCATTGCCGTGCGGTGCAGGGTCAGGTAGTCGAGCCCCACATCCATCATGAACTGGAGTCGGGCGCGAATCTCGCGCAGCACCAGAGCCCCAATCTGGAGCTGCCGGGCCGATAGCTTGGGGGCATCGCCGGTTTCGTCGCTGACCTCTTCGCCCACCAGGATGCGGATGCGCTTGAGGCATTCGCGAATGGAAACATTGGTGAGGTCGCTAATGGAGTGGGGGCCAATGCGCACCGCGTTGGACTCGGGCTTGAGTCGGGTGCCGTGGCAGACTTCGCAGGTCTGGTCGATCAGGTACTTTTCGAGCTTTTGCTTGTGCAGCTCGGAGGTGGAATCTTTATACTGCCGCTCGAGGATGGGTAGCACCCCTTCGTACTGGCGGTGGTAGCCCTTGCGATCGCGGTAGCGGGAATCTGACTCCATATAAATCTTTTCGTCACTACCGTGGAGTACGATGTGCTGCTGCTCGAGGGTGAGCTGGTCCCAGCGGCTCTGGATCTCGAAGCCAAAGGCCTGACCGACGCTGTAGAGCAGGGAGAAGTAATAGGTATTGTCTTTTTCAGACCAAGGGGCGATCGCCGCGTACACCGGCAGGGTGGGGTCGGGCACCACCAGTTCGGCGGAAAAGGTGCGCAGGCTGCCCAGGCCGTGGCAGTGGGGGCAGGCCCCGTAGGGGGAGTTAAAGGAGAACAGGCGAGGCGACAGCTCCTCCATCACCGCGCCGTGCTCGGGGCAGGCAAAGTTTTCAGAAAAGACCAGCTCCTTGGGCAGGCCGTAGCTGCCTTCCTCTTCCGCCGCCTGGGGCAGGCGATTCTCCGCTGGAGAGGCTGCGCCAACGGTGAGGGATACCACATTGCTGCCGGGCTCCGGGACTTCGGCGGTTTGGGGCTTGTCCGCCAGAATGTCAATCACGGCAATGCCCTCCGATCGCTTCAGGCAGGTGCGCAGGGAATCCGCCAGGCGGTCTTGCAGGCCCTCTTTTTTGACCAGGCGATCGACCACCACCTCGACGTTGTGGCTGTGGTTTTTGTCCAGCTCGATATTGTCGGTCAGCTCTCGCAGTTCGCCGTTCACCCGCACCCGCACAAAGCCCTCGGCAGCGAGGCTAGAGAGCAGCTTTTTGTGGGTGCCCTTTTTGCCCCGCACCACGGGAGCGAGAATCTGAAAGCGGGTGCGATCGGGCAGAGCCATGACCCGGTCAATCATCTGGTCAATGGCCTGGGGCGCAATGCTGCGATCGCAGTGGGGGCAGTGGGGATCGCCCGCCCGCCCGTAGAGCAAACGTAGGTAATCATAGATCTCCGTCACCGTACCCACCGTGGAGCGGGGGTTGTGGGAGGTGGATTTTTGGTCGATGGAAATCGCCGGACTTAGCCCCTCGATCGCATCTACATCGGGCTTATCTACCTGGCCCAAAAACTGGCGGGCGTAGGCGCTCAGCGACTCCACGTAGCGGCGCTGGCCCTCAGCGAAAATGGTGTCAAAGGCCAAGGACGACTTGCCCGAGCCCGATACCCCCGTGAACACAATCAGCTTATTGCGGGGAATTTCTAAATCCAGATTCTTGAGATTGTGCTGGCGCGCCCCCCGGATGCGAATGACGTTGTCGTCAAGGGCCGCGTGGTGATGGGCTAATCCAGTGTGGTGGTTGCCATTATTGGACGCTCGGCCCTGGCTAGAGGCAGCGGTTTTCTTGGCAGAAGCGTCCGATTTGGGCATGTCTGGGGGCTTAGTGACAACGCCCTATCAATTTAACATTTATAAACACTTGTTAAGGTCGCAACCCCAGGCGGGTGAACGTTTGTCCCGCGCAGGCCCGTGCAGGAGAGCGATCGCAGCGTCAGCAACCCGTTTGGGGCAGCTAGGGCGCGGCCTGCGCGATCGCCCCTGACCTAGCGATAGCTCTGGGTAAGCTGACTGAGCTGTTCTCGATCCTCGACGCTCAGATCCCAACCCAAGGAGCCCGCATTTTGAGCCGCTTGGTGGGCATTTTTAGCGCCGGGGATGGGCACCACGTTGCCCTGGGCGATCAGCCAGTTAAGGGCCACCTGAGCGGGGGTGCGATGGCCAGAGACCGGGTCCTCAGGAGCATCGTACCGTTCTCCAATTTCTTTCAGGGCCTGGATCACTGGCTTGAGTTTAGCTAAGCCAGCCTGGCTAAAGCGGGGGCTGATCCGCCGGGCCCCAGCGGGTTGAAGCTCGGTCTCGGGGCTATATTTGCCAGTGAGCAACCCCTGGGCCAGGGGGCTGTAGGCCAGGATGGTGACCCCCAGCTCCCGCGCCGTAGCCATAACGCCACTGGTCTCAATTTTGCGATTGAGCAGTGAGTACTGCACCTGGTTGACCGCCAGGCCCACGCCTAGCTCGGCCAGGTAGGCGTGGGCCTGGCGCATTTGCGAGGCCGAATAGTTGCTCACTCCCACCGCCCCAATGCGGCCCCGCTTTACCTCTGCGGCCAGAGCCTGCATGAGGTCTTTTTGGCTGAGCAAAAAATCGAGGGGCCAGTGCACCTGGTATAACGCGACCGAAGCCGCCTGGAGCCGGTCTAGGCTGGCGGTCAGGGCATCAGCAACCGCTTGTTTAGAAAAGCGCCAGGGCAAGGGAAAATACTTGGTAGCGATGACGGCCTGCTGAGGACATTGCTGCATAAAGCGGCCAAGCAGTCGCTCTGACTGGCCCAGGCCATAGATTTCGGCGGTGTCAAACAGGGTGAGGCCGGCATCGAGGGAGGTAGCAAAGGCGGCGTGCAGATCACCGTCGTCGTAGGCTTTGCCGTAGTCCCAAAAGAGCGAGTCACCCCAGGCCCAGGTGCCCACCCCCAGGGCCGGTACGGTGAGGCCAGTAGGGCCGAGGGTGACAGTTTGCAGACCAGCAACAGGCGGCATAGAACGGACTCCAAAAGGCTAGGAGGCTACGGCATTATTGTAAACTTTGGTAAAGGGCTTTCAGAATCATTTTTTAGGATCATTAGCTTTAGGAAGAACTCGCCATGAACCGCCGCCGTTTATTGCAAGCTGCCCTAGGATTTTGCCTGGTTTGTCTGAGCTGGGTGCTATCGCCCCTGCCTGCCCTGGCCATGGGGGGTGCTCAAATTCCCCTGGGCGACCCGGCACCCGACTTTACCCTACCCACCAATGCGGGTGATGGCGAAATTTCGCTGGCTGAGTTTCGCAACCGGTGGGTGGTGTTGTACTTTTACCCCCGCGACTTTACCTCGGGCTGTACGGTAGAGGCCCAGCGGTTTGAGCGCGACATAGATGAATACAACGCCCGCAATGCCCAGGTGATCGGTATCAGTGCCGACAGTGTTGAATCCCATGCCGAGTTTTGCGATGCCGAGGGGCTAGAGTTTCCGCTCCTGTCTGACCCCAAGGGAGCGGTGAGCAAAGCCTATGGGTCGTGGCTGGGGGCGATGTCGCTGCGGCACACCTACATTATTGGGCCAGATGGCACCATGCAGGCCCGCTTTTTGGGGGTGCAACCCGTCATCCACAGCCAGGAGGTGTTGGCGGCGCTGGATGAGTTGCAGGCGGCTTCCTAGAGCAGGGCAGAATAGTCTTTCTATCTTAAGTTGTGCCGAATGCGCCAACGTTGGGGGCACACCGGATATGACGCTACCGCCCAGGGTGTGATCTGCCCGACATTCAAACCGACTGCTCTGCGTCTAAACCATTACAAGACCATTGTTTGGGGCGTTGAAACAGCCCCAGAGAAATAGAATCTAAAACGGTGATACAGTAATCGATCTTTGACTCGGGCTAACTCTAAGGGGGTATGGGCGCATGAATTCGCTTGGACGACATATTTTAGTTGAGTTCTTTGGCTGCTCGGCCGATATTCTCAACGACGTGCCGCTGATTGAGAGCAGCATGGTGGGGGCCGCCACCGACGCTGGGGCGACGGTAATTAGCTCGGTGTTTCACCATTTTTCGCCCTTTGGGGTGTCGGGGGTAGTGGTGATTCAGGAAAGCCACCTGGCCATTCACACCTGGCCCGAGTACCGCTATGCGGCGGTGGATTTGTTTACCTGCGGCGACACCGTCAACCCCTGGATTTCCTTCGACCGGCTGAAGGCGGCTTTTGAGGCCGACTACGGATCGGCCCTGGAGCTGAATCGGGGACAGCTGGAGCTGTTTGAGCGCATTGATATCGACCTAGGCGAACTGCGGGATGAGGCCACCAACAAGCTGGTCACCCCCAAACAGAGCCGCAGCGTCTGGTTCACCGACAAAAACGACGATATTGCCCTATCGATTCGCCACAAGGGCGATCGCATCTTCCGGGAAAAGTCGCCCTACCAAACCGTAGAGATTTTCGACACCTTTGCCTACGGCAAGATGCTCACCATCGACAACATGGTGATGTGTAGCGAAAAGGATGAAAACGCCTACCACGAGATGATCATCCACGTGCCCATGCTGCTCAACCCCGGCTTTAAGGACGTGCTGGTGATTGGCGGCGGCGACGGCGGCAGCGTGCGCGAGATCCTCCGCCATCCCCAGGTGGAGCGGGTGACCATGGTGGAAATTGACGAAGCGGTGGTGCGGGCCTCGAAGGAATTTCTGCCCTCCCTGTCTGGGGCGCTAGAGGACCCCAAGCTGGACCTGCGCATTGAGGACGGCATTGCCTTTGTGGCCAACGCCCCCGATGCCAGCTATGACCTGATTGTGATCGACTCCTCTGACCCGGTGGGGCCCTCGGAGGGGCTATTTAGCACCGCCTTCTACGAGCAGGTGTATCGCTGCCTCAAGCCCGGCGGCGCCATTACCGCCCAGAGTGAGTCGCCCCGATTTAACCAGCGGGCCTTTGTGGATATTCACCACTGTTTGAAGGGCATTTTTGGCGACGAGAATGTGCACTGCTACCTGGCGTTTATTCCCACCTATCCCACGGGCATGTGGAGCTTTAACTACGCCACCAAGGGGGCAGCTCACCCCATCCAGGGCATGGATGCGGAGCGATCGCAGTCCTTTGCTGCCGACCACGGCCTGCAATACTACAACGTGGGGATACACCAGGCGGCATTTGCCCTACCTACCTTTGTGCAGACGATGCTGAAGGGGGTGGAATAACCCATCTGCCCCAGCCTTAAATTTGCTTAAATTTGCCGGGGCAGCCCCGGGCGATCGCCATAGCCATGGTGGCGGGGCATTCCCCCAGATCAGCATGGCACCTACACCCCAGCGGCTTAATCTAAATTGCGATGGGTTGGCGCTATAACGGATCTATACCGACGCGTTACGAGGGGCCTAGGGATGGATTCAAACTGGACTAGACTTCTGTTTGCCAGCTTCTGTGTGTGGGCCTTTGCGATCGCCCCCGCCGCCCTGGCTCAGGACGCTGCCCCGGCTACCCCGGCGACGATTGTGCTGCCCGACGGCACGGAGTGCTATTTTGCCGGGCAGGGGGCAACCCTGGCCTACGAGGGCAAACGGCTCAACTACACCTGCGGAGACAGCCTGGGGTTGATTGGCGATATCGCCATTGCCAACGGCACGAGCCTTACCCTTGAAACCGCCACCATCGACGGCACCACCATTACCGGCAGCACCGTCCAAACCTTGAGCATTGCCTCTGTCGAGCTGACCGATGGCACGATCTGTAACAGCTCGGCCCAGGCCCCCAGGCGCTCTATTCAGGATAAGCCCTTGGACTATTTCTGCGACAACACGGACAGGTTCGTCGGTCTAACCGGGGCGATTACCGACACCGATGGGGTCTTGAGCATTGAGCGCATTACCCAAACGGGCTTTGATGTGGGATTGACGGATACGGTGGTAATTGGCACCGTATCTACCGCCCAGCCCTAGAGGCGACAGAGGGGCATTGGTGGCTTGACTGGGGGAGCGTTTTGCTCCCGTCTGCATGTGTCCCGTCTGCATGTGTTAGGGTTCTATGCCCGTTGTTGAACACTTCCCCAAGGTATGGTCTCTTCTTCTCGTCAAATGCCTAGGGCAATGGTGGCGTGCCCCCACTACCTGGCCTCTACCGCAGGGCTCAATATCCTCAGCCAGGGGGGCAATGCGGTGGATGCCGCGATCGCCGTGCAGGCTGCCCTCTCGGTGGTTTACCCCCACATGACTGGGCTGGGGGGCGACGTGTTTTGGCTGGGCTACCACGCCCGATCGCAGCAGATCTACGGGCTCAACGGCTCGGGCCGGGCCGGGGCCGGGGTCGAGCGCGATCGCTTTGCCAGCCTGGGTTTAGACGCAATTCCCCAGCGGGGGCCCCAGGCGGCGATCACCGTGCCCGGGGGGGTGGCGGCCTGGGGGGAAGCCCACCAGCGGTTTGGCAAGCTGCCCTGGGCCGACCTAATGGAGCCAGCGATCGGCCTGGCCGAGCAGGGTTATCCGGTCTCTCGCTTCCAGGCCTACTGCACAGAGATGAATCAGGCGGACCTGCGGGCCTACGGTGGGGCGAGGAATCCATTTTTACCCCGGGGAGAGGTTCCCAAAGCAGGGTCGACCCTGACGAACCTGCCCCTGGCGGCGACCCTGCGGCGGCTGGCCAAGGCGGGCCCCCAGGACTTTTACCAAGGGGAGATTGCCGCCCGTATGGTGGCTCACCTGGCCGAGCTAGGGGGGTGGCTAACGACCGATGACCTAGCCCGCCACAGCACCACCTGGGTAGACCCAATCAGCACCACCTACCGGGGTTACCGGGTCTGCCAGCTGCCGCCCAACACGCCGGGCTTTACGGTGCTGCAAATGCTGAACATGGTGGAGGGGTTTAACCTCGATACCATTGGCCACGGCACCGCCGACTACTACCACCTGCTGGTGGAGGCCACTAAGCTGGCCTTTGTCGATCGCGATCGCTGGCTGAGCGACCCCGACTTTACCGATATTCCCGTGGCGGAGCTGATCTCAAAACCCTACGGCGATCGCCGCCGGGCCCGCTTGAGCATGACCGTGGCTCAGGATTTCACTGCCCCCTGCATCGGCGGCGATACCACCTACACCGCCGTCGTGGATAACGAGGGCAATGCAGTGTCGATTATCCAGAGCATCTACGTCGATTTTGGGGCGGCGGTGGTGCCCCCCGATCTGGGGTTTGTCCTGCAAAATCGCGGTGCCCTGTTTACCCTCGACCCCGACCACCCCAACAGTCTAGAACCCGGCAAGCGCCCCTTCCACACCCTCATGCCCGCCCTGGTAATGACCGGAGAAAACCGCCCCTACCTGGTGTTGGGCACCATGGGCGGCGAGGGCCAGCCCCAAACCCAGATGGCCCTGCTGACCCGCATGCTCGACTTTGGCTTTGATCCCCAAACGGCGATCGATCTGCCCCGCTGGGCCTGGGGCCGTACCTGGGGCGAATCCAGCACTCAGCTGGCGATGGAGAGCCGCATTGACGAGGCGGTCCGGCAAGCCCTGACGAAGCGGGGCCATCAGGTCACCGTCGCCCCCCCCTGGTCCGACCAGATGGGCCACGCCCACGCCATTCGCTTTGACCCCGAGGGCCTGCGAGGGGGGTGCGATCGCCGCAGTGATGGCGCGATCGCCTGCCTGTAACTCCGGGGATGTTTTTGGCCTGCCCTGGGGGACTGTCGCCTCAGTAGAACCCGAGTTTGTCCGGTTGCTTCTCTCTCGAAGCAACCGGACAAACTTCCCCTCCGGGGAGGGGCTAGGGGTGGGTCTGCCTAGAAGCTACAATCCTTTGTCTTGAGATAGGACTTTATTGTCTATTTATTAGTCCACTAAAAAGATCTTATAGTCTTTCAGGGAGACTTGCCGCCGCATTAAAGTCTAAGACCAAGTCCGAGTTCAATACCCCCGTTTCAAAAACAGTCAGTCTTGTAGGGGCAAACGGCGTTTGCCCTGCCCAATCGGGGGTAACCCAATGGGATTTGGAAGACCTGGCGGACCAGCCGGCTCAGCTGTTTGAGGTTTTCCTAGAGCACCGGTACAGTATGGCTAAAAACCCGGTTTCTTTGTCGCTGCGCTAACGGCATGACTGGCATTCTGGCCGAGAAACCGGGTTTCTGTACCGACGCTCTAGCCGATATGGCGGGCCACTGGCAGCAGTTTCAGGAAAGGCTGCGGCCCTGGTGAGGCCGATGGGGCCATACAAATGCGATCGCAAGCCAGATACATCTAGGCCCGCGATCGCGCTGGGTTAATCGACTTGATGGAGCTCAGGAATTGGCAACTATTGGTTGCTGAGCTGCCCACGAATCGCCCCATCGGGAAATTGGGGATTGTGGACATTGACGTAGAAGTCTGCGGGGTTGGTCAAAATTCGCTGAACAATGCCTGTTTCGCCGGTGGGAAACTTGCCCTCTTCGCCCTCGGTCAAACAGTCACCGGCATTGCCGTCTTCGGGGCCAGCCAGGGCCGCCACCACCGGGCCATTCTCACCCATGGCGCCTTCGTGAATGTGGGCGGCCATGCCCTCGCCGACGGGAACCTCTTGGATGGCAACGACCTCTAGCACGTAGCAGAGGGTGGTGGGGTCGCCATCGATGCCAAAGACGTAGGCACTGCCGGTGCCGGTGGCATCCCCGACCATCTGGCTGGGATTGCTGCCAACTTCGGCGCTGCCGTCAAGCTGGGTTGTGAGGACGGCATTGGTGTGGCCGGCATAGGCGTTCTGAGGCAGGGCGACGCCAATGGCTAGGGCGGCTGCCCCCATGGCAAAGCTAAACCTTTGAATCTTGTTTTGCATGTTTTTTCTCTCTAAACGCTCTCTTGGGTCAAGCGAAGAAGGTCTCGGCTTGTTGGCGTAGCTACGCGTGCCGTTCTTGCCTTGTTAGTACGGGGGAAACGCCGAACTGGATTGGCCCAGGGCGAGATTTAGTCTGAAATGGACAGTTTTTTGGGTTTCGGGCCGGTGGCTTCGACTCCGCTCAGCCACCGGCTAGTGTCCTCTCTTCGGACAATGGGCGACATTTTCTTTCTCTATGTCTGTCTGGTTGGCAACGGTTGCTTCGACCCGTCCCCTGAGCGAAGTCGAGGGCGGCTATGCTTAGGGATTCACGTCAAAATAAGGTACCAGCTAAGATGGATGCCCTACTGTGGATTCCCGCCTCCGCGGGAAAGACGCTGGGACTCTATTTATTAGCTAGTCCCTTAGTCTGCTGGTGCTTTGATCTGAAGTACCGCCAGCGCCAGCCCTCCGGCAATGAGCCCCCAGAAAGCGGAGCCGACGCCAAACAGGGTGACGCCCGAGGCGGTGACCAGGAAGGTGATCAGGGCGGGTTCGCGATCGCGCTCTTCGCGCAGGGCGGTAAACAGGCCGTTGCCGATGGTACCCAGCAGGGCCAGTCCGGCGATCGCCAGCACCAGCTCCTGGGGAAAGGCGGCGAACACCGCGCCCACGGTGGCCCCAAACAGACCGATCAGCAGGTAGAACACGCCGGCGGCGATCGCCGCTACGTAGCGCTTGCCGGGGTCTTCGTGGGCCTCGCGCCCCATGCAAATGGCGGCGGTGATGGCGGCCAGGTTGAGGGCAAAGCCGCCAAAGGGAGCCAGCAGCACGGTGGCCGCCCCGGTCCAGCCGATGATCGGCGAGATCGGCACGGCGCCATAGCCCGAGGCCCGCAGGACGGCGACCCCCGGCACATTTTGGGAGGCCATGGTGACCATAAACAGGGGCAGGGCCACGCCGATCAGAGCCCCCAGGGAGAACTGGGGCACGGTGAAGACGGGCCGGGCCAGCTGCAGGCTGACGGTGTCGAACTGAATTTGGTTTTGCAGGGCGGCGATCGCCAGGCCCACCCCCAGCGCCGCCACCACGGCATAGCGTGGGTTAATCCGGCGCATGACCAAGTAAATGCAAAACATGGCAAACACCAGCCCAAACTGGGTCTGCATCGCCGTAAACACCTCTAGCCCAAAGCGCAGCAGCACCCCGGCCAGCATGCCCGCCGCCAGGGCCAGGGGAATGCGATTGATCAGCCGCTCAAACCAGCCGGTGAACCCGACCAGGGTGATCAGCAGCCCGGATACCAGAAAGGCCCCGATCGCCTCGGCCATGGGAACCCCCGCCGCCGAGGTGATCAGCAGGGCCGCCCCCGGCGTAGACCAGGCGGTGACGATGGGGGCCCGGTAGCGCAGCGAGAGACCAATGCAGGTGAGGCCCATGCCCAGCCCCAGCGCCCCCATCCAGGAGGCGATTTCGGCGGGGCTGGCGTCAAGCGTCTGGGCCGCCTGAAACACAATCACCGCAGAGCTGGTGAAGCCCACCAGCACGGTGACAAAACCGGCGATGACCGCCGAGAGGGAACTGTCTTTGAACAAGCCTTTGGCTAAGTAGAAAGGTGCAATTAACAATAAAACCTGCGTAGGATGGGCAAAGCTTGCGTGCCCATCATCAGGACGATGGGCACGGGCTTTGCCCTTTGCCCATCCTACATTTAATTACAATTACCTACATACCATCCTTTCTCGTTGAAGGGAGAAACCGCCAGGGTACAAAGGCCCAAAGCCATTGGTCTTGGCCAACATTGCCCTGGCGGTACTCCTGGAGATTAACCCGCCTGGATGCCCTCGACAAACCAATCGATCGTATTCAGCCGAGGATCGCCCGGCTTAAACCCATCCCCCGCTGGCACCACCGTGTTGCCGTTGTTGTCCTTCAGCCCGCCCGCAAAGATCACCCGTTCACCGCTCACCAATTCCCCTGTGGCCACCTCTACGGTCCCTTTGGCGTCGGCAGAGACCTTGACTCCGTAGGGCGAAATTTTGGCAAACTCTTCCTTTAGACCCCCGGCCAAGGCTTTGGGAATGCCGCCATTCATCAGCGTTTTTCCCGCCAGGGCCAGCTCGGCGTAGGTGGTATAGGCTTTTTGCCAGTTCCATTCCACCCCGGTCAAAAAGGCGTCGGGGGCCAGGTCAGCCTGGTTGACGTGGTAGCCGCAGCAGTAGACCCCCCGGTCTTTGGCCGTGGTGATGACCACCTTGGGGCTATCGACCCGAGTAATGATCACATCGGCCCCCTGGTCAATCAGGCTGTTGGTGGCCTCGGCTTCTTTAACGGGCAAGGCCCAATCCCCGGTAATCACGGCATCAGCGGTAATCTCAGGATTCACGCTGCGGGCCCCCAGCACAAAGCTATTCATTTCCTGGAGCACCACGGGCAGCGGCTTGGGCACCACCAGGCCCAGCTTGCCGGTCTGGGTCATCTTAGCGGCCACAATTCCGGCCAGGTAGGCGGGTTCTACCAATGAGCTAAAGTAGGAGCCCACATTGGGAGGGTGGCTCTCCTCCAGGGGATGGTTGGGATGGAGGAACTGCACCTCCGGAAATTCTGCCGCCAGCTTTAGACTGTGGGGGTCAAAATAGCCCCAGGAGGTGGGGAAAATAATCGTGGCCCCATCCTGCTCAATCATGTTGCGCATGGTTTCCTGCACCGCCGTTGTTTCTGGAATGCTGGCTTCCTCGACGATGGTGAGGTTGGGAAACTGGGCCGCCATGGCGGCGGCAGCCTGGGCGTGGGACTGGTTGTAGCCAAAATCATCCTTCGGCCCAACGTAGATAAACCCGACGGTGAGGGGTGGCCCGTCGGCCCCGGTCGCTTCGTCTGCCGGGGCCGAGTCGGGCGATTTAGAGGAACAGGCGGTCCAAACCTGGGAGGTGAGGCCAAAGGCACCAGCGGACAACAGGCCCCGCAGGACGGTGCGGCGGCGTAGGTGAAAGGGCAGGCGATCGCTCATGACAGGGTCTCCATAATGGGTGGTGGTGAAGGCGTGGTGGGGTAACGGTTTGGCTCAGCACAGGTCGCCCGGTTCTGCGTCGGGGTTCATGGTTTCGTAGCTGAAATAGCGATCGGGCACGCCGTTGTAGATGATGTAGTCATCAAAACTATGGATGCCGGGTTTGCCGTCGATGGTAGCGATCGCCTGCCCGATCGACCGCAGCTGCTCGACGGTCATTTGCAGCGGTCGTTCGTAGGGCTGATAGCTGGTGCGAACCAGGTAGTCGAGCCGGGGATAGATCGACATTTCGATGTGGCAGCCCAGAATGTGGCTGATAGCGTGGGTGTCGCAAAAGGTAATCATGCGCTCAATGCTGTCGGCAAAGGCCGGCCAGTCGCGAATGTAGAGCCGACCGGGATAGACTAAATCGCCGGTAAACAACAGCTGGGTGTAGGGGTCGTAGATCGATACCTCGGCCTCTTCGTGGCCGGGGGTGGCCAAGATGGTCAGCGATCGCCCGCCCAGGTCAAAGCTGACCTGATCCTGAGGCCATTGCTGAAACCCATAGAACTGAATCGTCTCCGCCAGAGACTTCCCCACCATCACCGTATCGGGGCGATCGCTAAACTGAGGGTCGGCTTCGTAGTGGTCGCGGTGCAGATGGGTATGGGCTACCACCAGGCCATAGGGGTGGCGGGGATGCTGGGTCAGCCACTGGGCGATCAGGTCATCGACGGTTTGCCGCAGCGGAAAAAATTCGGGCGATCGGGTTGCGCCCGTGTCGAGCAAAATGGCGCGATCGTTGCCAAACAGCAGAAACATAAACGGTGCCTCGGGGTGCACAGCCATGTTCTGCCGCAGGATCACGGTGTGCTCGTTGTAAAAATGCACCTGAATATCGGGGTCGGTATTGTGCTTAGGCGACACCGAGCCATGAATCCACTGCACATCCAGGCTGCCCGGGGCCGCCGTGGGCAACCCAAAGTCGATCGGTTCGACAAAGGTAGATGAGGCCATAGAATCGTTCTCCGCTGTAACTGTACGGTTGGCGCGATCGCTGAGGACAGGTCTCTAATTCAGCCATGGCGGGCACGCCCTAGCGGAAGCTACCGCTGCAATACACCCCTTACGATCAGCCCTTACAATCAGCCTGGGCGGCTGACCTGAGCCCCAAGCCAAAAGCCCAGGAAAGCTGTACATCTCGCACAAACTCTCCCGGGCTTTTATCCCTCCGTGGAGCCAACAGACCCAGCTGTTGACCTGTCTCTCTCGGACCAGCATTTGCCCCTGCTTCTAGGTCAGGCATGGCCAAATCGGAACCCTAGAGACGCTATATTTTGTCGTGTTGCGATCGCAAAAATGCTAGAAAGGAGCGATAGACAGGCCTCCCACTGGGCTGAAACTTGAGCACCACAGTAGGTTGATTCATTGACGAAATTTGTATCCCAAACTACATCGCTCCTTCTGTAACATCGCTCAATCGCGGGGGAATTTGCGATCGCGGTGGTGGATAGGCCATCCCCCCAGAATTGGGGGGATGGGGGGCAAATCATTCCTGCGTTGAGCAACGTCCGGGGGCAGAT
Organism: Nodosilinea sp.; assembly: GCA_041739575.1. GTDB lineage: Bacteria > Cyanobacteriota > Cyanobacteriia > Phormidesmidales > Phormidesmidaceae > Nodosilinea. The sequence continues at coordinate 598 of JBGSNT010000327.1, read as the reverse complement.
CATCTACGCTCAACTTCAATCCCTAGGCCGCCGAACGCCGGGGGCGCTTGCGTTCTGACTTTTTCTTGTAGCCAATCGCCTGAGCTTCGTCGCTATCGGACCCGTAGACCCCGCGCACCAGTTCTTTCATGGCCAGAATGTTGTTGTGGAACTTCCACTCGGCCAGGCGAGCTTTGTCGGCAGCGGCTTTAGCCCGCACCATGATTTCAGTTTCTGCATCCTGGGCGGCAATCATCTCGGCGTAGTTGCTCTGGAGCCCTTCGATGGTGGTTTCGGAACGACTGGAGGTATAGTCTGCAATGGTGCGCGCACCGCGTAATGAAGCAACATCCTGGTCGAGGTAGTCGGGCCGCAAACGGCGGCTGGTGTCGGTACTGGGCATAGGTGTAGTGCTCCTTAATGGCAATACAAACAGTGGTTAGGATATCGGGTTAGCAGCAAGGTTGAGGAGGCTTGCCTGGCGCTGAGAGCAATATGCCCGCCGCGATCGCCGACCCGGAAAATATGGCAAAGCTTTACGGAAACAATATGGACAGGCGCTGCTGAATGAAGTGCGGATGATGGTGAGGCATAACCGTCCCCGTGATTGCTGGTTGCC
>JBGSNT010000323.1:0-30152 GCA_041739575.1 Nodosilinea sp. | reverse complement strand
GGAACCAATCAAGGGTCGGCAGAAGATTGCAGTTTATCTAGCACTGACAGCCGCAGTACTAGCCGGGGAATGCTGGAACTAGTCGTTCGCTAAGCATGCTCGTATGTGGTTCAAGTCTGTCACCGGTAGTCGTGTTTGGACAGGAGGGATGGGCCGATATCGCTACTGGCTCTTGGCAATAGTCAGCGCGATCGCCCTTTTACTGCCAACGCTGGGGGGCATGGGGCCAGCCCAGGCGGCCTATCCGGCCTGGCAAGATGCCTACGTCAACGACTATGGCCAGGTGCTGAGCGCCAGTGAAGAGAGCCAGATCAAAGCCCAGCTCAGCCAGTTTCGCGATCGCACCGGGGTCCATGCGGTGCTGCTGACCGTGAACTCCATCTATGACTACGGCACTGGCGATGCCGCCATCGAGCCCTTTGCCACCAACCTGTTCAATACCTGGGGCATTGGCGATGCCGTTCGCAACGACGGCATTTTGCTGCTGGTGGCCCCCGGCGATCGCAAAGTGCGCATCGAGCTGGGCAGCGGCTACGACCGCAGCTACGACCGGGTGGCCCAGGCCATTATCGACGACGCCATACTGCCCCAGTTCAGGCAGGGCAATATCAGTCAGGGAACGGCGATCGGCGTCAACGAAATTGTCAAAAACTTTGACCCCAGCCAGCCGCCAGCGGTCAACCCGGTGCTGTCCTTGTTGCCACCGGCGCTGGCTCAGTGGGTTTCTCCCCGGCTCGCGATTGGCGGCGGCCTGGCGGCGGGTGGCGCGGGGGCCGTTTCGGGCTTCTTTGGCTGGAAACGTTGGCGACGCTACCGCCAGCGCACCTGCCCCCAGTGCCAGACCAACCTGGAGCGCCTCGACGAGCAGGCCGACGATCGCTACCTCAACGCCGGTCAGCGCACCGAAGAGTCGATCAGGTCGGTAGACTACGACGTTTGGGTCTGCCCCAGCTGCGGCCACCACGAGATTTTCGACTACAGTCACTTTGGCTCGGGCTATCAACAATGCCCTGGCTGTCGCCACAAAACTATGCAGGTCAGTAGCCACACCCTGGTCGCCCCCACCGAGCACCGCACGGGTACCGCTGAGGTCAGGGAAGTTTGCCGGTTCTGCGATCGCACCCACCAGTACACCCGCACAATTCCCAGGAAAACGTCTTCCAGTTCTAGCGGCTCTGGCGGCGGGGGGCGCTCTTCGGGCGGTGGGGCCTCGGGCAGCTGGTAAGGAGCGCTAATCCTCTGCGGAGGATGCGATCGCCCCTGTGCAGCCGCTCCGCCATCTAGTCGGTCTGCCCCTTCTCGCCCGCCACCCCGGCTAATTAACCCTGGGCTAGCTGGCGCTGAAAGAACTCGGCCACGGCCTGGGCCACCGCTGCACCGCTCCTGTCGATCAGCATGACGTGGCCCGAGTCATCAAACCAGGCCGTCTCTATCGGCACCGGAATGCGCGCTGCCATCAGGGCCAGCACCACCGGCGGCACGGTCAAATCGTTGTGGGAGTGGATGCCCAGCACCGGGCAGTGAATCTTAGTCAGCTCGCGGCGGGCGTGGCGACTGAGCTGCCACAGCGTTCTCAGCGCATGGGAATGCTGAAAGTCATAGCAGGGCAAATAAAACGGGTCTTGGGGAACGGCGGGTCGGGTAAAGCTGGCCCAGCTCAGCAGCGGAATCAAAATTTCGCCCTGGGGCGGCAGACGGATCGCCGGGGCCACCGCAACGCAGCAGTCGACCAGTCCCTCAGCCGCCATCGCTAGGGCGATCGCACCCCCCATTGAGAACCCCAGCAGGCCCACCCGAGCGTAGCGCTGTCTGGCTTTAGCAATTTCTTCCCGCGCCGCCGCCAGCATCCCCGCTTTGGTAATGCGGGCAAATTCTCGCCGCTGGTCGTCGCGCTCTCGATACCCGTGCCCCGGCAGCAGCGGTGCCACAGCAGATATCCCCAGGCTGGCGATCGCATTCACGGCGGGAGCCACTTCGTAGGGGCTGCCGGTAAAGCCGTGCAGACAGACGACCACCGCATCGGCCCCCGCATCCGGCTGCACATACAGCGGTTTGGCATCGGGCATTAACCGAGGTTCGACCTCGGCTGGGATGGCCGCAAAGCCTGAAAAGTAAGGCTGAGATGGCATGCGCTTACCGATACGGCGGGTTCTCTAATTTAATTATGAAGCGACGATGGCTTTAGGAGAGTTCTAGCGAAGAACTTACTACGTCATTCCGGCGGCGGCGGAAATCCAGCCCGAGAGCCAGGCAGCATCGAGTATCTTCTTGGCCAGAAATCACCTGACTCGGTCACCCCCCGGCTCACGCGGCGATCGCATCCATCAGCTCCTCCGCCATATCAAAATTGGCGGTGACCGACTGCACATCGTCCAGGTCCTCCAGGGCATCCATGAGTTTGACCAGCAAGCGGGCCTGGTCGGGGTCATCCACCATGACGGTGTTGCTGGGTATCCAGCGCAGATCGACCTGGTGGACGGTGAGGCCCAGGGCCTTGAGCCGAGTATCGAGGTCTTCTAGGTCCGCCGGGGCACAAAACAGCTCAGCGGCAGGAATTTCCTCATCGCGGCGACCCAATACCGTGGTGAGTTCGTAGGTTTCGGCTCCGCATTCCAGGGCGGCTTCGAGCAGCGTTTCTTCGTCGCCGGGATGGACGATGGTGACCACCCCCTTTTGCTCGAACATCCAGCCGACGCAGCCGGTTTCCCCCAGGTTGCCGCTGCTTTTGCTAAAGGCGGCCCGCAGGTCGGCGGCGGTGCGGTTGCGGTTATCGGTGAGGGCTTCGATCAGGATGGCGATGCCGCCGGGGCCGTAGCCCTCGTAGCGAATCGATTCGAAGTTATCGTCAGCCCCCAGTTGACCCGAACCCTTAGCGATCGCCCGGTCAATATTGTCATTGGGCACCCCCGCCGCCTTGGCCTTATCGATCGCCGTGCGCAGCTGAAAGTTGCCCGCCGGGTCACCGCCCAGGCGCGCCGCCACGATAATTTCCCGCGACATTTTGGCAAAGACTTTGCCCTTAACCGCATCCACACGGGCCTTTTGGCGCTTGATGTTGGCCCACTTGCTATGACCTGCCATACCGCACAAACGGGTACACTGCGCTCTCGATTTTATCGCTTTGGGGATCGACTGGGGGTAAACCCGATCGGGTCAGCCCCAGCGGGGGGTGCGATCGCCCGAGGCTGTAGCCATCTGGTCCTAGGGGGCAGCGGCCTTGAGCGCAGCGCCGATCAGCCCTACCTGGGGATTGAGCACAATGTGCACCGGCACCCGATCGAGCAGGGGGCTAACTCGGCCCTTGTGGGTAAAGGCATCTAGGAAGGTGGACTCGGTCATGAGGGGCAGGTTTTTGGCGGCGATGCCCCCGGCCACGTAGAGGCCGCCGTAGGGCAGCAGTTTGAGGGCCAGATTGCCCGCCTCGGCCCCGTAGGCAGAGACAAAAATTTCCATCGCCTTTTGGCAGAGGCGATCGCTGCCCTCGGCAGCGGCCTTAGAAATAACGGCGGCGGGGTCAACGGTTTTGGTCGAGAGGCCCGTCTGGTGCTCCCAGGTGGTAATGGCCTCCGCTACGGCGGGGGTTTCGGTACCGAACTCGCGATCGCGCAGAAACTGGTAGATCGATACGATCCCCTGGCCCGACACCACCCGTTCCACCGACACCCGCGAGATCTGATGCTTGTCGAGCAGGTAGCGCATCAGTTGAAACTCCAGCTCTGAGCGGGGGGCGAAGTCGGCGTGCCCCCCCTCGGAAGGAAACACCGTAGGTCGCCCGTCTGAGGATAGAACAAACCCCTGCCCCAGCCCCGTACCCGCCCCAATAATCGCCACGGGAGCGTTACCGTCGGGCTCTCCTGCTTGCAGCGTGTGAACATCGTCTGGGGCGAGACCAAACACGCCGTAGCCCACGGCCTCAAAGTCGTTGATCAGCTCCACCCGGTCGAGGGCCAGGTCTGCCTGCAGGCGATCGCCCTCCAAGGACCAGGTCAGGTTGGTCAGGCTAGAGGTATTGTCAACCACCGGCCCCGCAATGGCAAAGCAGGCCCGCTGGGGGGAGTGATCCTCCTTCGCGGCTTCGTTGGCGTTGCTCAGAAACTCTTTTACCATGGGCACCAGGTCGGGGTAGGCCTGGCTAGAGTAGGTGTGTTCAAATTTGGTCTTTAGGGACACCGGCCCAGAGGCTTTTGGCTCACTGGCCTGTACCAGGCGCAGAATGGTCTTGGTGCCGCCAATGTCACCGGCAAGCAGATAGGTCATGGCTGGGGCGTTCTAAGGGGCTAATTACGGTAGCGGGTAACTCCTGGTTTAGCTTACCGCTGCGAAAGCCCTCCAGGTCTAAGGTGACGTAGGTGAAACCGTAGTCTTGCAGAGCCTTTACCAGGGCTTCAAGATCGGTATTAGCCACAAATTCTTTGATTGTTTCGGCGGGGATTTCGATTCGGGCGGTGTCCTCCTGCGATCGCACCCGCAGCTGCCGTAGCCCCAGGTGGCGCAGGTAGAGCTCCGCCTGGCCCACCCGCCGCAGCTTCCCCAGGGTAATCGCCTCACCGTAGGGAAAGCGCGAGCTGAGGCAGGGCTGGGCTGGTTTATCCCACCAGGGCAGACCCAGCTGGCGCGAGATCTGACGCACCTCTAGCTTGGTAATGCCCACTTCGGCCAGGGGCGACCTGGCCCCCCGCTCCTGGGCGGCCTGAATGCCGGGGCGGTAGTCGCCGAGGTCGTCGGCATTGACCCCATCCACCACGTAGGGATAGCCCCGCTGCAGCGCCAGGGGCTTGAGGGTGTCGTGCAGTTCGCTCTTGCAGAAGTAGCAGCGGTTGACGGGGTTAGCAGCGTAGCTGGGGTTGTCGAGCTCGTGGGTAGCGACAATCTCGTGGGCAATGCCCATAGCCGCCGCCTGCACCTGCGCCTCCTCCAAATCGGCGGGCAGCAGCGAGGGGGAGTTGGCGGTGACGGCCAGGGCGCGATCGCCCAGTACATCATGGGCGACCTTGGCCACCAGGGTGCTGTCAATGCCGCCGGAATAGGCAATCAGCGCCCGATCCATGGCGGCAAAAAGGGCGGTCAGCTGGTCTAGTTTTTGGGTCACCATCGGTTGTAAGCAAGATTTATGGGAAAGAAACCATCTTGCTCCATCCTAACGGGGTTTACGGCATCCCCACCCCAGCGCAACCCCACAAAAAACCCCAGCTGTCCAGAGCCAGGGTGTTGGGTTAAATGGTTGATTTAACGGTTTGGTTGAAGGTTTTAATTTAAAGGTTGGATTTATGAAATTAGGCGGAGTGGAAACACTGCCCTAGCTCACCTAACTATTCCCAATGCGAAGCTCTAAGGAACCTGATCGGCAATCTGTTAGCAAACTGCAACATTGTCAACACTGTTTAAAGATTATGTTAGCTCAATGATCAGTACCGTTACAAAGACTACGTTTGGCTAAATCCCTATCGGTCGTAGATCGCCCCATCTGTCACCGGCGCGCCTGGTACCACAGAACCGGTGACCCTAGACCAGGGTGAAGCAGTGGGTCGCAGCGACGGCATTGGCCATGGTGAGGGAATTTTTAGCGCAGTTCGCGGGCGGCCTGGTAGATCTGTTCATTCGCCTGCACTGATTTTTGCAGGTCCACTACGGGGCGAGGGTAGTCGACCCCAAGTTTGACCCCAAAGCGCTTTTGTTCCGTCGCCTGCAGCCGCCACGGCTGATGCACCCGATCGGGGGGAATATCTTTGAGTTCCGGCAGCCAGTGCTTCACGTAGAGACCGTCGGGGTCATAGTCCTTCGCCTGTTTGGGGATATTGAAGTAGCGAAAGCCTCGGGCGTCGTTGCCAACCCCGGCGGTGTAGTTCCAGTTGCCGTAGTTGCTGCAGACATCGTAGTCCACCAGCAGCGACTCAAACCACTCGGCCCCCATGCGCCAGTCAATGCCCAGGTTTTTGGTGAGAAAGCTGGCTACATTCTGTCGCCCCCGATTCGACATAAACCCCGACCGGGCCAGCTCGCGCATATTGGCATCGACCAGGGGAAAGCCCGTTTCCCCCTTGCACCAGGCCTCGAAGCGCTGCCAATCTTGCCGCCAGTCGATCAGCAGCCCCCGTAGCCCAGAGGGGTAGAACACCCTGTCGCCATGCTTGGCACAGATCAGACGAAAATAGTCGCGCCACAGCAGCTCAAAGATTAGCCAGTAGGTGGAATCATTGCGAATTCGCTCTGCCTCGTATGCCTGCACCGTCTCGTACACCCGGCGCGGCGATAGGCAGCCCAGCGCCAGCCATGGCGACAGCTTAGAGGAATAGTCGGCCCCCACCATGCCGTTGCGAGTTTGCTTATAGGTCTTGAGACAGTCGGATTCCCACACGTAGTGGTTAAGGCGGGCCAGGCCAGCGGTTTCGCCCCCCACAAAGGTCAGCACGGCGCGGCGGTCTGGGGTGGGAGCGGCGAGGCCAAGGTCTGCCAGGGGGGGCAATGCCCCCGGTTCTAGCTGGGGCGGGGGAGAGAGCCGGGTGGGGGTGGGCAACCCCACATCCACGCTGCTGTGCTGCTCAACCTGCCGGCGAAACTGGGTGAAAACTTCGGGCAGGCGGGCAATGGGAAAGGGCAAATTGTCGGGATGGTAAAGGGTGGCCCCCCAGTACACCTCGCTCCGGCAGCCCAGGCTGGCCAGCTGCGCCTCTAGGGCCTGTTCCACCCGCCGTTCTTCTGCGGTCACCTCTTCGTGCCAGTAAACCACCTTCAGGCCATGGGCCTGGACCAGGGCCGGAATAATCTGCTCCGGTTTGCCCACCCGCACCACCAGGTCACTGCCCAAGGCCTGGAGCGATCGCCGCAGGTCCGCCACGGCCTCCAGTAAAAACTGGGCCCGGTAGGCCCCGGTCTTGGCAAAGCCAAAGGCGGTTTGGCCAAACTGGCGCGGGTCAAAGCAGTACAGGGGCAGAATCGGCTGCCCGGCCCGCACCGCCTCGTCGAGGGGCTGATGGTCGTGGAGGCGGAGGTCATTGCGAAACCAGACGAGGGTCGACATCGGGGCAGCGGGGGATAGGTCGGTGGGCGGTGGGCGGTGGGCGGCGCATTGAGCACTGAGCAAAACTGAGTACTGAGCAGAACTGAGCATTGAGCCGAGTCGAAATGCGTCCTGTAGATAATCAGACCTACTAATCTGAGCGCTCCTCAGTATTCTAAGCAGGATGTATCCCCCCGCCCAGGAATGTCCTACTATGCCGAGGAGGGTTGGCGATACCGGCCCCAACCATCGACAAAGACGGGCCCCGACAGCACATCTCTGAGGTTCACAGGCCCACCCCCTGGAGCAAAGCGCCCCCCGGCCAATTCACCCCGTCTATTCGCCCCGTCCATTCACCCCGTCTAATCGCCCAAGGACAAGCTGTTATATGGAATATATGGAAGGTCAATACACCGATTTGGCTACCTGCCTGACCGCCCTGGAGGGGGCGATCGCCGGTCTCTGGTACCCCAGCGAAACCGACGCCCTGGTCTCCCTATTTATCTACGCAGACCCCGTGGCCAATGCCGATGAGCTGGGGGAAAAGTTGAGGGCTGGCGCTGACCGGGTTCAGCGCCAAACCGTCGAGGAGTTCTTTCGCCCAGTGCTCTACAACCCCTACTGGGCCTCTGAGCAGGGGGGACACCTGGCCCAAAAGTATGCCCGCCTGCGGGACGTGCTGCAAACCCACCTGCAGGATCTGACTAGCTTTCGGGTGGGCACCGTCAATGTGACCCTGTACCTGCTGGGTCGCCACCCCAGCGGGTGCCACCTGGGCGTCTGCACCCATGTGGTAGAGACGTAGTCACTCGGCCCAGATGACGGTAGCCTAACGGTAGCAACCGAGGCACAACTCCATGGCGTTTCAAACCCCAGACTGGGTAAAGCATGCCGTCTTCTACCAGATCTTTCCCGACCGGTTTGCCCGTACCCAGCGGCAGATAAATGACCCAGCCATGGCCGTCACCCTAGAGCCCTGGGGGTCGCCCCCCACGCCCTTCGGTTACAAGGGCGGTGACCTCTGGGGAGTGGCCGAAAAGCTGGACTATTTAGCAGATCTGGGCATCACCGCCCTCTACCTGACGCCGATTTTTCAATCGGCCTGCAACCACCGCTACCACACCCACGACTACTACCAGGTAGACCCCCTGCTGGGGGGGAATGCAGCCTTTGCTGACCTGCTCCAATCCGCCCACGCCAGGGGCATCAAGGTGGTCCTAGACGGGGTATTTAACCATTGCAGCCGGGGCTTTTTCTTCTTTAACGACATTCTCGAGAATGGGCCCCATTCACCGTGGCTAGATTGGTTCACGGTCGATGCCTGGCCGCTTTCGGCCTACGATGGGGCGCTGCCCGCCAACTACAAAAGCTGGGTCGACAACCGCGCCCTGCCCACCTTTAACCACGACAACCCGGCGGTGCGAGAGTACATCATGCGGGTGGGCGAGTACTGGGTGCGCCAGGGGATTGATGGCTGGCGGCTGGATGTGCCCTACGAGGTGAAAACCGAGGGGTTTTGGCAGGAGTTTCGCGATCGCATCAAAGCCGTCAACCCCGACGCCTATATCGTGGGGGAGATCTGGACCGACGCCCGACCGTGGCTAGACGGCACCCAGTTTGACGGAGTGATGAACTACCTGTTTACCGAGGCGACCATTGCCTTTGTGGCGGGCGATCGCGTCCGTAGAGATCTCGTCGAAATTCCCCCCTACTATCCCTACCCCGCCCTAGATGCCCCAGGCTACGCCGAGAAAATGCGGGGCCTGCTCGGCCTTTACCCCTGGGACATTCAGCTGACCCAGCTCAATCTGCTCTCCAGTCACGATGTCGCCCGCCTCTACTCCGTAGCCAGCGACGACGAGGCCAGCGTGGTGCTGGCCACCCTGCTGCTGTTTACCTTCCCAGGTGCCCCCTGTATCTACTATGGCGACGAGGTGGGTCTACCGGGCGAACTCGACCCCGACTGCCGCCGCACCTTCCCCCCCGAGGCCGATTGGAACCAGGATCGGCTGAAGCTCCACCGCGACCTGATCGCCCTGCGCCACCACCACCCAGCCCTGCGGGTGGGCACCTACGCAGGCCTCTATGCCGAGGGGCAAGGGTACCTGTTTAGCCGCACCCTGCCCACGGAACAGCTCGTAGTGGCCCTCAACGCCGGCACCACCCCGATCGCCCTACCCACCAAGACTGCGGTGCCGACCGGGGTTGACCCCACCGTGCTGTTTAGCTGCCAGGGGGCAACCTGGGCGGAGGGCACCCTGGCCCTGCCAGCGCGATCGGCGTTAGTGGCGGCGGTTGAACCGGTCGTCTAGGACCGGTGCCAGGGGTGGGTAGACATGGCTGGGCTGCCCCCCAGCAAATTTAAGGACAATTCTGAAAACGGAAATACCCGAGAATTTTGATTCTTCTCAAGGGCGCAGGCCCTGCGCCCCCACATGGGGGGATCTTCTTTCTCGGAAACGACCTAAGCGAGTCCTTTATTCAGTTACTCAGCGGTGCTGGTGGGGTTGGCGGGCAGACTGGCCTTTTCAATCACTGCGGGGGCCGCGATGGTCGGGGCGATGGTTGGGGCGATCGCATCCTCTACCGCCGCCTCAAGGGCTTCCTCCACTGCCTCGGCTGCCTTACCAAAGCCCGCCACCCAGGCGGCAATCTGCTCGCGCTGGTTAACCAAGTAAACGCTAATCAGCGTGAAGACCACCCCCAACCACTGAAACTGGGTCAGTCGCTCATCCAGAAACAGGCTGCTAAACATCAGGGCAAACACCGGTGTCAAAAAGATCAGCGCGCTCACGCTGGTCATATTGCCCACCGCCGCCAAAAAGAAAAATATGCCGTAGGTCACCGCCGTACCAAACAGGGTGGCATAGCCGAGCCCCAGCCAGTCCATCGCTTGCAGCTGGGAGATCTGGTCTGTTTCCCACCAGGCCGACAGCAAAATGAGCGGAATGCCGCCTAAAATCATGTGCCAGCCGGTGGCCACAATGGGGTCGGCGTGCCGTTTGACGTAGCGCACGGTGATGGTGCCAATGGACATCGACAGGGCGGCCATCAGCATCAAAAATTCGCCGCTGCCCAGCATATCGGTCAAGCTAGCCGGGGCACTGCCCCCCTCGGCAAACATCGCCATGGGTGAATTAAACAAGGTATTCAGCCACTCACTGGGCAAGCCGCAGAGACAAATACCCGCAATGCCAACCAGTAACCCCAGCCAGCCCCATAGCCCAATAAATTCACTAAACAAAAACCGCGACAGCAAGGCCACCACCAGGGGCTGGGCATCGATCAGTACGGCCCCCAACCCCGCGCCGGTCTTGACTAGCCCCAGGGTTAAAAATCCCTGAAACAGAGCCCCGTCGATCACCGCAAACAGGGCAATCCACAGCCAGGCCAGCAGAGTTTTGGGCTGGGGCAGCTTTAGCACCGCCGCCAAGATGAGGATGAATGCCCCGGCGGGCAGGAGCCGAAAAGCCGCCAAAAACAGCGGTGTGGTATGGGGGATGATCAGCTTCATCACCACCATGGCGGTGCCCAGGAAGAAAAAGGGCATGACCAAAAACAGCGGCGACTTTACCAATTCATCCTGTTTGAGAGTGAGGGGCATTTTGTTGACGACTACCTACAACCACAGCATTTACCGGGTTTAAATCCTACCCCTCCAGGACGGGGCAAACGGTAGTTTAGTGAACACAACCTTGACCTATCCTAGAGGGGGCCGACTGACAGGGAGAACAATGGCAGGAACAACGGTGCAAAGACAATGGCAGGGGGGACTGTGGGGGGCGATCGCCATCGTCCTGCTGCTGAGCTTAACCAGCTGTGCCATCCCTCAGCTCAAGGCCGAAGATCGCCTGTTTTTGCCCCTCACCGTTGAGCTGTTAGACGTCTACAATCTGCCGCCCCAGGAGTTTGAGGGCACCACCGTGGGAGGGCTGTCGGCCCTGGCCTACGATCGTCCCCGCGATCGCCTCTACGCCCTCTCCGACGATCGCGGCGGCCATGGCCCCGCCCGTTTCTACACCCTGGCCCTCACCCTAGGCCGCCATGGCGATGGACAGCCCAAGTTTGACACCGTCACCCTCGAAGGTTTCACCCCTTTGCTCGACAGCGAGGGGAACCCCTATCCCCGGGGCAGCATTGACCCTGAGGGCATGGCCCTATCTCCCCGTGACACGCTTTTCATCAGCAGCGAGGGCGATGGGGAGCGAAACGCCCCGCCGTTTATCGGTGAGTTTAACCGCCAGACGGGCCAGCTGATCAACACCCTGCCTTTGCCAGAGCGCTATTTGCCCGATGACCCCGAAAATCCTACTCGGGGGGTACAAAACAACCTCAGCCTAGAGGCGCTAACGGTGACGGGCTCCCCCGCTGGTGCAGGCATGACAGAACCCTTTCGGCTATTCACCGCCACCGAGTCGGCCCTGGTGCAAGACTACAATGAGGACCCCAGCCAACCCCTCAACAGCCGCTTCCTGCACTACCTGATCGGCGACGACCAGGCCACGCTGATCGCCGAGCACCGCTATCCCCTAGACCTAGAACCGTCTGGGGCGGTGGTCAACGGCCTGACCGAACTGCTGGCCATCGACCCGGGCGGCCATTTCCTTGCCCTAGAGCGGGCCTTTGGGCTGCGAGGGTTGCAGGTCAAGCTCTTTCAGCTGGCCACCGGGGGAGCTACAGACACCTCAACCATCGCCAGCCTGCGGGGAGACCTATCGGGCAGTCAGCCGATTCGCAAACAGCTGGTGCTTGACTTTGCCGATACTCCCCTGGCGGTGGATAACCTGGAGGGTATGACCCTGGGGCCACGGCTACCCGATGGCAGTCAGAGTTTGCTGCTGGTGAGCGACAATAACTTTGAGGGCGATCGCGCCACCCAGCTGATTCTGCTGCGCTTGCAGATGACGTCTTAATCACAGCAATGTCCCGCTTTGCGTTGATATGCGATCGCCATAGACTCCAGTGCCATTGAATAATTAGATGACCCTGACCCTAAAAACCGGAGGCCAATGGAACAAACTCGAGCGGTGGTGCATGGCGTCGTGCAGGGCGTTGGTTTTCGCTATTACGCTTGCCAGATCGCTCAACAACTTGGGGTGAAGGGATTTGTGCGCAACCAGCCCGATGGCACCGTTGAAATTGTGGCCGTGGGCACCAGCGACCAGCTCAAAGCCCTGCTGGATTGGGCTAGCCAGGGCCCCGCGAGTGCCCGAGTCACCCAGGTAGAGGCTGAACCCTATACCGGATCAGCTCGTTTTGATGAATTCACCATTGAGCGATAATGCCCCTGCAATGACTCATCCCGAATTCTATTTGGATGCACCAGGTTTGTAGGGGCATTGCAGTGCAATGCCCCTACGAGATTCCCGTTTTGAATCGAGGTTTCTCAAATCGAATTTCGTATCAGATCTGTCACAGAGTATTAGGGGGTTAACCCTCCTCGCCGCCGCGCTGGAACCACCAGAACCGCTGCCACCAGTCGGCGGGTTCATCCTTGGGTCCGTCGTACTCGGTGGGGCGATCGCTGGGGCCATCGACCACCAGGCTGCCCACGTAGTCGGCATCGGCGTAGACGCGATCGATCTGCTGGCGAATCTCGGCCATGTCGGCCTCTGAGACTACGCCGTTGCTGGTGGCCTTGTAAAACTGCACCGTCACCCGAATCGGGTAGTCGGGGTCGCGCTCGATGGCCATGCCATCGATTTCGGTAAAGGGGCCTTCCACCGCACCGTGGCCGATCACCGCCGCTTCCACATCGCTGGGGGCGCGACTGGCTTGCGGGGCCGCTGGGGCCAGGGCCACTCCCTCATCCATCATCGACCAGTTTTGTTGAACGTTGCGCTGCTTGAGCGGCACCTGAATCAGCAGCACCAGGTTGAGGCCTTCGCTGTTTTCCTCGACGGCTTCACCGGGACGGGGACTGTCCGGGTTCTCAGCCTGGGCGGTTTGAAAGTCGCTCAGCCGCTGGCCGGTGAGGCTAGCCCGTTCGCCATTTTTATTGAAGAAAAGCCGCTGGCCCCAGGTTTGCCCGGCCTCAAAACCGTCGCGCTGGTTGTCGATGATGGTGGCGCTGGTGCCCTCGCGGGTGGCCAAAAGCGTCAGCACCGCTGGGTCGCCGGGGCGCGACTGGTAGTTAAACAGCACCGGGTTAAAGGTGGCCAGCCCCTCCTGGGGAATGGGCAAAAAGCAGGCCTGGGCACTGACCAGGACGTGGCTATCGCGGCGGGGGGCTAGGAGCGATCGCACCCTTCCCGGCCAGGAGTCGGGCTCGTGTAGGTAGCCCCTCAGATCCTCAAGCACCTCATCGAGGGGCACCCGCCGCAGGTCTTCGCCGGCCTCGTTGCCCACCAGCACAAAGAAATCGTCGAGGGGAATGTCGGCACTGAGGTCTTCAAAGTTGGGATGGCGAATCACCGGCATCAGGTGGAGCTGATAGTCGCCGCTGTCGGGGTCTTGCTGCTGCACCTGAATGGTCATATCGCTGATGTTGGGGCCGACTGATGAGCCATAGAAGCGCCCGGTGTCTTCCCAGGTGACGTTGAGCACGTTGAGATCGAGCGACTGAGCTAGCTGTTGGGCGATCGGGTCAGAGACCATGGCCTGGGTGCGCTCAATCACCTGGCGATAGCGGTTGTAGTGGTGGCGCTGCACGATGGGCGGCATGGGGGATAACTCCGGCTCTGGGGATGTTGCAGGAGCATCAGAGCCACCGACCTCTAGGCCGGGGCCAATTTGCGCCAGGGGCATGGCGCTGGCTATTGCGATCGGCAAAACCCTGCTCACGGCCAATACACCCAGGGGTAACCAACGACTCAGGTTGCAGATCATGTTCGGGCTCCTCTCTCAGCTCTATGCCCCTAACCTATGCAGTCTGAGATGGTTTACCCGGTCGGTTACCAAAACTGAAACTTCGCACTCTCGACGGCCTTGGGGTAAACTATCAGTCAGGCAACCAATCTTCCGCCAATGCTAGCTCTGGAGAATATGGACAGGCATCTGGAAATGCCGAGATTGCTATATGAGTTTGCTTGGCTGCTTGGCGACGTGCGCGTTGATAACTCTCTTCAAGCTTTTCTGCGGGATAACTTCTCAGACTAGGGCTATCTTCAATGGCCAACTCAATCTGGGTACGCGCATCAGTAATGGAATCTAGCCAACTATCTGAGCGACGCTGAGGTTGATATTGCCACTTGAGCAGATGCAGTAGAAGGCGAGTTAGCTGGCTAGCAATCCCTCGCCGCTCGCTCTTACCCAAATCTTCAACCTCTTCAATTAGATGCGTTACGTCAATCTCATGCCAGCGACGCTCACGCAACAACTGAGCTGTTTGAGCAACCCATAAATTAAAGTCTGCTAAGTCTGTCTCACTCACGATTTGGTGCCTGCACTAACACAGCGTTACAGAGCCAAGGAGCCAATCCCTTAATAATAACGCTTGATGAATATGGTGATTTCCAAATATTGAGTGAGTTTTGGATAACGGCCCAACCACGTCCCACTCCAAAAAATAGAAGAGCTAACGGGTCGATTGAGAGGCTGCAAACACCTTTGCAATGCACTAAAATCTAATGTCAGTCCGCTCCAAGCGAATTGTTAGGCGTTCGTTGGACTTGCGCGTTCGCTGGCGCTTGACCGGGAAACGCCAGAGAAAAGCGCGATCCATGCGCCGCATGGTTATCTCAAATCCCATTCCTTGAGCTTCTTCGCAGCCGTGCCAAACGGACCGATCTGGTAAACAGCTGCGCCCACGGACGAGAAGGTGAACGGCTCAAACGGTTCGGCGAGCATTTTGTCGAGGTAATCCTTAGGGGCAACGCCGGTGGTAACGTGTGGACTGAAGTGCTCGCCAGTGTGCTTTGGAACAAAGGTCGAAACGTATTCGATCAGGGCCGTGTCGAGCGCAGGGTCATCGTGGTTGGCGGTGAACGCCGTCATAGTCCCGGTCTCCACCGTGAACGGGGCGACAGCGGTAGTGATTTCCTGTTGTAGCTTGAGCAGATCAGTCGTAGACCGAGCGACGATGCCCGCCAAGCCCACCCCGGAACCCGGTACGTAGTAGTACTTGAAGGCTTCCAACTTCATGTCGGTTGCGTTGGCATCGGCGAAGATCTTTCCAGCAGCAGCATAGACCTTGTCAAGATCCTCCGTGCGGACGAAACGCTGAATCAGTGTGATGTGCGGACAGTGCGCCTCATCAAGGGCAAATCCCTTTGGGAAAGCCTCAAGCAATCGGGCGTTGTGGGCTTGAGCGTAGCGAAGCATTGTGGCGTCCGGCTCCAACAGGATGTCAATGGCCGTAACCGGGGGCTGTGAAGTGTTCATTAGCGGCACTCTCCACTATAAATTCTTTCAGGCTCAGAGCAATGAACTCAATCTTGACCAGGAATCATTAACTTATTATCAAGGAAAATGCCTAACAATCTTATTAGAGAGAAAGTTTCCGCATATTGCCCCTATCAGGATAGATAGGCAGAAAGTTTCAGCATATCTACCTCAATCCGCAAGATCGTAAGAAACTTTCCGTATAGTATTCGGCTTTAGCTGGATCGCAAGAAACTTTCCGCATATTTTCATATCCCTTGGCGGCGCAGGACGGTGATGCCTTGTACCACCGCGCTATGCTTCCACGCAACGATAGGCGAGTCAGCTCTATGTGACTGTTAGCCCGTCCAACACTTGATGCGCTCAATGGTCTTGAGTCCGTCTGGATGGCTTCAGCGTCAGGGGTGCTCGTTGCCGCCTTGACCAAACGTTACATTTAGCACAGGCTCTTTCTCAGGCTACTGAAAATTCTTTAGGACTGAGAGGGCGATCGCATGTGACTGGCATCACCATCCGCCCAAACTTTGATGATTTCCGGAATTAGGCCAACTTCCGATGAACATACCCATAGACCTATGCCAGTATCGGCAGGTCTGAGACATTCTAAGGGTGGCAATAGCCGCTCTAGACCAGCCTCTTATATCGAACTCTATATATCTAAACCGCCCCCGGTGCCTCGTGCACTGGGGGCTATTTAATGCAACCCAGCCCACCAGCCTGGCGACGTGACTAAAGTTCGCCAAAATCTGTGGGGTCAAAACCAGCCTGCTAGGATTGCGACAGAAGGCGGGCCGCCTGGGGCAACGGATCGCCGTCCCAACCCCTGACTATTGGGGCGACGGCCCCCGGTTCCCCCATCTCCCCATCTCCCCTGTGTCTACCAGCGTTTTCGACATCTTTAAGGTCGGCATTGGCCCCTCCAGTTCCCACACCGTTGGCCCCATGAAAGCCGCGCTGCGGTTCGCCCAGGGTCTCGCGACAGACGGGCTGCTAGAGCAGGTACAGCGGATGCAGATTGACCTGTACGGATCGCTTGGGGCTACGGGCCGGGGCCACGGCAGCGATCGCGCCGTTTTGCTGGGGCTCGAAGGCGAATCACCCGACACCATCGACCCCGATCTGATTGACGGGCATCTGGAACGCATTCGTGACACTCAGTCGATCTGGCTCTTGCAGCAGCGGGTGCTGGCCTTCAACGAAAAGACCGACCTCAAATTTCACTGGAAGCCGCTGCCGTTTCACCCCAACGGCATGGTATTTACGGCCTTTGACGACACGGGCGCAGTGCTGCGCGATCGCACCTACTACTCGGTGGGCGGCGGCTTTGTCGTTAATGAGCAGGCCGCGGCGAGCGATCGCCTGGAGCTGCACCAGTCGCCCCTGCCCTACCCCTTCACCACCGCTACCCAGCTGCTGGCCCAGTGCCACGAATCGGGGCTGTCGATCAGCCAGATCATGCTGGCTAACGAATGCACCTGGCGTTCAGAGTCCGAGATCCGCGCCGAGCTGCTC
Organism: Nodosilinea sp.; assembly: GCA_041739575.1. Taxonomy (GTDB): domain Bacteria; phylum Cyanobacteriota; class Cyanobacteriia; order Phormidesmidales; family Phormidesmidaceae; genus Nodosilinea. The sequence continues at coordinate 13,321 of JBGSNT010000323.1, read as the reverse complement.
AAGCTCTGGCAGGTGATGCAGGCCTGCGTGGTGCGGGGATGCTCCACCGACGGCATTCTCCCCGGCGGGCTCAAGGTCAAGCGCCGCGCCGCCTCGCTCTATCGCCACCTCGAGCAGCGATCGGAATGTACCCTGGCCGACCCGCTCAGCATTATGGACTGGGTGAATCTCTACGCCATGGCGGTGAATGAAGAAAACGCCGCCGGGGGCAGGGTGGTGACGGCCCCCACCAACGGGGCGGCAGGCATTATTCCCGCCGTGCTGCACTACTACACCCGCTTTTGCCACCAGGCCAGCGATGACGGCGTGGTGAATTTTTTGCTGGTGGCGGGGGCGATCGCCATTCTCTACAAAGAAAACGCCTCGATCTCTGGGGCAGATGTCGGCTGCCAGGGGGAAGTGGGCGTCGCCTGCTCGATGGCGGCGGGAGCCCTGACTGAGGTGCTCGGCGGCACCCCCGCCCAGGTGGAAAACGCCGCCGAAATCGGCATGGAGCACAACCTCGGCCTCACCTGCGACCCGGTGGGCGGCCTGGTGCAGGTGCCCTGCATCGAGCGCAACGCCATGGGGTCAATCAAGGCAATCAATGCCACCCGCATTGCCCTCCAGGGCGACGGCAAACACTTCGTCCAGCTCGACGAGGTGATCAAAACTATGAGTGAAACCGGGCGCGACATGCACGAGAAGTACAAAGAGACCTCGCGGGGTGGGCTGGCGGTGAATGTGATCGAGTGCTGATCGCCGGATGGTTGCAGGAGCGGTCGTCGAGGTCAAGGATGGGGTGACGCTAGCGTCGTTGGCTCTAGTTCAACATCTTCGTAGAGGGCCGCCAGGGTACCGGCGAAGTCGAGGCTGCTGAGGGCAAAGGTGCCCTGCTCGGGGGTGTAATACTGCAAGACCCACAGCCCGGCGTCATTGCGGCGGAAGCACTCAATCCGCTGGTGGCGGGTGTTGATCAGCACATACTCGTCTAGCGTGTCGAGGGCTTGGTAGTCGGCAAACTTGTCGCCCCGGTCAAAGGCTTCGGTGGAGTCTGACAGCACCTCGACCACCAGTTTGGGAAAGCGCTTGTAGGTAGCAGTGGCCTGGTCGCGCGGGTCGCAGGTGATCATCACGTCGGGATAGTAGAAGCGATCGCAGGCCTCGATGCGGACTTTCATATCGGCGATGTAGACGCGACAGCCGCTGCCGCGAACGTGGCTGCGTAGTAAGGCAAAAAGGTTGCCAGCAATGGTGACATGGGAGTCGCTGGCCCCGGCCATGGAGTAGACTTCGCCATCAAGGTACTCGTGCTTGATCGGGCTGTCGGCTTCGAGCTGCAGGTACTCGTCGGGGGAAAGGGGGGAATGGGGAGAGGCAACCATGGTTTAACCGTGGGCGTTATCCAAAATTGTAGGGGCATTGCATGCAATGCCCCTACCAAGCCATTGTCCCCTATGGCAATGCCTTTATTCCTCTGGGGTTACTAGGCGGCGGGTCATGACGCTGATGAATTCGCCGCTGCGCCCGGTGGGGATGGGCCCGATCCACGCGACTCGATTACCCTCCGGGTAGGCTCTGCCAACGCAGTAGCGGAGCACTTCCATGCGGTTGATCGCTTCGATTACGGCGGCGTAATCGCCCAGCAAAATGCGGGTGAGTGGGTCGGGCCGATAGGTGGGCAGGGCAAACGAGGCGGGTAGATTACGCTGCCCCGAGGGTTAATAAGTCATGCGGTTGCCTCCGTTTTCGGGTGAAAGAAAACGGGGAACGCTCTAGCGCTGTCCCAAAGAACGGTCATCGAGCGCACCCCACTGGGCGAGACAAAGGGGCCTTGTTTCGTCATCTCGTTGGAGGCTCGGATCTGACCGTTCCCAAGGCCATGGCCTGAACTATGGGTACTCCGCTGGTATCAAATTGGGTAACGAACCGAGGGTCGGTGGTTTGGTCGTGTTTGACTACTGATTGGCGTCTGTAAGGGCTAGACTTCGTCACGCCGCTCAGTGGGGCACCTATCACCAGTTTGCGGCGGCATCCGCGCGAGGAACGATTGGCTGGCTCGGCACCACCCTTTATTGTCATTCTGGGGGAATGGTTTGTGTTGACTACCGCTACAGGCGTGATTAAACGGCTCAGCCTGGCCCTATCGCTTGCTCTGGCAACGGCTCTGCCTGTAACGGCCTGGGCTGATCGCATTATCTGTCAGGCCACTACGCCCCTCAGCCAGGGGGAAAACCTTACCTATCGACTCATCGGCACCGTGCCAGCGGTGACCAACGGGGCGGTGCCCCAAAATCCGAGCGGCACCGGCCTTACTCTGACTGTGCAGCGGCGCGATGCCACTGGTCGCGTTCAAACTCTGATCAGCGCCGCATCTCTGAGCGACTACGAGAAAATTGCCCCCGATGTCGACTATTCCCAGCTGCCCTTTGCCGATCCGTTTCGGGGCCAGCCCAACAGTGGTCATCGTCTGTACAGCGCTACCGCTTCGGTCAATGGTCTGTACGTCAGCCTGCGGCCTACCAGCGGCCAGCCCCAGCAGGTGCAGGTGGTGCACTATCTGAGTCGAGGACAGTATGTGCGATCTGATGGGGGCACCTGTGAGGCGGGTTAGAAAGTGGACTGGCCCACCGGAATACGCCCTATCCCCGTTGTTAGTACCGTTTGCAGATTGACGTCACGTTTATCGTTTAACCAAGCGCCATTGGTCAGGTTTTTATGGGTTTGTCACCCCGATCGCAGGCTCGTTTCTTTTTTTCGCTTCAAGCTACCGCCAGTCTGCTGGTGGCCATGGGTGCGGTCTCTCCGTTGCCGCTGGGGGCACAGTCTAGGGCGATCGGCGATTACCAACGGATTGAGGCCCAACCCTCACCCGATTTAGCGGCAACCACTCTGCCTGACGCCATGGCACCGGGAGGCGATTTCACCCGGCCAGACCAGCAAACCCGCACAGCGCTGCACTTGGCGGTGGAGCCGGAGGACAGGGCGGATGCATCCACAGATGACGCTACGGCGGTCCTACAGCAGCTACTCCGCGCTCAGAGCTGGGCGGCGGCAGATCGCGAGACCCGGCGACTGCTCGACCCCTACTCAGTGCCGAACCCGGCGGCTGAGGCTCCGGTGGTTACCCCAGAGCTAATTCGCGCTATTGACCAGGCGTGGCTAACGGCCAGCGACGGGCGCTTTGGCCTCAGCGTGCAGCTGCGGCTGTGGCAGGCGGCCCAGGCAGCCCATCCCAACGATCGCGATGCGGCGGTGAATGCCTTTCGCGATCGCGTCGGCTGGAAAATCTCTGCCCCCCGCCAGGAAGAAGACTTTATCAGCAGCGACTGGCGCAACGAGTCGGAGCTGATTTACTCCTTGCAGGCCCCCGAAGGGCATTTGCCCTGGGCCGGGGTCTCAGACGCGGTGGTGCAGTCTGTAGCCGTGCCGCCCCCCGATCAGCACTGCGGTAGCTGCACGATTGATGCCATGGCCCTGCGCGATAGCCGGTTCTATGGCTATATTCCTGAACTGCTCTCGACGGTGCAGAGGGCCATGAATCCACCCGCCGACTTCTCCTGGCGATCGCCCCAGGTGCGCTTCAGCCTTGACCTGGCGGCGCTATACGGGACAGGCCCTCAGTCATGGCCTGAGGGGATATGGCCTGTGGCGGTGGCGATTAGCCCCGACAGTCAACTGCTGGCCGTGAGCAGTTCCACAGACGTTGCCGATTATCAGGCGGCTTTGGCACTGTGGAACCTGACCACGGGCACCCGCCGCATGACCCTGCTGCAACCGGGCAGGCTGCGGGCCGAGACGCTGGCCTTTAGCGCTAACGGTCAAACCCTGTGGGCCGGGTTAGACAACGGTGAACTGGCGATCTGGGACACGGATCAAGGCACGCTCCTTAAGCGGTGGTCTGCCCATCAGGGCGAGGTGAGTGCGATGGCCCATAGCCGCAATGGCACCTATGTCTATACCGGCGGCGCAGATGGCACGGTCAAAATCTGGTCGCCCAATGGCCAGCTCTACCAGACCCTGCGGCTATCCGCCGGAGAAGTCAACCCCAGCCCTGTGCGATCGCTGCTGCTCAGCCCTGACGGCAGACAGTTGGCTGTGTCCACCGACCGCACGATTCAGCTTTGGGGCACCGATGGTCGGCTGATTAAAGTCACGACTCAAATCACGGCCCAAACCGATATTGTCTACGATGCCCGATCCCTGGCCAGTGGCATGGCCTTTAGCCCCGACAGTCGCTATTTCGCCACCCTCGACACCGACCAAAGCGTCAAGCTGTGGAATGCGGGCAACGGCGCACGGGTGATTACCCTGCGGACTCCCGCCCCGGTAAAGGCCCTGGCCTTTACCCAGGATGGTCAGAGACTGCTGGTGCGCGACCACCAGCAGTCGGTGGTGTACTGGAATTTGAATACCTATCAGCGCGATCGCACCCTCTCCGTCGCCACGCCGGACACAGAGTACGCCACTGTCCTCTCACAACCGATTACCCTTAGCCCCGACGGTCAAACCTTTGCGGTGCCGCTAATGCTGGCTTCGTTAGAGTCAGCCCTCGATCTTCGCCGTACCAGCGACGGCGAGAGGCTGACCGTATTGGCAGGGGTCCACAACGCGCACTTTAGCCCCGACAACCGCTGGCTTGTCACTGAAGGATACACCGTTCAGATTTGGTCTCCCCAGTAGGTTCAGATTTGGGCAGCGCAGAATGATGGTCCACCGGATGCAATCAATCGGCTTAGGAATACTGCTGGTCAGAGGCCTGTCTGCCTGTCATGCCAAATCCGAACCGCATACCCCCGATCCTAGAAAGGTCAACTTGTAGGGGCGAATGGCATTCGCCCTTGAGGAATCGGGGGTAACCAAACAGGATTTAGTATCAGATGCCTCGGTTTTCCTCAGCCGAGAATGCGTACAACATGGGCTACAGTTTTGCCACGTATGGGCGGGCTATTACTGAAGCTGGCGGTGATCTCTGGAGCCGAGTTGTGGTTTCAGCTCGAAGGTCAGGTGACATCATCCCGCCATTCCGCCTCAGCTAGCGATCAATCCGTTGCAGCGAGACAGTAGCTCCAATGGATATAGGGCGCGATCGCCCTAGATTTGGCAGAGGATGGCGATCGCGCCATAACACCGCTATTTTGCTCTTGGGTGCAACTCGAAAGCAAGATCGGCACGATAGAAACACACATCAAATTCTGCAAAGAAGTTCATTTGCCCTAAAATTAACGGTGCTTCTCTCGATTGTGTCCAAGCAAATGCGAGCAAAACTGAGGCAAAATCAGCAACCGTTGCCGATAGCACCAACCCTCGCGCTTCCATCTGAGCCAGGTTGCCGCTCAACTGGATGGGTACTGTTTGATCTTCCCAGACTGCTCCTAATTGCAAGCCAACTTCATAAGGCAGTACGTTGACGCTTGCACCAGTGTCCAACAAAGCCATCATCTCTAAAGAGCGATCGCGGTAGCTTAGCGCTATTGGCAAATAAGGCATTACGCTAGACAGCCCTGCGCTGTTGATGCGCTCAATGAAAGGAAATCGCTGACCGTTAAGCATTGCCCTTCTGCCTTGCTTCCACTAGAAGTTCTGAGAGGGTTTGAGCGGCTCCATGCGCATCACAGGGCGACCATACAACCGCCTCAGTCGCTTCTAACTGTTTCAATAATGAGTTTTCTTGAGCCTGAGTCTCAGATGCTTGCAGTTCATAGCCTTCCTCCTTAGCAACTGCGAGCAAGAGGAAATGAATAAGGCGTAGCTTATCCTGATGCGAAAGCTGACTGACTACAGGGAATAATTCAGTAAGAGGCATGGCTTTTAGAAGAGTGCTAGTTTAATGGGGAAGGGTTGAATTCCAGGAAAGTCTGACTGAACAAATTTTCTCATTTCCAATCTAATTACAAATCGAGCTTTGAACTCGGCATAGTTATTCAACAGCTGTTAGTTCTTCCTCAAAATCATCAACTATTGCACCTAACAAGTTTGGGAATGTCTTGGTTTGGGGTTCTGGCAACTGCATCTCAAATTCCTTTCGCAAAGGGATGCTTCATCATAGCCTCGCCCAACCTGAGGCTGCTAGGAGTCATTCTCTTCGTTCTTCTGTCATGGTTTAGCGGCTGGCGATTGGTGGAAGAAGGGGCAGTTATATTTGGCAGAGAATAGCGATCGCGCCCACCGTCTCATTCGTCACCTCTAGCTCCATCGTACAGGCAGCTTCTGAGTTGGTGTACTGCCAGTAGTCTGCATCGGAGCGGGGGTCTACTAGCGGCGCCCCGTAGAGGCGCTCTGCCTCAGCGACGGTAGCGCCGGGGCATAGACCCGACGGCGTGCAGTAGCTGGGGCTGACGCTGCGAATGTTCGAAATCGCCCCTTCGAAGAAGCTCATCGACATTCCCTGATAAGTGAACCGGGTCGAAAAGGGGCTGACCTGATCGGGCTGACCGATCTGGCCGATCTGGCCTATCACTTCGGCTTCCGTAGCTCCTGCTTCAACACCCCCCAGCGAGAATTGATCAGATGCGATCGCGCCGATACTGCTGTAGGCCTGCCAGCCGCTGGCCGTGCAGACACCGCCGCCCTCAGGTGCGGTGTCGCTGTGGCACCAGTAGTTTTCCCCGTCGAAGACATGTCCAGGGTTGATAGCGGTGAGCTGGCTAATGGGTCGCCAGTCCTGCTCACCGCCTTCGTCATAGTAGCGGTATTGACTGCCGCTCACCTCCAGCCCCTGATCGGTGCCGCCCATGGCGTAGTAGCCCTCGGTAATGCGGGGGCGAGTGGTAGTTTGCCCTAGGGCGGGGCCACCGCCCGATTCGGGTTCGGCGGTAGGTTGAGCAGCGGCCACGGCGGCGGGGGCTGCTGTGGCAGCAGTGGCCACTGGCAGGCCGTCGGGTGAACTCTCAGCCGTGGCAGAGGGTTCACCACAGCCATAGACAGCAATCGTTAGCGCTGTGGTCAGCAGCAGGGTGCTGACGCGTCGGCAATGGAGATTAGATTTCATAGTGCTTAAGAATGCGGTGAAACATAGAGGGATCAAAAGGGCGTTGTTGAATTGAGGAATGATACGAAATCCGATTTGGGAAACCCCGATTCATAATTGGGAACTCCGTAGGGGCATAGCATGCTATGCCCCTACGAACCGGGGGTATTCAGGCAGGATTTGGTATGAGTTTGGTTAAGGGGCATAGACGAAGCCAAGCCAGCGGCTTTATGGTCGTTTGCCCCTTAACACTTTTTATGTCAGCCGCTGCCGAGCCATCAACGGCTCCTATAGGCAGCGGCCTCCCAGCGAGATACCTTGACCCCGCCATTGACCACGTGGGTTTCTACACCATTGGGTAATCTCACCCAGTCACTCAGCGGCGTACTGCGGGCGTGGAGGCCCACCAGGTAGTAGTTGTCATCGTTGAACAGCGCGAAGATCGGGCCGCCGGATGCCCCCGGATTGGTGTCGCAGTCGTGGATCAGGGTATCGTTGAGTTCGTCGTCGGTATGCCAGATACCCAGAATGCTGCACGCCTGGTCTACCCCCGCCGTTTCGCTCGGCAGACCAAACTCCCGCAGGTTGTCGGTGGGAAAGTCGCCTGCGTAGCCCAGCAGGTTGATGCGCTCAGAGCTAGCGTCTAGTACGTCGGGGTCGTCAAAGTCGAGATTGCGCCAGCCCATGTAACCGTAGTAGTCGCCTAGGGCATCGGCAAGCCGCAGCACCGCCCAATCGTCTTTGTCGGCCATGTAGTTAGTCGACCAGCCGGCTTCGTAGCTGACAATTTCAGATTCATCCAGGGCAATGCCTTCGATCAGGCTGGGCTTAAAGATCAGCTTGAGCCGCAGATCGGCATTGTCGGCTATCAGCCCCCGGTAATCGCCGGGTTCGATGAAGGTGTCAACCAGGTCTCCAGACCCGTCTTGTAGCGGCAAAACCAAACAGTGGGAGTTGGTCAAAATAGCGCTAGGGCCAATCAGGGTGGCGGTACAGGTAGAAATGGCCTCGCCCTGGATTTGCCACTCTAAGCGGCCCATGGCCACCCAGGGAAACTCGCGGGTGAGCACGGGCTGACGGTCGTCTGCGCCAATCACCACGCGGCTGTCGTCGTAGGGGGCGTCGCTTTGGGAGAGGTCGGTGGGCAGTAGGGTGGTGCTGTCGGTGTCAGCGTTGAAGGGGAGCGCGATCGCCACGTTTGCGCCGGGTACCGTCTGATCAGCGACCTGGGCGGGAGCAGGCCGGTGCAGCCCTAAAACGACCACCAGCGTCACCAGCAGCAAAATTCCAAAGGGGTTACGAATCGATTTTTTCAGCATGGTTAACTACCTGTTTGAATGATTGATAAGGACTAGATGGGTAGATGCGTTTGTATTGTGTCTTTTGAGTTTTGGCGTTAGGGGCCGGTATCAGAAATGGATACCAGCCGCTAGCGCCACTCACCCTGAAGGGTAAAAGCCGCCCAGTAGTAAGGGCTTTGGCCCGCCTGCCACTGGTCGATCTGGGCCGCCCTCAGCGCTGCCGCTGGCGTCAACCCATCCTTTAGCAGATAGCTATACAGCCCGCTCATCAGCGCCGCCGTGGCTTCGTCATTGACATTCCACAACGACACAGCGACCCGTTCCGCACCGGCGTACATAAATCCCCGCGACAGGCCGATGATGCCCTCGCCGCTGACGTTCTCGCCGCGCCCGGTCTGGCAGGCGCTCAGCACCACCAATTCCGCCGCCAGCCGCAGATTAAAGATGTCGTGCAGCCGCAAAAAGCCGTCGTCGCGCAGCTGCCCCTGCTCATCCACCAGCGACAGCACGATGCCCGAGAGCTGCGGATTCACCGGGTTGATGAAACCGTGGGTAGCCAGGTGCAGCACGCTGTACTGACTAAGCTGGGGATTAGTCACCCAGTCGTAGTTGGCCTCAAAGTCGAAGGCCGCCAGAGCTGGGATACTACGCTGTTGCGCCAGGGCCAGAATGTTATCTGCCTCGGTGCGGGTAAAGGGCAAGGGGGCGATCGCCTGCAGATCCATATCCCGCAGGTTGCGCTCGGCATCCTGGGGTAGCTCTGCATTTGCCTTCTGGCCCAGGCGCTGGTCGCTGGCCCCATAGACCGGGTCGGCCAGCACCGCCACCGACAGGGGCAGTTCCCCCCGATGGGCCAGCTGCTGCCGGAGGACGGCCACCGCAGAGATAGACGGCTGGGAGAGAATTTCATGCTCCACCAGCAGGGGCATGTACTCTTCGCTGCCAGGTACGGCCAGGGCCGCAAAGGGAACATCTGCAAGCACGCCGTCTCCGGCAATCAGCAGGCGTTTGCCCTCAGCCCAGGCGGGTAACTCGGGCAGAATTAGGGCCGTTAGGGCCTGGGCCGGACGCTTGATGAAAGAGACGGCACCGGGCTTAGCCACCGCATTACGGAAGGCCTGGGCGGCGGCGGAGATGTCTGCTTCCCCAGGGAGCACCACGCTCTGGAACTGGTCTTTGCCCACCAGATACAGGTAGCTCTGGTCTTCGCCCAGGGCGTACTGCACCAGCACCGTATCCTCATCGAGCATCTGCTGCTGAACCTGGGCCAGGGTCAGCGGTCGGGGCTGCACGGTGTCGGCGTAGGCGGGGCTGACCCGGCGAATCTCGGTCAGGGTGTTTTCGAGCTGTTGCAGAACGGTTTCGCTTTCTCGGTCGATCGCGGCTGCTTCGGTCTGGGTGTAGTCACCGCTGCGGAGAGCGATGCGACGGCTTTCGATGGTTTGCAGCTCGGTTTTGAGAGCCTGCTCCTGGGCCAGCAGCTCGGGGTTCACTCCCTGGCGAATATCCACATTCGCTTCGCTGAGCAGCTCAATCAGCAGCCTGGCCCGCGAGGCTTCACTGGTTTCAAAGGCAGCTTCGGGCTGACCCAGCTGCATCAGCAACTCGGTTTTGAGCTGGTAGTAGTCTTGGACGGTGGCGAAGTAGCTAGAGCGTAATTCCCCTGGGCTGATGGCCAGACGCAGGTCTTCGATCAGGGCGATCGCATTGTTGATAGCTATGAGGGCAGCTTCTAGCTGGTTCTGCTCTTGATATAGCGATGCCAGGTTATACAGGGTCGTGGCCTCACCCTGGCGATCGCCCACGGCCTGTCTCAGCGGCAGGGCTTGTTGATAGTAGTCGGCAGCGGTGTCGCGATCGCCGAGGGCCTGATAGATTGTCCCAACGTTATTGAGGGTCGTGGCCTCACCCTGCCTGTCGCCCACGGCCCGTCTCAGCGGCAGGGCTTGTTGATAGAAGTTTAAGGCGGTGGCGCGATCGCCCAGAACACTGTAGGCGTTCCCGATATTGTTGAGGGTCGTGGCCTCGCCCTGCCTGTCGCCCACGGCCCGCCTCAGCGGCAGGGCTTGCTGGTAGTGGTCTAAGGCCGTTGCATAGTCGCCGATGGCATCGTAAACCCCGCCAATATTGTTGAGGGTGGCCGCTTCACCTTCGCGATCGCCCACGGCCCGCCTCAGAGACAAGGCCTGTTGGTAGTAATCGAGGGCAGTTTCGTGCTCGCCGAGGTCACTGTAAACGGCACCAATATTGTTCAGGGTAGCCGCTTCACCGCGTCTGCTGCCCACAGCCCGATTGAGCGCCACGGCCTGCTGGTAGTGCTCTAAGGCGGTCTCGCGCTCGCCCAGGGCATCATAGAGCGAACCCATGTTGTTGAGAGTCGTGGCTTCAGCTTGCCTGTCACCCACGGCCCGATTGAGTGCCAAGGCTTGCTGGTAGTAGTCCAGGGCGGTGTCGCGCTCGCCCAGGGCATTGTAAAGCGAGCCCAGGTTGATGAGGATAACGGCTTCACCCTGCCGGTCGCCGATCGCCCGACTTAACCGCAGGGCCTGTTGGTAGTAATCCAACGCGGTTTCGCGCTCGCCCAGGGCATCGTAGACCAGACCGATATTGCTGAGGGTGGCGGCTTCACCCTGCCTGTCGCCGACGGCTCGTCTCAGGGGCAGGGCCTGCTGGTAGTAGGCTAAGGCGGTTTCGCGATCGCCCAGGGTGTCGTAGACCAGGCCGATATTGCTGAGGGTGACGGCTTCACCCCGCTTATCACCCATAGCCTGTCTCAAGGGCAGGGCCTGCTGATAGTAGTCGAGGGCCGTTTCGGGCTCACCCAGGGCGCTGTAGATGTTGCCAATGTTGGTCAAGGTGGAAGCTTCGCCCACCTGGTCACCGACGGCTCGACTCAGGGGCAGAGCCTGCTGGTAGTAATTCAGCGCGGTGTCGCGATCGCCCAAAGCGTCATACACATTCCCCATATTCGTCAAAATTGAGGCTTCCCCCTGCCTATCCCCCACGGCTCGACTCAGGGGCAGAGCCTGCTGGTAGTAGCCGTGGGCCGCATCGCGATCGCCCAGAGCCTGGTAGACAGCGCCAATATTGGTGAGAATTGCCGCTTCACCCTGCTGATCGCCCACGGCTTGAATCAGCGGCAGAGCCTGCTGGTAGTAGTCGAGGGCTGTGTTGCGATCGCCCAAGGCATCGTAGACCAGGCCAAGATTGTTGAAGGTAAGCGCCAGTTCTCGCTGAGCGCCGGCCTGCTGCCACAGCGGTACCGCCTGCAACCACAGCTCAATGGCCTGCCGCAGGGATGACTCACTGCCTTCCTGGTAGAGGCGATCGCCCTCCTGGTAGAGGCGGCTGGCCTCCGCGAACGGGTCGGACTGGGCCAGGGCGATCGCACTGCTCTGCCAATCTGGTAACACTGTGGTAGCTGGCATTAGCCAAACCAAACCGGCACACCCGGCGCTTAAAGCCCGCTGTCTTGAGCGCATATAACAACTCTCTTATCAGGTTTAAATGAGTAGCTAAAGATGAATAGATAAACCGCTTATACACATTTCTGTTCTTGGCGAAATCCCCGTCATGATCCCCCCAGATGTGCCCTTTCTCAGTTCCTCAATCAAGCCCCCTTTTTTCAAGGGGGGCAGTCTTCTTCAAAACGGGTTTCGGTGCCCCCCTTTTAAGGGGGGTTGGGGGGGATCTATATCGGGCAGGAAGGATACGAGACACTTATGCATAAGCGGTAGCCCTCAGGGAGAGGGATTTAGGTTGAAGGTTCAACTGGCATACACCCGAATAAATACGAAAGCAGCGTCGCCTGCTTAGCAATTACGGTAAGGGGGTTGCAATTAGTTCATCGGCAGGTTGCAGATTTTGAAACTACTGTGTTGAAAAGCGTCTACGCGCTGGCATCAGACAGCCCACTTGACGACGATTTTGCCCTGATGCCCGCCCCCACCAAAGTACTGAACCAGGGCAGGAATCTGGCTGAACGAGTAAGGGCCGTCAATTTGCGGAATAAGCTGTCCGGCTTCGAACAGGCGATTCACCTCCGCCAGGTCTTTGTTGGGCTTGAGCACCACCAGTCGAATATCCTTTTGGGTCAACCTTCGGACGAAGGGCCCCAGCAGCAGCGTTTGCAGCAGATTGGGGGTCAACCCGCCCACCGTCACGTAGGTTCCCCCCGGATTGAGCACCCGCAGATAGCGGAGAGGAAAACGGTTGGTTTTGGTATCTAGGATCAGGTCGTAGCGCTGGGGGCCTGCCGTAAAGTCGGTCTGCCTGTAGTCGATCGTCTGGGTAAAGCCCACCGATCGCATCAGGTCAACCTTGCTGCCGTCATCGACCCCGGTGATATCCGTCACGCCTGCGGCCCGAGCGATTTGCACCGCCAGGGTGCCCACACCCCCGCCCGCACCGTTGATCAACACCTTGTGCTGGGGCCGCAGCCGCCCCTGGTCGCGCAAGCCCTGCAGGGCCAGGGCCGCCGCGTGGGGCAGGGCGGCGGCCTCGGCAAAGCTCATCCGCTCCGGCTTTCGCATCAGGGCCGTTTCAGGAACGCAGACATACTCTGCAAACCCGCCAAACCCACAGTCAGAGATGTCGCCATAGACGGCATCTCCGGGCTGAAACTGCGCTGCCTGTTTACCTGTGGCCTCGACCCGTCCGGCGATTTCTGCCCCCAAAATGGCCGTGCGAGGTCGCCACAGACCATAGAACAGGCGCATGTAGGCGGGCGACCCCTTGACCAGGCACCAGTCCCAGTCATTGATCGTTGTCGCATAGACTTTGACCAGCACCTCGCCCGCTCGGGGAACCGGCAATGTGATCGTCCTGAGCGCCAGATTTTGGGCAGATCCATACTGGCTCAACACGAAGGCTTTCATCATGGTCCTATTTCTCTCAAACGGTAGCGATAGCGGCAACGGCAACACCCTGATTGAAGGCGATCGCCCCGCTGAGCGATCGCCTTCAAATACAATTTAGTCACGCTGTCAGGGGTGGCCGCTATCTAATTGCTGCGGCGATCGCACATTCTTGCGCCCAATTTCTCCCCGAGGATAAACTGGACGAGAATTGG
>JBGSNT010000307.1:0-39292 GCA_041739575.1 Nodosilinea sp. | reverse complement strand
GCTGAAAAAATTTCAGCACTAACGACTGAGGGGTATTTGCAAGAACGCGCAAGCCGTGGTGATCGAACGAGATATGAGGCTGTGTTAGCAAAAGTCGCTGATGTTGAAACAGAATTACATGACCAGTTGCCGCCAGCATAAAAACCCGCTTGCACCAGGTCGCCAGGAGGTTATTCCCCTGGATTGAGAGGTTATCTACGGCGGGTAAAGCGGAACGTTAGCTGGCTCTAGCAAAGCTGTTGCACTCCTCCTTGAAGGTCTCCGATTGGAGCCAAATATACTTTGGGGCAATAAGTAGGTAGACCAATATGATCGTTGTTAGCGATACCTCAGAGCGATCGCAGATCTCCTGTAGGTTGGGTTGACGAAGGAAACCCAACAAGCTCAAAAGGGCCTTACTCCCAAAACATTGTGCCTTGAGGGATGATATCTTCATCAGTTCCTGAATTATTCTGGCTGAATGGTTGCGCGGTTTTTTAAGTGTTGGGTTTCGCAAACTCGACCCAACCTACTATCTAACTACGGCTGCGTGGGGTCTTACGCTCTGCTTGGGGAAAAGAGAATGAGAATATACAGAACTAGCAGGCTAATTCCATGAATCAGAAAGGCTTCAGCTTCTTAGGGTGTTTGCTACCATAGAAGGCAGGACGCTCGATAAAATTTATGACTCTAGCAATTGCCCTTGAACCTGCCCCAATAGAGACCGATTCTAAGGGTGTTGTACGGGTTGCTAAAACTCGAGTCACTCTAGATACTGTCGTGACTGCTTTTCTTGAGGGATGTACGCCAGAGGAGATAGGGGAGCAGTATCCATCGCTACAACTGCCAGATATCTACCTTGTTATCGGTTACTACCTTAGACATCGAGATGAGGTGCATACCTACCTTGAAGAACGTCAACAGCAGGCAGATTTGATTCGGCAAGAGGCTGAACAACGCTTCAACCCTGTTGGAATACGCGATCGTTTGCTTGCTCGGCGCAATCAAGCCCGGTAATCTAGATGGCTCAATTCCTGGCTGATGAAAATTTCAATAACCAAATTGTTCGAGGTGTTCTTCGCCAAAACCCAAACGTTGACATTGTGCGTGTTCAAGATGTAAATCTATCGGGAATAGATGACCCAACTGTTTTGGCATGGGCAGCCGAAGAAGGACGAATTGTTTTGACTCACGACGTTGCGACTTCGGGCTGCATAATTGCTTCGATTTTTAATGGGTGCTAACGATTTAACATGACAACTATGAAGCAATAAGCGGCACCTACCGTTTTCGCACAACGGTACTGCATAGGAATGACCCATTAGGAATCAGCCCAGGCTACGCAGGTAGAAAGAATGCTAACCTCCACTCCCCCACAAACGCCCTAGCCACTAACCACCCACCCGATCCACCCAGTCCAGCGCTCGGTTCCACGCCCACCAGGGATCGCTATCCCCGGCCAGGCGTTGACCGGCGCTGCCGCTGTAGTAGCCCACATGGCCGCCGTAGTCGGTCAGCACCAGGTCGAGCTGGGGGTTGGCGGCGTCAATGCGCTGTAGGTCAGGGATGATCTCTGGGCTAAACAGCGGGTCATCGGCGGCGTAGAGAATCAGGGTAGGGATGGTGAGATCGGCCATAAACGGTAGCGGGCTGCTGGCATCGTAGTAATCCTCCACTGATGCGAACCCTAGGCGGGGAATCACCAGCTCGTGGTCAAAGCCCCAGATGCTGTTGGCGCGGGCGATGGCGTCGGGGTCAAAGTGGCTGGGGTGGAACTGCTGCAGGCGGTGGGCGAGCCGCTTGAGTTCTCCGGCGATCGCCTGTTCGAGCCGCCGCCCCAGGGGGTCCTTGGTTAAATATTTCAGCGAACGGTTGGAGTCGAGGCTGGGGCACACCACCACCACACCCCCAATATCCCCCGGCAATAGACCACTGCTCCCCGGTAGATCCATCGCCGCCTTTGCTCCCCACAGCGCCAGCTGGCCGCTCAGAGAATAGCCCATCAGCCAAAAGGGAGGCGGACAGCCCAGCGCCTTGGCGGTGGCCGCCAGGGCAATGTAGTCGTGCCCCTCGTAGAGGCCATCCGAAGTGAGGGTAGGCGACAGTTCCCCGGTTTTGCCGTGGGCGCGCCAGTCAAACACCACCATGGCGTAGCCCCGCTGATGGGCTTTGCGGCCCAAAATCTCCAGTTGCCACTGGTCCTCAAGGCTGCCGGTAATGCCATAGGTGGCAATAATTGTGCCCTTAGGGCGAGGCGGCACCGCCCAGCGACCAAAAATCGGTACGTCACCATGGCCTGTGAAAATATGGTCTTGGTAGGCTACGGGCAGCAGATCAATGCTTTGGGGCCAGGTCTGATTGGCCACCAGGGAGATGTAGAGGGTCATCGCCAGACCATTCTGCAAGAACCAGGGGGGCGCAAAGGAGGGCATAGGGCACCGCGAACACTTCTTTCAGCATTTCAGAGAACTTCCTTGAGCACCATCCCCCTGGCTGGAAACCGTACTATGGCGATGGTTGCAGGAGGGCGGCGGTGATGGCAGAGGCGAGGATTCAGGGGAATGGGGTGCGGGTGGGCCTGGTGGGCACAGGCTTTGTGGCTCGACTGCGGGCCGAGGCCCTGCAGGGTATAGCCCAGGCCGAGCTGGTCGCGGTTGCTGGTCACGATGCGATCGAAACTAACGCCTTTGCCCAGCGCTACGGTGTGGTAGCCGTTGAGCACTGGCAGGCCCTAGTAGATTATCCCAATCTCGATCTGGTCATGGTTTGCCACATCAACCGCGACCACGGCACGGTGGTGGAGGCCACCCTGAACGCCGATCGCCACGTGGTGGTGGAATATCCCCTGGCCCTGGAGGCCCCGATCGCCCAATCGCTGTTGGCGCTGGCCCAGGCTCGGCAACGGCTTCTGCATGTCGAACACATTGAGCTCTTAGGCGGCACCCATCGGGCCCTCAAAGCCCATCTGTCCGCCGTCGGGCAGCCGATCTATGCCCGCTACTGCACCCTGTCTCCCAAACGCCCTGCTCCCCAGGCCTGGACCTACAACCCCGAGCTGTTTGGCTTTCCCCTGGTGGGGGCCCTATCTCGCCTGCACCGACTGATTGACTGCTTTGGGCCGGTGGCTCGGGTCTATTGCCAAAACTACTACGGTGGCCTGGCTGCCGATGCCGCTGGCACGGCCCACTACACGACCTGCCTCTGCACCGCTCAACTCACCTTCGCCTCGGGGCTCCTGGCCGAGGTGACCTACGGCAAGGGGGAAGGGCTCTGGGAGTCTACCCGGCGGCTAGAGGTGACTGGACTACAGGGATCCCTTAGCTTTGACGGGGACCAGGGGGCAATCACCGATGCGGCGGGAACTCGGCCCATTGCCGTGGGGTCACGCCGGGGATTGTTTGCCGCCGATACCGCCCAGGTGATCGATCACTTGCGCACCGGGCAGGGGCTCTACTGCAATGCTGCCGCTAGTTTGTACACGCTACAGGTTGCGATCGCCGCCCAGACCTCTGCCGCCACGGGCCAGGTCATCGAGGTCTCTGCCCCCTAGGTCTCGGCTTCATAGCCCGCCTGCTGAATTACTGCCGTGACGCTGGCGGTAATGTCCACCATCTTGGCCGCCCCATTGATCTCGATTTGGGCGGTGGGGCAATCGCCTGCACCACTTGGGTAATGGTGTGAGCAAAGTCGCCACAGACCAGGTCGGGCATTGTAACAGAAAACGGGGCATTGGGTGTTTCTAGTTCTGTCTTTCTGCGGGACTGCCCAAGCCCTGGGATATTGTCTCCGCTCCTGAGTTGACAGCAAGGCTAAGCTTGATCAGATGATTTGGTAGCGTTGATGACGGCGGGGCGTTCATCCCCCTTGGAATCATAGGTCAGCGAACGGGAGCTATAAGTCTATGACCGTATGTGAGTACAGACCTGGTTTAGAAGGTGTACCAGCCACCCAGTCGAGCATTAGCTTTGTGGATGGCCAGGCAGGCGTTTTGGAGTATCGCGGCATCCCTATTGAAGAACTGGCCCAGCGCGGCACGTTTCTCGAGACGGCCTATCTGCTGATCTGGGGGGGGCTACCCTCCAAGATGGAGCTAGAGGCGTTCGAGTACGAAATTCGCTACCATCGTCGCCTGAAGTACCGCATCCGCGACATGATGAAGTGCTTCCCCGAGAGTGGCCACCCCATGGATGCCCTCCAGGCCTGTGCGGCGGCCCTCGGCCTGTTCTACTCCCGGCGCGCCCTGGACGATCCCATTTATATCCAGAAGGCGGTGGTGCGGCTGCTGGCCAAGATTCCCACCATGGTGGCGGCATTTCAGCTCATGCGCAAGGGCAATGACCCGGTGCAACCGCGCGACGACCTCAACTACGCCGCCAACTTTCTCTACATGCTCAATGAGCGTGAGCCTGACCCCCTGGCGGCCCGTATTTTCGACATCTGTCTGACCCTGCACGCGGAACACACCATCAATGCCTCGACCTTTTCGGCGATGGTGACGGCTTCAACGCTGACCGATCCCTACGCGGTGGTGGCTTCGGCGGTGGGCACCCTGGCGGGGCCGCTCCACGGCGGCGCCAACGAGGAGGTGATCGAGATGCTGGAGCAGATTGGGTCAGTAGAAAACGTGCGGCCCTACGTGGAGCGCTGTATCACCGAAAAATCGAAGATTATGGGCTTTGGCCATCGAGTCTATAAAGTCAAAGACCCTCGCGCCACTATTTTGCAGGGGCTGGCGGAGCAGCTGTTTGAAAAGTTTGGCCAAGACGAGTACTACGCCATTGCCCTAGAAATGGAGCAGGCGGTGTCTGAGAAGCTGGGGACCAAGGGAATTTACCCCAACGTCGATTTTTACTCGGGGCTGGTTTATCGCAAGTTGGGCATTCCCACTGACCTGTTTACGCCAATCTTTGCGATCGCCCGGGTGGCTGGCTGGCTGGCCCACTGGAAAGAGCAGCTCGGTGAGAACCGTATTTTCCGCCCTACCCAGATCTATACGGGCCCCCATAGCCAGACCTACATTGACCTGGCCCACCGCCCCCAAATCTGGGACAAACAGGGGTTTGCGGTTTCGTTACCCTCCTGATGGGTCAGACCCCCCTGGGCACACTCTCTCTAAGCGAAGATTATTGATTCAGTGACGATTTTCAGGAACTCCTGCCCCTCTAGCGCTTGCGCTAGGGGGCTTTTATTTGGGATATTTCCCTCGCCGATACCCAGGATGGGCAAGGGGAGGTGGTCAGGCATGGTAACTGGGGTGCCGTCGGGATGGGCCCGCAGTGGAAAGGCTCCATCGGGCTCGGGAAGACCCCCATCTATTCCCTCCTCCTCTCTGACCTCCTTGATCCCTTGATCTACGCTAATGGAACTGCCCAGGAATTCCTATGAATCGCGCTCTACAGCGCCGATGGATCGGGGAAGATAACGGTAGAATCTTATCAATCGATTTTTTCTCGCTAGAGTCAATCGTACCGTTGCTAAGGACTGGCCCATGAATCAAGGAATTGACCTACAGGGTAGCTTCGTTGATGCCCTAGTTGAGCTGGGGCTCCCCGCTGGGGCTGCTAAGGCTCTGTGGCTGCCGCTGCCCATGGTGGTCATTTTGGTGGGGGCTACGGTCAGCATTTTTGTCACGGTGTGGCTAGAGCGTAAGATCTCTGCCGCCGCCCAGCAGCGCATTGGCCCCGAGTTTGCCGGTCCCCTGGGTACTTTGCAGGCCGCCGCCGACGGCATCAAGCTGATCTTTAAAGAAGACATTACCCCCGCCAAGGCCGACCCCATTCTGTTTACCCTGGGGCCTGCGATCGTGGTAATTCCAGTCTTTTTGTCCTATCTAATTGTGCCCTTCGGCCAAAACCTGGTGATCACCGACATCGGGGTCGGCATTTTTCTCTGGATTGCCCTCTCCAGCATTGCTCCCATTGGGCTGCTGATGTCGGGCTACTCGTCCAACAACAAGTATTCCCTGCTGGGTGGTCTGCGGGCAGCGGCGCAGTCGATCAGCTACGAAATTCCCATGGCCCTGGCGGTGCTGGCGGTGGTGCTGATGTCCAACAGCCTCAGCACCATCGATATTGTCAACCAGCAGTCGGGCTACGGCATCCTGGGCTGGAATATCTGGCGGCAGCCCGCTGGCTTCTTGATCTTCTGGATTGCCGCCCTGGCGGAGTGTGAGCGTCTGCCCTTTGACCTGCCCGAGGCGGAGGAGGAACTGGTGGCGGGCTACCAAACCGAATACACCGGCATGAAGTTTGGCCTGTTCTACGTGGGGTCCTACGTTAACCTGGTGCTATCGGCGCTGATCGTTTCCATCCTCTACCTAGGGGGTTGGGAGTTTCCCATCTCCGTCAGCTGGCTGGCCAGTCTGATCGGGGTAAGCGAAACGACCCCCTGGCTTCAGGTCATCACCGCATCCGTAGGCATCATGATGACGCTGTTTAAGGCCTATGCCCTGGTCTTTATTGCTGTGCTGCTGCGGTGGACCATGCCCCGCATTCGCATCGATCAACTGCTCGACTTCGGCTGGAAGTTTTTGCTGCCGGTGGCCCTTGTCAACCTGCTGCTCACGGCGGCGCTCAAGCTGACCTTCCCGATGGCTTTCGGTGGCTAACCCAGGTTGCCTGTCTTACCCTATAGGTGGGATCGCCCTAGGCAAACGACCTGAGGCTATCCGACTCCCCCCTAATACCCCTCGACAACCCGTAAAACTCTGGAGGTAGACCCCCCATGCTAGGTTTTCTAAAACAGGTCAGCGACTACGCCAAGGAAAGCTTGCAGGCGGCCAAGTATATTGGTCAGGGTCTCTCTGTCACCTTCGACCACATGAGTCGTCGGCCGGTGACGGTGCAGTACCCCTACGAAAAGCTGATTCCCTCCGAGCGGTATCGGGGTCGCATTCACTTTGAGTTTGATAAGTGTATTGCCTGCGAGGTGTGCGTGCGAGTTTGCCCCATCAACCTGCCCGTGGTCGATTGGGAATTTGATAAAGCCACTAAAAAGAAAGACCTCAAGCACTACAGCATCGACTTTGGGGTCTGCATTTTTTGCGGTAACTGCGTGGAGTACTGCCCCACCAACTGCCTATCCATGACCGAGGAATACGAACTGGCGGCCTACGATCGCCACGAGTTGAACTACGACAATGTGGCCCTGGGCCGTTTGCCCTACAAGGTGACTCAGGATCCGATGGTCACCCCGTTGCGGGAGCTAGCCTACCTGCCCAAGGGCGTCATGGACCCCCACGATTTGCCGGTTAACTCTCGTCGGGCGGGCCAAACGCCCCAGGAAATTTTGGAGGCAGCCCAGGCTGGCGAGAAGGGAGAGGCCAAGCCTGGGTCCTAGGGGCGGGGCGCGGATTCGGGTTGTGGCCGGAGTTCCGTGGTACATTCGCCTAAGTTAAAGCCACTGCTGCGATAGCTCGTTTTTTATCAGGAGTTCAGGACTGTGACGCTAGCGGAAGGGGTACAACTCGTTGCCTTTGGCATACTGACCGCGATGACCCTGGGCGGTGCCCTGGGGGTTGTCTTGCTCGACAACATTGTCTACTCGGCATTTTTGCTGGGGGGCGTGTTTACTAGCCTGTCCGGTTTGTATATTTTGCTCAACGCTGGGTTTGTGGCAGCTGCCCAGGTGCTGGTCTACGTCGGTGCCGTTAGCGTACTGATTTTGTTCGGGATCATGCTTGTCAATAAAGAGCAGCCCTTCGCCCCGATCAAGCAGGCCTGGGTGAGTAAGGTTGCTACGGGTGGCGTTTGCTTTGGGCTGTTTGCCCTGCTGACGGTATCAACCCTAAATACCCCCTGGGCAAAATCGACCGAGGTGCCGACGGGGGAGATGTCTACCGTTGCCATTGGCATTCACTTCTTCACCGATTACCTGCTGCCCTTTGAGCTAGCCTCGGTGCTCCTGCTAATTGCTCTAATTGGGGCGATCGTCCTGGCCCGGCGTGAATTCATTCCTGATGTCGTCCTTGGGGAACCTCCCTCTGAAGCGCTGCAGCTCCCAGAGCGCCCCAGAGAACTGGTGTCGGCGGTGACTGGGGTCGAGGCCGACGACTAGTCTGACCTAGTTCTGGGTACGCCTCTACCTTTTGGCACGCCCGACCTGTTTAGATTTTGCCCACCCTTCAAGACTGGAACGGATCTTCTTAAGCCATGCAACTTGAGTACTTCTTGCTGACCGCCGCCGCCCTCTTCTGCATCGGTGTCTATGGCCTGGTCACCAGCCGCAACGTAATTCGGGTGCTGATGTCCATTGAGCTTATGCTCAATGCGGTCAACCTAAATCTACTGGCGTTCTCCAACTATCTGGATCCGGTGGGCATTAACGGTCAGGTGTTTGCCGTCTTTGTCATCAGCATTGCTGCGGCGGAGGCAGCGGTCGGGTTGGCCATTGTACTGTCGATCTACCGCAACCGCGATACCGTGGATATGGAGCAGTTCAACCTGCTGAAGTGGTAGGTTGAACGGGCACAGCAATGGATTTTATGCCGTTTAGAGGGTAGAGTATCCACCCTCTAAACTTGTTTTAGGGGTCGCTAATGTGGCTATCTTTAGGAAGCCGTAGCGATTGTCTTGAAAGTCAAGATGAATTTTAAGGCAGCCTTGAAAAGGTAGTCATGTGCGTACCGCACAGCTGATGATAGCGGCTGTGCTCAGGTCAACCCAGGGTTAGTAGTGTGCAGCCTCCTCTGGTGGTTGCTAGGGTTTGTTGTCACAGCGGGTTTCGCCGTGGGTTTCGTCATCAATTGAAGGAAGTGCTAGAAGCGATCTCGTCTCTGATCCTGCTGCGAAAGCTTTATCTTCAGAACAACAAGTTCAACAGGCCCCCTGAGCCCAGACGATGCTATCAGCACGGTCTTAAATTTCTGGGTGAGTGCCAACAGGCAAAATACCTGCGGTTGGTCATTCCCTATGCCGGCACCGTCAATGCCTGCCCATTATCCGACGGCTGAAGGCTGAGAATATAGGGCGCCGCTGCCTTGACCCAAGTGGCAATGGGGGTGTAGGCAGCAGCATCGTCGCCGTAGCAGGTTTCGAGCATCTCAGTGTGAATGATGCCAGGGTTGAGGGCCACCGCCGCCATGCCAGCGGGTAGCTCCTGGGCAAAGGCCTGGGTGAGTCCTTCTACGGCCCACTTAGTGGCACAGTAGGGGGCGAACTCTGGCGAGGTGGAACGTCCCCAGCCCGAGCTAAAGTTCACAAAAATGCCCGATCGCTGTGCCACCATGGGCGGGGCAAAGTGGCGTAGGACGTTGAAGGTACCGTTGAGGTTAACGGCAATGACGGCATCTAACTCCTCCACGGGTACGACCCAGAGGGGAGCGGGGTGGTTGACCAAGCCCGCGTTGTTGATCACCAGGTCGGGTAGACCATTGGCAGCGATGACCGCCTCTGCCCAGGCCTTGACGGCGGCATCGTCGCGAATATCTAAGGCGGTGAACCGATGGGGAGCACCATGCTGGGAGGTCAGGGCTGCGATCGCCTCAGGGCTGCGGGCACAGCCCGATACGGTATGCCCTGCGGCGATGAAGGCATCGACCATGGCTCGGCCGAGGCCTCGACTAACGCCAGTAAGAACGATGTGTTGGCCCATAGTGCAGTGAGAATGAAACGGCGAAGGGGAGTAGCCATAGGGTAACCACCCATGGCTGAGCATGCCCTATTCTCGCTAGCGGTGCAAGGGGCGATCGCGCTTTGCACCGGTCTTTGCCCATCGTAGTCAGGTCCCCTATGGCAGGATGATAGGGATCAGCTAATCCAGCCTTACACCGGGGGAAATTGCGATGGAGCGATGGGAGGTCAGACTGCGGCAGGTGCCCTTAGTCATAGTGCTGTGTGGCCTCTTGCTGGCGCTGTGGGGGTGGCAAATGCCTGATCCGGTTGGGGTACGGTGCGATCGCATTGCCCCCAGACAGGTGACCTGCCTGGCTACCCTACCGTGCCCCTGGGCCTGGTTGCCCCAGGCGAGTCATCCCTTTCAGCTTCAGGATGTGGCGATTACCTCAGACCTATGTGACAAGACGCCCCGGGGTGGGGTGCGGTTTTGCCATCACCTCATTCTGCTGGGGGCGGGGCAACAGATGGCTCTGCCCGAAATCCGCACCCCGCTCTCGGGCTCGGCCCTCAGCGATCAACTTCAGCGATTTATGGCCGGGGAAGGCAGCCCTCAGTTGGCCTGGTCTAGGCCGGCAGCCCCGCTGCCGCTACGTCCCTTGGCGATCGTCCTGCTGTTGGCGGCGGCCACCTGGGGGCTGTGGGATCTGCGGTGGCCCTCGGAGCGGCCCTCGGAGCGGCCCTCGATCCTGACCCTGGATGGCGCTAGCGTCGGTCCAGACAGCCCTAACCGCCCTGCCCCAGACCAGCCCGATTAGGCTCTGGGCAGACCCCGTCGGATCGGCTAGAGCCGCTGATCAGGCTAGCGTCAAGGCGTTATCCCCCAAAATGTTACAAAAAAATATATCCCTAAAACCTTTCCCCAACCTTTCCCCCATGTAAGGGGAGGTTTTCCACAGGTTTTCCACAGCCCATAACGGCAGTTCTGGGGGTCAGCAATCCCCTGTGGAAAACTCCATCCTCTGCCCCCCCCGGCTGCTTTTTTCCCCTAAACAGGTAAGAAATCCCAGGGGGATTCTCAAAACCCCCATGCTTGCGTAGACAGCCCAGCAGTCCTAGCTTAACGGTGCGCTAAAGGCAAGATTGACAGCCCCTGGGGAGTCCGGCAGAATGATGCGACACACAGAGCCAATTCCCTGAGACATTCTCGTCAAGGCCCGTCCTTGGGCCGTCCTTGGGCCGTCCTTAGGAGATTAGAGAGGTTGTCCTAGGGCTAGGGCCTGGGCTGACTTGACCAGGCGCCCTTCATTAGACATTTTCTAGACACTGTTTGTTCTCCAACCGGCGGGTGCCAAGGGTATCCATTGACTTCTGGCGGGTGGGTTCACCGCGAAAACATGGTGAACCCGTTCGTCACCACCCTTTAGGCACCGTCCATCTACGCCATACCCGTTCGCATCCCCACCTAGCGAGGTCACCCCATGACAGTCAATGCCACGACTCCCAAGGTCAGCCTCATGGCTGAAGTACCCGAAGAACTCTACGAAGCGCTGCAAGTCTATCTGGAGGGTAACCCCGCCTGGAACCAGCACCGGGTCTTTTGTGCCGCCCTATCGCTATTTTTAATGCAGGACAACCGCTGCGATCGCGATGTCAACCGCATCTATCTCGATGCCCTATTTGATTACATTCCCTAGGGGCGTCTAGTCAACCCAGCCAATGTCGGCATCCGTCAGCATAGGGTTGGGTTGCCCTTTCTGAATGGCATAGTCAGGTACCCCTCGATGGTAAGTGGGTCTAGCCTTAGTCACCACCGCAGGACGGGGGGTAATGTCTACTCCAGAGGTGCGACGGGGAGAGGCAACAGGCGCAGCCGGAGTCTCGGCCAGTTTTAAGATAGTCTGCTTCGCCTCCTCCAGCTCGGCCTGGGTTTTCTCCAGGGCCTCGGTCTGGGTCTGGGTCGCTGCCTCGGCCTTGTCCAGGCTGTCCTTAAGCTCAAACAGCCGTCCCTGCTGGTCTTCTAAATCCTTCTGTAACCCGGCGATGGTTTTCTCGAGCTGGGCTTTGTCTTTTTGAGCTGCCGCCAGGTCTTTTTCCAGCTCGATTACCCGTTGGGGGAGATCGTTCTCAGGGACGATCGACTCGGGCTCAACCGCCGCTGCAGGGGCCGGCTGAGCTTTGGTGGAGGGGGTGGCCTGGGGCTTGGCCTGGGCGGTTTTTCGCCCGGCTCCGGTGCGACGAGTCGTGCCCGTTGCCCGAGGTGCACGACGGCTAGCCGCCTTGGGTTTGACAGCAGGGTCAGCCGCTTCCGCTTCCGCCTGAGGAGTAGCCGCAGGATCTGGTGCGTCAGCCTTGTTAACTTCTTCTTTGAGCAGGTCGGAGAGGCTTTTCTTAGTCATGGCTGGGTCCAGTCTCGCTGTAGTTCTTCGGCAACTCGGTAGTAGTCAGAACAGGCCTCTTGGCTGTTTTTGCCCCGCCACTTGAGCACCGGTAGCCCCTCTAGTGCAGCCCGCTCATGGGCTTTATAGGCGCGAATAAACGCATTGCAGGCGGGAATATTTAGCTCCAGCAGGGTGTTCTGGGCTTCAATGGCTTCGCCGACACTGCGGGAATCCACCTTCGTCAACAATACTCGATGGGATACCCCGGTGGGCGATACCGCTTCATTCACTGTAGTAATTAGCACGGCCAAATCCATCGGGGCGGGCGGGGTGGGCAGCAGCAGGTAGTCCGCCGCCGGCAGCACCGCCGCTAGGGTCGCAGACCCCAAAGCCGGCGGGGTATCGACCACGATCAGATCGTGGGAGTACTCTTTCCTCATTCGCCCCAACCGAGCGGGATTGGTTTCTGCTTTAACCTCAAAGCTTAGCTTGACCGGGCTGCGGCCCGTCCACCACAGGGCAGAACCCTGGGGGTCAGCATCCACCAACAGCACCGAGCGGGTCTCCGCAAACACCGCTGCTAAATTAACGGCGGTGGTGGTTTTGCCCACCCCCCCTTTACCGTTAAAAACCGCTAAGACAATCGGGCTGGCCAAGGAAATCCTCCCGGAATGCTGGAGCCTTTGGAACGATAAGACACAGACCTGGATCACCCAGGGTTGAGTACGTTGAACTGGAGCAGCAATGTCAATAGTCTGACCTACGGAATAGTACTGCAAGGAAGACTCAACCGCACACTCAGCTTTTCCCCTGGACTCCTCCTCACCGGTGCGCTTCCGACTCTCCCCAGCCAGGCGCAATCATAATTCAGCCTACTCCCTCACCCATGATTGCTATGGCCCATACTTCCCGTTGCCGCGCATTCTAATCGCGCCTACACCAGACCCCATTGCGGAGAATAGCGAAGCGATTATCGACGCACTGCACCGGGCTAGCGAAGCAGTTGCTTGACGGTGCTGATCATGTCGGTGGGGCGAAAGGGCTTGGTGATATAAGCATCTGCTCCCTGCTTCATGCCCCAATAGCGGTCAAATTCTTCGGCCTTGCTAGAGCAGATAATGACGGGGATATTTTGGGTGGCGGCGGTGCTTTTAATCCAGCGGCAGAGTTCATAGCCGTTCATATTGGGCATGACAATATCGAGCACCACCAGATCTGGTGGCGTCGCCTGGATGATCTCCTGGGCTTCAACGCCGTCCTTGGCTTCAACCACCGTAAGGCCAGCCTTGAGCAACAGCCCCGCGATCATTTCCCGTAGGGTTGAGCTATCGTCCACAATTAGTACTGTACTCATACCGATGCCTCGCTGACGGTAACCAAACCGCCCGTCGCTCCGTAGCTATTATGGCCAATTTGGGCTGACTCTAACACTTTTAATTCTCTATTGCTGTACCAGCTCTGGCCAACGGTGTGGCGATGTCTTCCTCAGAAGCCAGGCCTGCTGGGTGGTATCCAATACCAAATCCAATGGGCTGCCCCCTGCGCCCCGACTAGGGAGTTCTGTTGGAATGGAGATTTTGAATGCGAACCTGCCCTAACCGGCTCCAGAGGATTACCGGAGCCGGTATTGGGTGACAGCGCGGCTTAGGGCTAGAGCGTTCCTTTCACCTAGACTACCGCAGCGAAAACTTGCGCACTGCCAGCAGACTGCCCATTAGCCCCACTAGCGTACCGAGGCCCAGCAGGGCCGCCGGCAGCAAAATTAGCTGTTGGGGAGTGAGCCTGAGGCCGTCTACCACAAACTGAATAAAGTCAGCCTGTTGGGCAGCCAGCTTGGCTAAAAAGCTTTGAATAGCCAGCAATAGTCCCCAGGCTACGGTGGCCCCGGCCAGACCAAAGACGGCCCCCTGCAAAATAAAGGGGAGGTAGATCCAGAGGCGTGTGGCGCCCACCAGCTGCATGACCTCAATTTCGCGCTTGCGGGCCAGCACAATGAGCCGAATGGTGGTGGTAATAACGGCGGTGGCGGTCAGGGTCAGAATAGAAATCACAAACAAACTGGCCCACTTCAGGCCGTCGTTGAGCTGGGCCAGGCGGGTAACCGCCTCGTCGACATAGCGCACTTCGTCAATTCCTTCAAGCTGCTGAAGCTGGGTGGCGATCGCCGGTACCGCCTCAGAATCCTTAGCCTTGACCTTGAGCTCATCTACCAGGGGATTTCCCTTCAGCTGGTCGGTCGCCCCGGCAATGTCAGATAGGCCCAGATCGGCGACTAGAGAGGCCCAAGCTGCTTCCTTCGTCACCGGGGTAACGGCCACTACGTTTGGGAATATCTCTACCCTGGGTTGCAGATCACTGGCCTGAAACCCACTTTCTAGGTAGGCCGACACCTCTAGCTGGCTGCCGAACTGGTTCAACAGTCGTTCCAACTGCCAGGTCGATTGCAGGCTAATGCCAAATAAAAACAGCAGTACGGTAATGGTGCTGATGGCGGCCCAGTTCATCCAGCCGCCGCGCCGCAGCCCGAGGAGGGTTTCGCGCAGCAGGTAGTCGAACTTGGTAAATAGCTTAAACATAGACGCCCTTGCCTGGGTAAGTTGGGCTGGTATGTGCAGATGTAGGGGTTGGCGCCTGGCCCCGACGCTAACTACAGCATGGTACAACCTATGCTCTGGTCATAACCTTGTCAAGGGGCGTGCTTAATTTGAAATTTATCTTGACCTGGGAGTATACCCTGAAGTTCATAGAGTATTCCATCTAAATAAACGTCCCCTTTGGGGTCGCATACTCGGCCCGTTGGACCTGTTGCCGTAAAACTCTGGATAAGTATTTAGCTGGAACACTCTAAGTCTGAATCTGGCCTTTATCGCCTGGGTTCCAGCCTTGATCGCTGGACTGGGGCAGGAGTTGGGGAGTTATGGTGGCATCGATGGACTGGCCCGATCGCCAGGCAGTACTGGATTACGCCCTGAAACTCGGGTTTCACCGGGTAGGGATCGCAGCGGTGGCTGATCCCCCCAGCGCTGCTGAAGCCACGGCGGTGACTCGCCTCGACACCTGGCTTCAGCAGGGCCACCAAGCCGATATGGGCTGGATGGCCAACCCCAGCCGACGGGATATTCGCCGGGTGTTGCCGGGAGCGCGATCGCTCATCTGCGTAGCCCTTAACTACTACACCCCCCATTCCCACTCCGAGGACCCCAGTCACGGCAAAATTTCCCGCTACGCCTGGGGGCGCGACTACCACCGGGTGCTGAATAAACGCCTTAAGGCCCTGTCTGTCTGGCTCACCGCTGAGGGGGGGGAGGCTATCCAGACCCGCTTCTACGCCGACACTGGCCCCCTACAGGACAAGTTTTGGGCTCAGCAGGCAGGGCTGGGCTGGGTGGCCAAAAACGGCAATTTAATCACCCGCCAGTACGGTTCCTGGGTGTTTCTAGGTGAACTGATCACGACCCTAGATCTGGTCCCTGACCCGCCCCATACGGCCCACTGCGGCACCTGCACCCGCTGTCTTGACGCCTGTCCTACCGGGGCCATTCCCCAGCCCTATGTAGTTGATGCCAACCGCTGCATTGCTTACCACACCATTGAAAATCGCAATGAAACCCTGCCCCCGGAGATTGTGCCCCACCTCAATAACTGGGTCGCGGGTTGCGATATCTGTCAGGATGTGTGCCCCTGGAACCAGCGCTTTGCCCAACCTACGACCGTCGATGAATTTCAGCCCTACCCCTTGAACCTAGCCCCAACCTTAAACGACTTAGCTAACCTATCAGAGACTGAGTGGGACGAGCGGTTTCGGGCCTCGGCCCTACGGCGAATTAAACCGACCCTGTGGCGACGCAACGCCCGGGCGGCCCAGGCGGATCTGCTACCCTGATGGTCTCAGCGCTTAACCGGCGTACACGCTATATTGTCTGTTTGTTAATTCACTCACCCCTGCTGTGCTAAAACGCCTATCACTTCTGCCCCTGCTGACTATGTGTGCCCTGCTGGCACCAACCCCACCCGCCCAAGCCCAGGCGCTCACTCCCTACGTGCTGCCCCTCGACTACGATCTAATGGTGGAGCAGGGGTTGTTTCTGGCTAACGAGGCACAGCAGCTGGCCGAATTTCAGCAGTTTGGACGGGCCTTGGCCCTGGCTCAGCTAGCGGCTCAGCTGGCCCCCAACGATGGCCAGGTGCTGGCTTTGCTGGGGGGGCTGTATCTGCAAAATAGTCAGGTCGATCAAGCTCTGCCCCTGCTCGATCGCGCTCGCACCCTGTTGCCCGACAACGCCAGGGTCCTGTTTGCCCTGGGGTCGGCCTACCTGCAGCAAGATAATCTCCAGCGGGCTGCCAGCTACCTAGAACAGGGGTTGAAACTAGAGCCCAACAACCCCAACGCCCTATTTGATCTGGGGAATGCCTACTTTAAGCTGGAGCGCTATGGCGATGCGATCGCCAGCTACGAGAAGTCTGTAGCGGCCGAACCGGAGTTTTGGCCCGCAGTGAACAACATTGGGCTCGTACTCTACGAGCAGGGCGATATCCAAAAGGCGGTGGAATATTGGCGCACCAGCCTCGAGATGGCAGGCAATGAACCCGAGCCCAAACTGGCGATCGCCGTGGCCCTCAATGCCCAAGAAAACTGTGCCGTACCGGTGGTGAGGGCTGCCTCCGCCGCTTGCCAAGAATCTCTTCGTCTGGGCATAGAAGCCCTCGAGCAAGACAGCCGCTACGCCGACCTTGACTTTTTGCAAACCAATCTCTGGGGCAGTCGGCTGCTTGCATCTACCAGTCAGTTCTTCGAAGTGCCTGATATTCAAAGCCTGCTGGCCGAACTTTAGGGGCTTTACTGGGGGCTCCTTAACCGGCGTATAAAAAACAATTTAGGAAAATCCCATGGGCGAACTGATTAGCTTTAACCGACCCGATGGCCAAAGCTGCCGCGGCTACTACGTTGAGCCCGGCGGCGGCAGCAGCGCCCCAGGCGTTGTGGTGATTCAGGAATGGTGGGGCCTCAACGATCAAATCAAAGGCGTAGCCGATCAGCTGGTTCAGCAGGGCTACCGAGTTCTGGTGCCCGACCTTTACAAAGGCCAGGTCACCGTCGAAGCCGCCGAGGCCGAACACCTGATGACCCACCTCGACTTCGGCGATGCCGCCACCCAAAACATTCGCGGCGCGGTGCAATATCTCAAGGCCGATAGCCCCAAGGTGGCTGTCATAGGCTACTGCATGGGCGGCGCGCTGACGGTGCTGGCGGCTGTGTACGTTCCCGAAACCGATGTGGCGGTGAGCTGGTACGGGGTGCCCCCTGCCGATGCCGCCGATGCCAGCACCATCTCCATTCCCTTCCAGGGACACTTCGCCCAGCGGGATGCGTTCTTTCCTCCCGACGCGGTGAAGGCGTTTGAGGCTCGACTAAAAGAAGGCAGTGCGCCCAACGAAATCTACTGGTACGATGCCCAGCACGCCTTTGGCAACGAAAACAACGACATCTACGACCCCGAGGCGACCCAACTGGCCTGGGAGCGATCGCTAGCTTTCCTGGCCACTTATATGGCTTAGGGAGTTTCTAGGAAAGAAGACACCCAGAGGTAGGGGCGCAGGGCCTGCGCCCTGGAGAGAAAGCAAGATTTTCGGGTATGTTCGTGGCCAGAATAGTCCTTAGGCACCCGAGGGCTGCCCCGAGGTGTCTGAGCGGCCAAAAATAACTGTACTCAAAAAATAACTGTTTGGTTATAAAGTAGAAATAGAGCAGCCAACTCTGCGTTTAGATTTCCCTAGGAGTTTTAAGTCATGGGGCAAGCCTTAATCTTTCGCCAGCTCTTTGATGCGGATTCGTCGACCTATACTTACCTGCTAGCTGACCCCGTCTCCCAAAAGGCGGTGCTGATCGACCCGGTGTTTGAGCAGCACCAGCGCGATCGCGCCCTGATCGAAGAGCTCGGCCTCAGTCTGATTGCCACCCTCGACACCCACTGCCACGCCGACCACGTCACCGGGGCCTGGCTGATGCAGCAGGCGTTGGGTTCTAAAATTGGTATCTCGGGCCGCTATGGCGATATGGTCAGTGGGGCCGACTATTTGTTGGACCATGGGGATCGGGTTGAGTTTGGCGATCGCGCCCTCGAAGTCCGCGCTACCCCTGGCCACACCGACGGCTGCCTTACCTATGTGCTTGATGATCACACCATGGCCTTTACCGGCGACTGTCTGCTGATCCGCAGCGCTGGCCGCTGCGACTTTCAGCAGGGTGATGCCAAGCGCATGTACGCCTCCATCACGGAGCAAATCTTTAGCCTGCCGGACGACTCCATTATCTGGCCGGCCCACGACTACAGCGGTCGCACCGCCTCCTCCGTCGGCGAAGAGAAAGCCTATAACCCCCGCATCGGCGGTCAGGCCGACGAAACTGACTTTGTCGGCTACATGGAGAACCTGGGCTTGCCCCACCCCAAAAAAATCGACATCGCCATCCCTGCTAACTGCGTCTGCGGTAAACCCGAAGACGGCAAAATGCCAAGCATTGCCGACTGGGGGCCGGTGCGCCTCACCTACGGTGGCGTTAAGGAAATTGACTCCCATTGGGTGGCCGAGAATCTGGGGCAGGTACATCTGCTCGACGTGCGCGGGGCCGATGAATTTAACGCCGAACTGGGCCACATTGCGGGAGCCCGGTTGGTTCCCTTAGGTGAGCTAGAGGGGCGGGTCAGGGAGATCCCCACCGACCAACCGGTGGTGACGGTGTGCAAGTCGGGGCGGCGATCGGCCCAGGCTACCGTCATTCTCAAAAAGCAGGGGGTCACCGAGGCGGCCAGCCTGCGCGGCGGCATGCTGAATTGGAATGAGGCTAACCTGCCCGTGGAAAGAACCTAGGAAAACCGCTTTCTCTGATGGACTCAACTCCAACTAAGGCACCCCCAGCGGTGCCTTTTTTTGACGGTTAAGCGCGATCGGGATCAATGCCCTGGGCCCGCAGTAGAGCCGCTAGCCGTTCAGCCCGCTGACGTTCGGCTTCGGCCTGCTCTGCACTCCACAGCAGCAGGTTGCCATCGGCATCCCACCAGCGCAGCCAGTTTAGGGTTTGGGCCAGTCGTTCGCCCCGCCACACGCCCAAAAATAGCTCCAAGGGTGGAATCCAGAAGCGCCCAAACTCGTCCGGTTGTTGCAGCTCATAGCGCCCATTTTGCAGGTGCCACACGTCTAATCTTGGGCGTTGGGGCTCGTAGATGATGTAGACCGGTACCTGCAAAATCTGCTCATAAAAGTAGAACTTCCCGAAGGGGGCAATATTGCGGATAGATAGCTCCCCGTTGTCATCGGCGGAGAGGAACTCCATCACCACCGCGACCGGATCGCCTTCTAGGGTGGGGGTATAGCTGCGGCGCACTGTTCCTGCCGCGACGGGGTTCACCAGTGGCACGTAGAACCAGTCTGGCGCTTTAACAACGGTGTCTCCCTCAATGCCGGCTACTAGGCCAAAGTTAGAGCCAATCAGCATGGTGGGCTGAATGCGCTGGGCGCTGCCCAGCGCATCGGTGAGGGCCGCCGCCAGGGGTGGCTGTTGAATATTTTCCACCGGATCGTCGACCAGCTTAAAATCGTCGGGCAGCGGCGGCCAGGTAATGGTGGGGCCGGTGCGGGGCTGAGCTTGAACCATGGCAAGCTTTTTCTGATTAGAGTAAGGAGTAGCGGCAATGGATCGTGGGTGACTCCATCCTAATGGCTGTGCCGACCGATTGGCTGGGCCGAGATGCCTGAGTAGACAATCGCTAAAGATTAGGGGGCAATTCTCTGGGCGAACTGCCCCCCAGCGCAAGGTCGGCTCAACCCCTAGCGCGCAACGCCAACCCGCGCCGCCTGGATGCTCTCGGCCAGCTGACGCACCACAGCAACCATAGCCAGTGCATTATCCAGCCTGTTGACCGCAGAGCCAACGCCGACCCCAGCGGCCCCAGCGGCGATCGCCATGGGAGCAGTCACATCCGACAGCCCCGAGGCGCACAGCACAGGAATAGTCACTGCGCGAGAAATCGCGTGGGCGGCGGCCAGAGTAGGCGAGGCCTTCTCAATTAGCCCCAGGGTGCCGGAGTGAGCGGGTTGGCTAGAGGTGCCCCCCTCGGTTTGAATGATGTCGGCTCCGGCGGCGACCAGCGCTTCCGCCAGGCTAACCTGCTCATCGAGGGCCAGAATATGGGGCACCGTCACCGATAGGGTGATGTGGGGCAGCAGGGCGCGGGTGCGACGGGTGAGTTCGAGCACCTCAGGTGCCTCAAATCGGCGGCCCTGGGCATAGAAGGCATCGAAGTTGCCGATTTCAATCAGGTCAGCGCCAGCGGCGACGGGGGCCAGAAATGCTTCTGCCTCGACAGCTGATACGCATATGGGTAGAGCGGTCTCGGCCTTAGCCAGTCGCACTAAGTCGGCATCGGCAGCAATATCCAAAAAGGTAGCACCGCCCTGGTCGGCAGCTTTGACCACGGCCAGAACCCGCTGAGGGTCGTAGTTGGTAAGGCCGCTGATAATTTTGAGGGCGCTGCGGGTATCGAGGGCCCATTGCAAATCAGAACGCATAGGTCTATCTCTCAAGGTGGGGTCAATGGCCTGCATTAATCGCAAGTCATGCTGCGGTTCGTTACGAGACCGCGTCTGCGGCAGGCGCTGATTTGCCCCATTGTCGCATTGTGGGCCTAGTTGCGGGCACCTAATTTCAGGCTATCGATCGCGTTTTGGGGTCAGATCCAACCTCGATCTTCTCTTCTGCTGTGGGGGCTTGGCCCTGACGCGCGCAATGCTGTCGCCAAAGCCGCCACCAAATATAGACGGGGCTCACCAGACTGTAGAGATATAGCGTCATCTCGCAGGCCGTCACCGTATCGGTGATCACAGCGGTTCGATAGGTGAGCAGGTGACGCAAAATCTTGCGGAGATCATTGGCCAGGTAGAGGGGCATCATCAAGGGGCGTTGCCACGGGGTTAGGCTGAGCATACGGGTTCGGTGGCGGCTTAGGCCAATGCCCCGAAACAGTAGCAGCAGGTAGTCTCGCTGAAGCCGACTGCCGGGAATTTTGTGGTGCATCCGCATCGCCGGGTTGTACCAGATCTCCCAGCCGTGCCGCTGGATATAAAGCACCACCTCCAAATCCTCCCCTGCCGCCCTAAACCCAATGGCATCGGCCAGGGAAAGGGACTCGGGTACACTGGTTAGCCAGGCCTGTCGGCGGACCACCAGACCTGCGGAGGGAGGCAAAATTTTGTTACGGGGGGTATACAACAGCGGTTCAGACCCCCGTTCGGTCAGGGCCAGCATCGCCCCAATTCGATCGAAGTTAGGGGGCGGGGCAACCTCAAAGTCACCCTGAATCCGGCTGCCGTAGGCTCCGGCCTGGGGATGGGCTTGGCCAAATTGGTAGGCGGCGGTGACCCAGCCGAGCGATGGGTGATTGTCATCATCTAAAAAACCGACCAGGGGGCTGCGGGCGATTTGGATGCCATGCTGCCGGGCGTAGCCTGCTCCCTGGCGGGATTCAACGGCATAGCGCAGCGGCACATCCCGCGGCCACTGCTGCCGAAAGGTTTCAACGACCTGGGCTGTGCCGTCGGTGCTGTTGTTATCTACGACAATCACCTCCCAGGCTAGCCGCTTAACCCCCGACTGGGCCATTAGGCAATTCAGCACGTCGGGCAACCGGTGTTCACCGTTGTAGGTGCAGATCACAATGGAAAAATCAAGCGTTTCCCCAGCGGACTGTGCCGTCGCCAGGCTGAGCCGCAGGCGCCGCAGCAGCTGTTGGGTGTAGGGCGGCAGGGATGGTTTGCTCCCAGCCTTGGGGGGGTGGATTTTGCCTAGCGGGGCCCTCGGGGGTAGCACAATAGCTGATTCAGCGGCGGGTTGGCCCAGCGATGGTGCGGAGTCCGAACGTTTAACCGAGGTAGGTTTCACAGTAGCCTTTGCCCGTGGAGAGGGTGTAGGTCCATTGTGCCCTAGGGATTTGTCAGACTATCCTGCCTCATCACTGCCCCATCGCCGCAGTGGGGCCAATTTTGTTCAACTTGCTGCCTTAGTGCAGGCCTGGCTCAATCTGGCTAATGGGGATAAAGCACTCGTTGGGGAGTAGGACAGGGCGACCGCCAAAGATCAGCTTGCCGCGGTGGGTCTTAGTACTGATCGCAATGCCAATGGGGCGTTGGACATCCTCCGGATGTACCTCATAGTAGGTTCGATAAATTTGCCGTGCCGACTTTAGCAGGGCCGGGTTAAGCACCGCAGGGAAGGTGCTGGCATCCGGCGGCTGGGCGGACGAAGGGCCAGAAGGAGGGGGTTGCTGTAGACCGTACACGGCTCACCTGTGTGCTTATAAACAGACTCTAATCGATCTTTCCAGGGGTCGCAAATCTAGATGCCTGTCTAAAGCGAACTTTATGACAGGGCACGCAGCAGGGCTTCCCCCATGGCTTTGCAACCTACCTGGGTCATGGTTTCCGACATGATATCTCCAGTTCGATAACCCTGATCTAAAACTGTTGTCACGGCTTGCTCAATACGATCGGCGGCGGCGGGCTGATCGAGGGCGTAGCGCAACATCATGGCCACACTCAACACCTGGGCCAGGGGGTTGGCTTTATCTTGCCCGGCGATGTCGGGGGCCGAGCCATGGACCGGTTCGTAGACCCCCGGCCCACTGGCCCCCAGGCTGGCGGAGGGCAACATGCCAATGCTGCCGGTGAGCATGGCCGCCGCATCCGAAAGAATATCCCCAAACAGGTTGCCGGTGACGATGGTGTCAAACTGCTTGGGCCAGCGGATCAGCTGCATGGCGGCGTTGTCGACGTACATGTGGGTTAGGGTGACGTCGGGGTAGTCGGCGGACAGGGCGGTGATGCGATCGCGCCACAGCTGCGACACCTCCAGCACGTTGGCCTTATCCACTGAGCACAGCTGGCCTTTGCGCTTTTGGGCAATCTCAAAGGCGACCTTGCCGATGCGATCGATCTCGCCATCGGTGTAGGCCATGGTGTTGACCCCGCGTTTTTGACCCGTTTCAGTCTCAAAAATACCCTTGGGGCTGCCGAAGTAAATGCCGCCGGTGAGCTCGCGCACCACCATAATGTCGACCCCCTCTACCACCTCCCGCTTCAGGGATGAGGCATCGATCAGCTGGGGCAAAATGGTAGCCGGGCGCAAATTGGCAAACAGTTCTAGGCCCGCCCGCAGACCTAGCAGCCCAGTTTCGGGGCGCTGGTGTCGAGGCAACGTATCCCACTTGTAGCCGCCGATCGCCGCCAGCAGTACGGCATCGCTGGCCTTGCAGGTTTTCAGCGTGGCCTCGGGCAGGGGCTCTCCAGTTTCATCAATGGCCGCCCCGCCAATCAGCGCCGTCTCAAACTCAAAGGCCAGATCCATCTGGCGACCCACGGTTTTGAGCACCTCTACCGCTACGGCCATAATCTCAGGGCCGATGCCGTCGCCGGGCAGCAGGGTAATGCGATAGGAAGAAGTCATAGCGTCCGTGGGTTGCGTAAACGTAGGGTGGGCACTGCCCACCAGCCTGGGAAGCGCACCAATTCAATATCATACCTCCAGGGGCTAGCCCCTCCCCGCTTGCTTTTTGCCAACCCACCTATGCCCAATCCAACTCATCCAACTCTGGATCAGGGCCGATACCCTATACGGGCAAACGCCGTTTGCCCCTACGAGAGTCCTGCTTTGGTTTTGCTTTGACTTGGCGTGCAGTCTCTCACCCTACATCTCTCCCACATCCCCTACTCCCATGACCCAATATCTCTACCTCCACGGCTTTGCCTCCAGCCCCCTGTCTGCCAAGGCCCAGGCTATGCAATCCCGCTTTTATGGTCTGGGGATAACCCTGGTGATCCCCGATCTCAACCAGGGCGACTTTCCCCACCTCACCCTCAGCCGCCAGATTCAGCAGGTCAGCTATCTGATTCTCGACCAACTGGAACCCACCGTGCTGATTGGTTCTAGCCTGGGGGGCCTGACCGCTGCCTGGGTTGCCCAGCAAGCCGCCGTCACCGACCGCATCGAGAAGCTGGTGCTGCTGGCTCCCGCCTTCCAGTTTCTGCAGCAGTGGCTGCCTCGCCTTGGCCCCGACCAGCTCGAAGTCTGGCGAACCGAGGGCACCTTGCCGGTCTTCCACTACAGCGAACAGCGGACCCTGCCCCTGTACTACCGGTTCATCACTGATGCCCAGGACTATGATGA
This sequence comes from Nodosilinea sp., assembly GCA_041739575.1. Lineage (GTDB taxonomy): Bacteria > Cyanobacteriota > Cyanobacteriia > Phormidesmidales > Phormidesmidaceae > Nodosilinea. The sequence goes on along the minus strand of JBGSNT010000307.1, from coordinate 15,167 downwards.
GAATGCCTTGCAGACCCCAATTCCCACACTGATTCTCCATGGCCTCTACGATGAGACCATATCGATAGAGGCCAGCCGTGCCTACGCTGTCTCCCGACCCTGGACGCGCCTCGTGGAACTCCCCAGCGATCATGCCCTGACGGATGTGGAGAAAGAGATTTGGCAACACACCAAAATTTTTCTGAATCTTTGAGGAATGCTAGGCAGTGTTTTAAAACCTGCGGTACGAGGGAAGGGTAGCCTAGTGCGCTTGAACTATCAAGCCTTTGGTAGAGCGCAATCCTATGTCACGATGAGAGTTAACCAAGGGACAATGACAGCGCTTACAGCCATTGCTGCCCAAACCGAGCCCGGAAGGCGGACGACCTCCCGATGCTCATCCTGATGTACTGACGTTTCCGACCGTGATGGCCTTGAGAGGCAACGGGTATGATAAGAATGGACTCCAACCTATTAGTACAAACGGCAAGGCCCAGTTCATGACCCAGGCCACGACGCAGATTCGCTGGACGATTCACGATCTGGAGGTGCTGCCCCAGAGCGAAGGCACGCGCTATGAAATTATTGATGGAGAGTTGTTTGTGACTCGCTCGCCCCATCGTCGTCACCAGCAGGCCGCTGGCAGGGTTTTTGCTGTTCTAGATGCCTGGTCTGCTGAGACCGGCCTGGGCGAGGCGATTCCAGCTCCGGGCATTGTTGTGTCAGATGCGGACAGCGTGATTCCCGATGTGGCATGGGTGAGCAAAGAACGGCTGGCCGTGGTCGAAGATGACGCTGGGCACCTAACCGATTTCCCCGAGCTGGTAGTCGAAGTGCTGTCGCTGGGGCCGAGTAACATTCGCCGCGACCGTGAAGCCAAGCTTAAGCTCTACTCCATTCGGGGCGTTCAAGAATATTGGATTTGTGATCGGTTTACTCGACAAGTAGAAGTCTATCGCCGCCAGGCTGCTCAATTAGTTTTAAGTGCCACCCTATTGGGCCAAGATGCCTTAACCTCTCCCCTGTTGCCAGGGTTTAGCTGCCAGGTAGAGCAACTGTTTAGCCCTTAGGCCCTGCCGCCAGAGGTGCAGTGCCTGTGCCCACACCTGATGGCCAGCGCATCGCCTACTGACTGTCAGGTGGCCAGGCGGCGTCAATATCCTCCAGCACGGTGTCCAGGTCTTGGCCATCGACATAATCGACAATTCCCGTCCAAAACGCGCCCGTCCCGATCGCGCCGGGCATCAGGTCAGAACCATCAAAGCGCAGCACATCGGCATTTCTTAAGATCTCGGCCTGCTTGCGGGTGAGGTCGTCGGGGTAGGCGTCGAGGCTGACCTGGCGGTGGGGAGAGATGTAGCTGCCCAGCCCAGCCCAAATGGTATGGGGTTCGGGGGTGGCCAGGTAGATCATCAGGGCGCGCACTGCAGGGGTGTCGTTAAATACCCCAAAGACAATACCGCCGATGATCACCGCACTGCCCTGGTCAGGGGCGATCGGCGGCAGCGGAAACACGCTGAGATTAACGCCGGGTTGAACGGTATCCGGCAGAAATTCGACGATAAAACTGGCCTGGTGGTGCAGGTAGCAGCCCGGTGGGTCGGTAAACAGGGGGAGTGGGGCCTCCCCAAAGGGCGTACTGAGGATGCCGGTAGTGCCGCCCAGCACGTAGTCGGGGTTGAGGGCGATCGCCCCAAACCCCTCAAAAGCCGCTTTCACCTGGGGGGCTGTAAAGGGAATCGCGTGGCTGACCCACTGGTCGTACACTTCTGGCCCCGCCTGGCGCAGCAGGATATCCTCCACCCAGTCGGTGCCAACCCAGCCGGTGGCCTGGCCGCTTTCCATGCCTATGCACCAGGGGTTGCCGCCATCGGCAACGATGCGATCGCTCAAGGTCTGTAGCTCAGCCCAGGTGGCAGGCACGGTGTAGCCCTTGACCGAAAAGGCCGCGGGGTTGTACCACACCAGGCTTTTGACGTCGGCCCGCATCCACAGGCCGTAGACATCGTCGGAGAGGCTGACCAGGTTCAGCAGATACTCATCGTAGGCCGCGGCTAGGGTGGCGCGATCGATAAAGCTGGTCAGGGGCACCATCTGCCCGGCCTCAGCAAAATCCATCATCAGCCCCGGCTGGGGAAACAGAGCAATATCCGGTGGATTGCCGGAATCAACCCGGACCGGCACCAGGGTAGTAAAGGCGTCAGTGCCTTCGTAGATGATTTCGACCCCGGTGGCCTCCGTAAAGGGAGCCATGGCCTCTCGCAGTTTGGTTTCACCCACGCCTGTCAGCGTGCCCAGGATGGTGATGGTATCGCCGGGTTGAACTTCGGTGGTTTGGGCGGCATCGGGTTGCGATCGGCAGCCAAACATCACCAGGCCAACGGAGAGGGAAAGCCCGACTAACTGAGGAATCTTCGTCATTATTTTGCGTGAGGTGGAAGGTTGCTGACAGAGAAAGGTTAGGCAATGCGGGGCCACTATTGTGAGCATCGCTTTTGGATCCATGTCCTAAAGCCTCTCTGGGGCGAGGTTGATTCCCTGTCCTGGGAAAAAATCAGAGCCCAAATTTCGGGAACCTTAAAGATATCTTGTTCTGCACTCCATGGAGGTGGCGGTTTTCCCAGAGCCCTCCTAGGCTTTAGGGTGGCAGGGTGTTCTCAACCTCAACCCTACTTTTTAAACCTGATTCTGAATTAGCTCATCCCGTCTTTAAGGAAAAATCTATGTTGATAGTTGATACGGCCTTAGCCGCCCGCCAGGAAGCTGGCAAGCCGATTAAAGTCGCTATGGTTGGCTCCGGCTTTATGGGCTGGGGCATCGCGAACCAAATCATCAATTATGTGCCCGGTATGGAGTTGGTTGCGGTGTCTAGCCGGAGTTTAGCCAGCGCCCGCAAAGCTTATACCGAATCAGGGATTTATGAATCCCTCGAAGTAACGACTCAAACGGCGTTAGAAGACGCAATTCGTTCTGGTCAACCAGCCGTTACAGAAGATGCCCTGTTGCTCTGTCGAGCCGAAGGCATTGATGCCTTAATTGAAGTGACCGGCACTATTGAATTCGCCGCCGGAGTGGTTTTAGAGGCCATCGCCAACGGTAAAGATATTGTATTGATGAACGCCGAACTAGACGGCACCTTGGGCCCTATTCTCAAAACCTATGCCGATCGCGCCGGAGTCATTCTCTCCGGCTGTGATGGCGACCAGCCTGGGGTCGAAATGAACCTGTTTCGCTATGTCCAAAGTATTGGCCTAAAACCCCTGGTCTGTGGCAACATCAAAGGATTGCAAGATCCCTACCGCAACCCCACCACCCAAGCTGGGTTTGCCCAGCAGTGGGGCCAGGCGGCCCACATGGTCACCAGTTTTGCCGATGGCACCAAGATTTCCTTTGAGCAGGCTATTGTGGCCAACGCCACGGGCATGAAGGTCTCCCAACGGGGCATGATTGGCCGCGACTTTAGAGGCCATATCGATGAGCTCACCGAGGTGTACGATGCCGACCAACTAAAATCCTGGGGTGGCATCGTGGACTACGTTGTGGGGGCCCAACCCTCCCCTGGCGTTTACGTCATTGGCCTGATGGAAGATCCGAAACAACAGCACTACCTGCGCTACTACAAGAAAGGGGATGGCCCACTCTACTCGTTCTATACTCCCTACCACCTATGCCACCTAGAGGTACCCCTGTCTGTGGCCAGGGTGGTGTTATTTAAGGACGTGGTGCTGGCCCCGATCGCCGGCCCCGTTGTAGACGTCATTACTCTGGCTAAAACCGACTTGAAGGCCGGCGATACCCTCGACGGCATTGGTTACTACATGACCTATGGTCAGTGTGAAAATTCGGACGTGGTTCAGGCCCAAAATTTATTGCCCATAGGGCTGGCCGAAGGCTGCCGGCTTAAGCGCGATCTTCCTAAGGATCATGTCCTGACCTATGACGATATCGAGCTGCCTGCAGATCGCCTATGCGATCAGCTGCGAGCCGAACAAAATGCTGAATTCTTCCCCGCTAAAGTACTAACTCTGGCCTAGGGAGACCAGTATAGAGGTAAGTGTCCCTAAGACTAGGCTGGCTGAGCGAAGTCGAAGCCAAAACCCACCCGAGACGTCCCCTTCGACTCCGCTCAGGGGACGGTTACGTATAGAGCTAGCCCGGTAGCTGACAGGGTTACTGCCTTAAGCTATCGGGCCCTTAACCGCTGTATCGAACAGATTACAACCGCAATCTCCTAACGATATAACTGCTGGACTGAATATTAAAGGGTCCTGTATCGAGATACTCGATACAGGACCCTTTAATCTAATCAATGATGCTTAGCATTAGGCGTCTAACAAATCCCAGCTGTTGTCTTTGTCGGAAATTAAGTTAACCGGTAAGGGCCATTTAATGTTCAGCGCTGGATCGTTATACCGTAGCCCTCGTTCGCAACCAGGGGTGTAGAATTCGCTGACGACGTAGACAATTTCAGCCTCGGGCGTCAGGGTTTGATAGCCGTGGCCAAACATTTCGGGCACGTAGAGGGCCCGATAGTTGTCGGCGGTAAGCTCAACCCCAAAGTGCTGACGAAAGGTGGGCGAGTCGGGGCGCAAATCAACGATGACGTCGTAGATAGCGCCGCGAGTGCACCGAATCAGCTTGGTCTCAGAAGCTGGGGGCACCTGGTAGTGCATGCCCCGCACGGTGCCTTGAGTGCCGTTGTAGCAAAGATTGATCTGGGCTACTTCGGGCTTAATGCCCAGCTCAGCAAACTCTTGGGCACAAAAGGCTCGAGCAAAAAAGCCACGGTTGTCGGCTTTTTTGTCAATGTCAACCGTGTAGGCCCCCGCCAGGGGAGTTTCAGTAAAAATCATCGTTGTTGGTACCTTGCTAGCAAAGCTCTAAACAGCTGGTACCGGCACCGGGGTGGCTGCCCCAGGCGTTACCGATTGGGCAGTTTGGGGATGGCGAGCCTGGTAGCGCGCGATTTGGGCATCGGCAATGGCCCGGGCCGACTGCCCCCCGTAGAAGCCTTGGTAAAACTCTACTACCCACTCCAGCGTGTCCGCCAGGGTCAGGCGGGGCTCCCACCCCAGGCGCAGCTTAGCCTTCGAGCAGTCTAGCTTCAGATAGCTGGCCTCGTGGGGGTGAGAGCCGCCATCCAGCTGCCAGGTGGCGCCATTGCCCCAGAGGCTAGTGAGCCGATCGACAATCCAGGAGACGGGCCTAGCGTCGTCATCGCTGGGGCCAAAGTTCCAGCCGCCAACAAACTCAGGGCCACTGTTCCAAAGATTCTCTGCCAGCAGGAGATAGCCGCTCAGGGGCTCGAGCACGTGCTGCCAGGGGCGAATTGCGTGGGGATTGCGAATCAGCACCGGCTGCCCCTGGTGAAAGGCTTTGATCATGTCGGGGATCAACCGATCTAGGGCCCAATCGCCGCCGCCGATGACGTTGCCAGCGCGCCCAGAGGCCACAGCCACCTGGTGAGCACCATAGGTTTCAGGAGCAAAAAAGGATGAGCGGTAGGCTGCCGTCACCAGCTCAGCACAGCCCTTGCTGTTGGAGTAGGGATCGTGGCCACCCATCGCCTCGTTTTCACGGTAGCCCCAGACCCACTCGCGGTTCTCGTAGCACTTGTCGCTGGTAATCACTACGGTGACTCGAACGCTGGGGGTGTGGCGCACGGCCTCTAGGAAGTTGACGGTGCCCATGACGTTGGTGGCGTAGGTCTCGACCGGGTTTTGGTAGGAGTAGCGCACCAGCGGCTGGGCCGCTAGGTGCAGAGCGATATCCGGCTGAGCCTGAGCCATAGCTCCCTGGAGCTGCTCTAAATCTCGCACGTCACCAATCAGGGAGGTCATGCCCTCGGCGACCTGGGCCGCCTCGAAGAGGCTGGGCTGGGTCGGTGCCTCTAGGGAATAGCCCACTACCTCGGCCCCCAGCTGCTGCAGCCACAGGGCTAGCCAGCTCCCTTTAAAGCCGGTGTGACCCGTCACAAAAACGCGCTTCCCGCGCCAAAACGTTAAGTTCATGATAATTATGTCGGTAAAATTTTACAGTTTTGATGCTCCCACCTGAGTAGAGGGCAGGGGCTATCGGCAAGCTGGATTAAGACCTGAACTGGCGCAAGGTGGACAGCGGCTAACCCAGCTAGCCAGAATTAATTGAGCAAGCTTTACCAAACTTTCCAGGGGGCTTTCCCTGCCGCCCAAAGCTCTTCTAGTTTGGTGCGATCGCGCAGGGTGTCCATGGGTTGCCAAAAACCGCCGTGCTTAAAGGCAGAAAGCTGATCCATATTGGCTAGCTTGGTGAGGGGTTCTTGCTCCCAAACGGTTTCATCACCCTCGATAAAATCAATTACCTCGGGTTCTACCACAAAATAGCCGCCGTTGATCCAGGCTCCGTCACCCTCGGGCTTTTCCTGGAACGACTCGATCTTGGTTTGCCCTTCGTGTAGAGCAATAGCACCAAATCGCCCAGGGGGCTGAACCGCCGTCAGGGTTGCCATAGTGCCCTGGCTCCGGTGGAATTTAATCAGCTCGGTGACATTGACATCGCTGACCCCGTCACCGTAGGTCAGGCAGAAGGCTTCAGACCCAATGTGTTCGCGCACCCGCTTGAGGCGACCGCCAGTCATCGTGGTTTCGCCGGTGTCAATCAGGGTAATTTTCCAGGGCTCTGCGTTACCAGCGTGGACGTTCATTTGGTTGTAGCGCAGGTCAAAGGTAACGTCTGACATGTGCAGGAAATAGTTGGCGAAGTATTCTTTAATGACGTATCCCTTATAGCCACAGCAAATGATGAATTCATTAATGCCGTGGGCTGAATAAATTTTCATGATGTGCCAGAGAATGGGCCGATTGCCCACTTCCACCATAGGCTTGGGGCGAATACTGGTTTCTTCGCTCAACCGCGTGCCTAAACCACCGGCAAAAATAACTGCTTTCATAAAACCTCAATTAAGATTTAATTGCATGAACAGGGCCAGCTAGGTAGTCTCTACGCACAGCGACATGCTCTAAGGTGCCCATTCACAGAGCACAGTGAAGCATCTGAGTTGGGATGCTCTGAGCCCTCCGGAGAGAATAGATTTTCTCTTGATGGCGATCGCTATGCTAATAAACTGAGTTATCTAGATTTATATTCAAGCTCTACAGGTTCTTACTTGAACTTAAGCTTATTCCAGTAGTTGAAGGTAGATTGTAATTGGCAGGTGAAGTCGACTCTCTGCCGTGTAAAAACCCTGTGAATGGCCCCATCGAGTGAGCATGACGATTAGCCCAGAGGTTGCACCCGATGGGGCGGCCAGTAGATTTTGTAGGCGTTACCCACCACATGGGGCCTGGGCAAGAACCCCCACACATGGGAGTCGCGGCTGTTGTTTCGGTTGTCACCCAGCACAAACAAATGCCCTGCTGGTACCGTCTCAGGACCCCATTGGTAGAGAATCGGTGCTTTCAGGTAGGGTTCGGCTAAGGGACTGCCGTTGATCCAGACTTGCCCGGAGTGAATGCTAACCTGCTCCCCTGGCAGGGCGATAACCCGCTTGACCATGAGGTTTTTGAGTTCTCCCGCTCGATCGATGGGGGTGATCTCGGGGTTAGAAAAGACAATGATCTCGCCCACGGTGAGACTGTGATCGGGAGACCGGGGGCGGACAAAGATGCGATCGCTGACTTCTAAGGTGGGCACCATCGATTCGCTGGGCACGATGCACTGCACTACCTGCTGCGGCACCACAAAGGGAATGGAGCTAATCGTAAATCGGGTTGCGATGATGGTAACCAGCAGCAATCCTAGCCACCCCCACTGGCGCTGCTGGGCCGGGGAGGCTCGATAGGCCAAGCCACAGCCCACGGCCCAAATCACTGAGGTCAGCGGCAGCAGCGCCGGATTGAAGTTGGCCAGGTAGGCGGTCAGGATGCCGACAATGAGCAGCAGCCCTCCCACGGCGGTCTTTTGCAGAAACAGATGCCCCAGCCCCGGTAGCACCTGGGAGAGAAATACCGGATACCAGGGGTCCGGCGACCGATACCGCAGGGGGCTAAACTCTTTGAGAGAAATGCCCTGCTTGGCGACGCGGTGACTATCCCACAGACTAAAGATATAGAGGCTGAACAGGGGGATCAGGGTCAGCAATCCCCGCAGGGTGTTGCCCCTGGGGGCAAAGATCGACCAAAGAATAAACCCAATTAAAGCCCCGTGGGCGATCGCAAGGAACAGGCCGCGGGCGATTGCCCCATCATACATCTGCCCCACGCCGGGCAGCGCCGCCGATAGATTGACCGCCAGCCAGGGGCTTTTAGGCGATCGCTGACCCACCAGAACCTTGGCAGTTGCTTTCATAGCTCGGTCTTAGCCATAGCGCTGAACAATATAGTCGTGGGCCGCAAATTCTTCGGTATCGGACAGAGCCGGCAGGGTCAGGGTGGCATCGGCATACCGACGGCGTAGGGCCAGCCCAATTAAATAGTCAGCGAAGTGGGGGTTTTTGGGCAGCAGCGACCCGTGCATGTAGCTGCCAAAGACGTTTTTATAGCGGGCCCCCTCATACTCGGCGGCGGCGTTGTTGCCAAACCCGGCGATGGTTTTGGCCAGGGGCTCTACACCCTCCCCCAGGTAGGTTTGGCCCGAGTGGTTTTCAAACCCCACCAGGGTGCGGGGAATCTCGCGGGGGGTAGCGTACATCGTCTGCATAGCGGCATAGGTGGTAGTGGCGATCTCGACAATGAGATTGCCGATGCACCGCTGTTTCACGTCGGTGCCCGGCGCGCGGGTGTTGACGTTGATAATGCCCAGGCCGCGCGTTTCGTCACCATTGCCCATGAGAAAGGTGTGGCCCATCAGCTGGTAACCGCCGCACACGCCCAGAAAGACCACCCCCGCTTCGGTATCGGCCCGAATGGCGCCGTGCTTGAGCTGGTGGAAGTCATCCACTACGGCCACCTGGTCGGTGTCTTGGCCGCCCCCCATGAAGTAGAGGTCCGTCTGCCCGCTCTGGGCCGCCTCGCCCATGGTCAGGGATTTCACCGTGCAGTCGATGCCCATCCACTGACAGCGGCGGCGCAGCACAATCAGGTTGCCGGTGTCGCCGTAGAGGTTGAGGTGGTCGGGGTATAGGTGGGTGATGGTGAGGGCGTAGGGCATAGGGGTGAATGGGTGGGTGCGTAGGGGCAGACCTATGTGTCTGCCCTAGGGGGAATTTAAGATTGGCGATTTTGGATTTTGGATGGGCTAAACAATGTCTAGGGTTTTGCCCATCAGCCGGCGAAACTCCAGCATGGCGGTGTAGGTGGGCAGCACAAATACCGTGTCGCCGGGACGGGCCTGCTCAAAAGATAGGTCAATCGCCTGGCGGATCGATTCTTCGGCGGGGATAGGGCCGGGGTGCCTGTCCAAGGCGTACTTGAGCCGTACGACCATATCTTTGGCGCGAATGCCGGTGCAGAGAATCCAGTCGAGGTCGGCCTGGTTGAGCCGCTCCAGTTCGCTGTCCCACAGCCAGGAGACGTCTTTGCTGTCGGCGGTGTTGTCATTGATGGCCAGTATGAGCTTGAGGGCGGGAATGGTGCGCAGCAGCTCTAGGCTGAGGCTAAAACTGGCCGGATTTTTCACCAGCAGCAGCCGGTAGTGGACCTGCTTATCGCCCTGCTGGCGGGTGAGGATTTCGCCTCGGCCAAAGGCGGGCTTGAAGCTTTGTAGCCCAGTGACGGCGGTGGCCCCGTCGATGCCGAGGAGGTTGGCGATCGCGAACGCCGTCAGGGCGTTGTAGACGTGAAAGAACCCCGGCGAGACCGTTCTGGCCTGGGGCAGGTGTACTGCCTGGCCATTCATTTGGCCGTGGATGGCAAAGTCGGTGGTCAGGTCTTCATTGATATGAATGTTGGTGGCCTCTAGGCCCTGGCTGTGGACATCCCGTCGGTTGAGCCGGCCTTCGTAGGGCAAAAACCGCGCGTATTCGGGGGCCAGGGAAATTAAGTAGGTGGCGTTGCCCAGCCCCTGGGTGAGCCGGGCCGTGCGAGGGTCGTCGCCGTTGACCACCACGGCGGCAGTGGGGCACTGGGCGATGCCGTCGCGAATCAGCTTTTCGGTGCGATCGATTTCGCCGTAGGCGTCAAGCTGGTCGCGGTAGAGGTTGGTGACAGCGATTATGTCGGGTTTAATCAACGTCGCAATGCGGGGCAGGGTGGCCTCTTCCACCTCAAGGACAGCATGGGTGAAATCTAACTGTCCTAGCGGATTGCTCTGCTTCAGCAGCTCCGACAAAATGCCCTGGCTCAGGTTGGCCCCGGCCTTGTTACGCAGTACTTTGGCCTCCGGCACCTGGTCGAGAACAGCGCTGAGCATAGTCTGGCTGGTGGTTTTGCCGTTGGTGCCGGTAATAGCCACCACGGTGGGGATCTGGCTGACCAACGCTGGCAAAACAAAGGGAAAGTATCGACCCACTAAGTAGCCCGGCAGGGCGGTACCCGACCCGCGCCCCGACATCCGCAGGGTTAGGGTGAGCAGCTTGGCAAAGGCAACAATAGGAATGAGCAGCAGTTGGTTCATGGCCGGGGAAGGCAGATCATGAGGGAAAGGGTAGCAGAGTGTGGGGGCGGCGGGGCGGGGGCAAGGAGACGTGGGCAACGAGACGGGAGAATAGGGCCGATAGTTCTATAGGACGTTCGATGGGGTGGAGGAGGTTTTGTGGGGAATAGAGGATCTGTGCTGTGGGTGATCGGTGGGACGGGGGAAGCGGTGGAGTTGGCGACCGCCCTGGCTGCCAGCCAAATTCCCTGTCTGGTAACGGTGACGACGGCGGCGGCACGGCAGGCCTATCGGGAAAGTGCCTATCTCAGGGTTAGGGTGGGTGGTTTAGATGTCGTGGCGCTGGAAAAATTCATCACAGCCCAGGCGATTGGAGCGGTGCTGGATGTGTCGCATCCCTTTGCGGTGGAGATTTCGCAGGGGGCGATCGCCGCTGCCCAATCCCTTGACCTCCCCTACTGGCGCTACGAGCGCCCTGAGGTAGAACAACCTGGCCCACATAATTTGATTCAGGTGCTGAAGGACCTGGATGCGGTGTTGACCCCGCAGATCCTGGCGGGGGAGCGGGTGTTGCTCACCCTGGGCTATCGCTGGCTGCACCACTTTGCCCCCTGGCAGACCCAGGCCGCTTTATTCACACGCATTTTGCCGTCGCCCATCGCCCTAGAGGCGGCCCTGGGGGCAGGATTCACCCCCGATCGCATCATTGCCCTCCGCCCCCCGGTGGGCCGCGACCTGGAAACCGCTCTCTGGCGGCAGTGGCAGATTACCCGCGTCATTACTAAGGCATCTGGTGCACCGGGCGGCGAAGATACCAAACGGGGAGTAGCTGAGCAGTTGGGCATTCCTCTATTCATTTTGGCGCGTCCCCAGCTCCAATATCCGGCGGTGTGCCGCAGCCAGGGGGAGGTTCTAGCGGTTTGTCGACAGTGGTGGCAACTCCCCCAAAACTATGCCTAGTAGACTGCGGCACAAGTGTGGCGACTATTGCCAATCGCGAGGGAGCAGGGGAGCTAGGGAGCCAAGCGATCTGGAATAGTTGGCATATTTCAGCCTTCGAGTATTAGGAGGCTAGCCCCCTAGCGCTACTGCCTCCTCTACGGCGGGAGAAAAATCTATCGGCCCAGGCGTCGTTAAATCCTCTCGGGCATGCTATCCTTGGCCTTCAATTTGTGCGCTACTATGGGCTATCCCCTGATGCTGCCGCTGAAGAATCTCCGGCAAACGTCCCTGTATACAGCCTAAATACAAGGGTTTCAGCCTTAACGCTCAAAGACTTGCGCCAGATTTTTCGTTGGCCCCTATATTTAGTTGGTCGTTTTGCCCGCTGAGTTTTACGAGCGCTCCGGTTTCGAGAGTATCCTGCACAGGTCGTCCATGTCAGCTGTCCCCATGCCATCCGGGCCGTCCCCCTCCTTTGAGAGTGCTAGCAGTGGCGCTCTTCCCGATACGCCGCCAGTGTTTGCCCTCAAGGAACTGGTGGCTCGTCTCCAGCGCGAGCAGTACAAAATTCAGGATCTGTTGAGTTCCCTGGGCTTTGCCCTGCGCAGCCTCAACAACCTGAATCAGTTCCTCGAGCTGATCCCGATGATTGCCAGCCGGGTGACCGATGCCAGTGGTGGTGCCCTGGTGCTGTTTCGCGCCGATGGGCAGGTGCGCCTAGAGCGGCTGCACTGCCAGAGCGAAGACCAATGCCAGGACGTGCGATCGGCCCTGGAGGCGGCAACTCGCCAGGTGACCGCTAGTTTTCAGGCGGCCCCCGAGAGCAGCATGATGTCCATGGCCCGCAACGCCATGCTGGCTCTCGATCGCCAGGTCAATCGCTACCTTGGGGATGACTTTCAGCTGTTTGGCACCGCCATTATTGTGCAAAACGTAGAGCGGGGGCGGCTGTACGTTTTTAGCCGTGATCCTGACTATGCCTGGACTGAGACCCGCCAAAAGCTGGTGCGGCTGGTGGCTGATCAGACCTCGGTGGCGATCGAAAATAATGAGCTGACGGCGGCTGTCCGTAAGAAGGAGCGCCTGGACCGAGAGCTAGAGATTGGGGCTGAAATTCAGATCCAGCTCCTGCCGCGGCAGTGTCCAACCATTCAGGGAATGGACTTGGCGGCCAAGTGCAAGACCGCCCATCGGGTCGGGGGGGATTACTATGACTTTATTCCGACCACCTTTGACCAGCTGCGTCAGGCGGGTTCGCAGCAGTCGGCCTCGGCCCCCTGGAGCTTTGCCATTGGGGATGTGATGGGCAAAGGCGTTCCCGCTGGGCTAATTATGACCATGATGCGGGGCATGCTGCGGACGGAGGTGCTCAATGGCCACTCCCCGGCGCGCATTTTGCAGGATCTCAATTTTGTCATGCACAGCGATCTGGAAAGCTCTAACCGCTTCGTGACGCTGTTTTACGCTGAATATAATCCAAAAACGCGCTGCTTGGCCTACGGCAACGCGGCCCACAACCCACCGCTGTTGTGGCAGGCCGCTACCAATACGATTATCCGGCTCGACACCCCAGGCATGCTGCTGGGGCTAGATATGAACACCCAGTACTGCGAAGCTGAGATAGAACTGCAGCCAGGCGACACGGTGGTTTTTTACACCGATGGTTTTACCGAGGCGGCCAACCCCCGCGGTGAGCGCTTTGACGAGGAAAACCTGGAGCGAGCCCTGCAGTGGGCCTGCCGTAACTGCACCTCTGCCGAAGAGATTTTAGACTATGCCTTTGATCTGCTCGATCGCTTTATTGGCGGCGATCGCAGCAATGACGACGACATGACCCTGGTGGTGATGCGGGTTAAGCCCGAGCTACAGCTCAACCTGTTTGACAACTAGGTCGGCCCAACGTTGTCGATGGAAAGCGCTAGACTTAAAGGGTGCAGCTCGACCCTAGGTGCATGGTCGTGGGATTGGAATCGGTCGGCTGCCCAGCCTGTTACTAGATGCCATTACCACTTTGAGCCATGTCAACTATTCGATTTTGGCGGCCCCTGAGCCGGAGTGCTGCGATCGCCGGACTTAGCGCCCTCGTTCTGGGTTCCACCTGGGGGCTGTTGCCCCCGAATTCTGCCCCTGCCATTCAGTATTCTGACGGCACCGTGGGGTTTTCCTATCCACTGCGCCTGACCGACAGCTATGCCACCCGCACCCAGGTTAGCGATGGCAGCGCCATTTACTACCTGACCTTCGACTTTCCGGCTGCGGCCGCCGAACCTCTGGACCGGGTGGTGATTAACCTGAAGGAGGGCTTTGACCCCCTTTTTCGGTATCGGCTAGATGCCACCGAAGCCTTTGCCAATACTCCCGACGGGCGGGTGGCCTTACCCTTGGGCGAGCTGAGTCAAGACAGCGAGACTCACGACCTTACGGTTACCTTTGATCCACCGGTTCAGCCCGGGATGCCAATTACCCTGGCTCTCACGCCCGTACGCAACCCTCGGTTTGGCGGCGTCTATTTGTTTGGGGCGACGGCATACCCGGTAGGCGATCAGGTGGAATCGACGTTTATGGGCTATGCTCGGCTCAGTTTCTATGAGCGCAATGGCGATCGGTGGCCCTAAGGGATGGATGAGTGGGCGGGTGGGTGAGTGGGTAAACGGGAGTGAATTTTCGTTGGCATAGGAAGGGCGTTCTATGACCCCTGGCAGTCCAGGCTCTGCTCGCTTCTTTGTGGCCCTGCTGCCACCCCAGGCTTTGCAGGATGAGATCACCGCTATCAAGCACGACATTTGGCATCGGTTTGGCAGCAAAGCCGCCCTCCAGTCGCCCCCTCACATCACGCTCCAGTCGCCTTTTCAGTGGCCGCTCGGACAGATCGATGCACTAGAACAGCATCTAGCGAACTTTGCCCAGACCCAGAGGGCTGTGCACATTCGACTGGAAGGGTTTAGCGCCTTTGCCCCTCGGGTTCTGTATATTGATGTGGCGAAAACCGATGAGTTGATGGCCATTCAGCCGACATTGATGGAAAATTTAGAGGCCAGTGGCGGCATTTGCGATTCCATGGCTCAAAGCCGTCCGTTTGTTCCCCACGTTACCGTTGGCTTTCGCGACCTAACTCCCGCCGCCTTTCATCAGGCCTGGACCGAATTCAAAGATCGCCCCTTTGCCGCCGATTTTGTGGCTCAAAGCCTGACTCTACTTTGCCATGACGGCGAAATCTGGCAGATTTCCACCCAGTTCTCGCTAGGACCTCAGGCGCACTAAAACTGAATTCTAGAATTTCTGTAAAAATAGATACATAATCACAAATTTCTTGACAAAATGAGTTTCCGTATCATAAGATACAGAAGCAATCAGAAGATCGTTCATCTTGCCCTATCGGATTGAACCGCCTGATCGGGGTAAGACGGAAGTAGGGGTTAACCACCCCCCGAAGGAACGCGCCCCAATGTTCTGATCAAACCCTTGATCTTTTGGAGGCGACATTATGAAACTCACCTATCGCGGCGTTAGCTACGACTACAATCCCCCCGTTGTACAAACCAACACAACCGATGATGTTGGCAAGTTCCGTGGCGTAGATATCCGGTTCCGCACCGTTCAAAGAGCGCTGGTTCAGCAGCCCACCCTAGATCTGGTCTATCGCGGTGTGGCCTATCAAACCGGCACCCCCGAGGTAGCACCTGCGGTTGAGCTTGTAACAGTTCCCGCTGCTGCCCCTGCTGTAGCGGCCACCCTCA
>JBGSNT010000302.1:0-14783 GCA_041739575.1 Nodosilinea sp. | reverse complement strand
ACTCTTGACCCGTCAGTCCTGTCAAACTGCATAGAATCCGAGACTTCGTCCGCAACTCGGCATAAGTCATTTTCATGGGATCTACCTGGTCGCTGCTCCTGCTATTGATTCTACTAGCTCAATTTCCGATAAGGTTTAATGCTTTTGCCGGTGCCGGTTAGCTCGGTGTCGCTGACCGCCGCCAGCCCCTCGGCGGCCCTGGTCTGGGCCACCGCGATGGGGCGGCTCACCACAAACTGATCCGCCGCCAGCACCAGCTGACTGACCCAGGCGGGCGAGGTGTCGGGCTGGGCCGCCTGCCCCTGGGTTAGGAGGTGCTGTTCATAGGCCATGCGACGCAGCAGGGCGCTCTGCCCTGAGGGATCGGCGTCGGCGTCGGTGGTGGCCACCAGGGTGAAAGACTGACCCTGGCCCAGGGTAGGGCTAAGGGTGGCCGCGTGCAGGTGGTCGTCGTAGGGGTGAATGCCCCGGTAGTCCTCCACCGCTAGACGGTAGCCCCGGTACCAGGTATGGGCAGGCTGGACGGGGGCGGTTTCGCTGAGGAGATAGAAGGGTTGGACGTTGTCTTTGGCCTGGATTCGCAGGCCCTGAGGCCATGGGTCTAGAGCCATAGACCAGCCTTCGCCCTGGGTGCTGTGGTGATGGCTGCGGTGGTTGATCAGTACCCTGAGGCTGAGCTCGACCGGGGCGCTGGCGCGGCTGACGGTGTAGCGCAGGTAGGTGGTGTTGGCCCCTGGCTCCATCCACAGGCGCTTTTCAAGCCGGGCGTCGGCAAGGGCGTAGACCCAGATCGGGATGGTGCCCTCGAGCCGAAAGGACTCTAGCTGTAGATACCCCTCGGGATGCATGGTGCCATCGGCCCAGCGATCGCAGTACAGCTCGTAGGGCTGGCCCAGGTAGGTGGCGGTTTCGTCTACCTTGGTGACCAGCAGGGTCCGCTCCAGAGGCGGTTTGAGGGCTGCCACCAGCAGCCCGTGGTAATGGCGGGTGAGCAGGCCGGCCACCGTACCGCAGCCGTAGCCGCCGATGCCGTTGGTGATTAACCATTCGCGCTGGGGGGCGATCGCGCCGTTGCTGGCCAGGTGACGCCCAAAGGAGATAGTCATACGCTCGAACCGGTGGGATAACGCAGCTGCCCCATGGGCTGTTGTGGCTAGACCGTGGACCCAGTGCGGTGCCGTGGCAGCCAACGCCATAACCAGCCCGATCACAATCTGGATGGGGTTTCAGGGGGGCAAGACCACCTGCGGCTAGGGGGGGGTATGGGTTTTTTAACGGCGACGATTTTCTCTCGCCCGTCAATATAGCCCAAAGGCGGCGGGGCGAGCCCCTGAGGGAGGGCGATCGCGGCCTGTTCACCAAGTCTTTACGGCGGTTTATGCAAACTTTAGTGGGATGGGTGATCGCCCCAGGCCCCACCGGGGAGATGGGCGATTAAAATCTGCCCCCTCGGGTTGAAACCTAGATCACTGCGCTGGTTCGTCGGCCGGTTCTCCCTCTAGATGTCGGGGGATGCGATCGCATCCCTCCAGCGTCTCGATCGTCTCGCCCCCGGCGGCCCCCAGTTCCTTAAACTTGCGGGTGGTGACCAGCACCCGGCTCTCCAGACAGCCCGCCGTCTGGTTAAAGGCCTTGACCGAGGCATCGAGCCCCCGTCGCAGCTTGACCATGTGGCCGGTGAGCACCGCCATGCGATCGTACAGTTCGCGACCCAGGGCGCTGATCATTTGGGCATTTTCGGCCATTTTTTCGTGACGCCAGCCGTAGGCGATCGCCTTCAGCAGGGCAATCAGCGTGGTGGGGGTGGCCAAAATCACGCTCTGGCTGACGCCGTACTCGATCAGCTGAGGATCGTGCTCCAGGGCAGCGCTAAAGAAGGTTTCGCCGGGCAAAAACAGCACCGCAAACTCGGGCGATTCCTCGAACTGATCCCAGTAGGCTTTGGCCCCCAGCTGGGTGAGGTGGGTACGCACCTGGCGGGCGTGGGCTTGCAGGCGATCGCGTCGAGTCACCTCATCCGAGGCCTCTAGCGATTCCAAATATCCTTGCAGGGGTGCCTTTGAATCGACGATGATCTGCCGTCCGTTGGGCAGCTTGATCACCATGTCGGGGCGCAGCCGCCCGCCCTCGGTTTCCACCGAAGGCTGCTCCACAAAGTCGCAGTATTCGATCATGCCCGCCATTTCGACCACGCGGCGCAGCTGCATTTCGCCCCAGCGACCCCGCACCTGGGGGGCACGCAGCGCCTTGACTAGGTTGGCGGTTTCGCCCTGGAGCTGGTTTTGGCTAAGGGCCAGCGATTTGACCTGCTCGGTCAGGCTGGCGTAGGCCGAGACGCGATCGCGCTCCAGGGATTGCAGCTTGCTATCCACCTTTTCCAGGGAATCCCTCAGCGGACCAACTAGGGAATCGATCGCCTGCTGGCGCAGGTGCAGGCTGCCCTCCGCCTGGGTCTGAAAGCTAGAGAGGGTGGCCTGGGCCAGCTCTAAAAACGACTGGTTATTGCGCTGTAGGGCATCGGCGGAGAGGGCTTGAAAGGTATGGGCCAGCCGCTGCTGGGCCTGATCGAGCAGGGCTACCTTCTCCTGGGTGGCGGTGTGGGCGTGGGTGAGCTGGGTCTGGAGTTCCGCCAGCTTGGCCCTGAGCAGAGAATTTTCCTGCTGGACCTGGGCCAGGTGGGTAGTGCGATCGCCCAGCGCCTGCTCCAGATCCCCCAATCGCCCCAGTTGGGCCTCGGCGGTGGCGCGGCGGGCGGCTTCATCGCGCAGCTCGTGGCGGCTGTAGTCGAGCTGGGCCTGTAGGTCGCGCCGATGGGCCTGGAAGTCTTCGATCTGCTGCTCCTGGTGGCGCAGGCGTTCGGCCATGCGGGTGCGCTCGGCAATCAGGTCGCCCTTGGCCCGCTCCCGCAGGGTTTGCAGGCGGCTAGCCAGCACCAGACCGGTCACCCCTGCCCCCAATACCAGCCCCAAAAGAATGCTGACTCCCACCGGCATCGCTCCCTCCCCCAATCCAGCACTGGCCCGGTAAACTCGAGACGCCGAGGCTTCCAGGTACACGTATACTACACGCAGTCTGAAGGGTTTAGACGGCGGGGGCTGCGATCCCCCGGCCTAGCCCCCTACAGATAGCCATCCTCTAGCGATTGATTGTGAAAACCCTATGACCTCTGTTGCCCCCCGTTCTACCCTTGAGATTCGTTCCGCCACCCAGGACGACGTGCCCACCCTGGTGGAGTTAATCAAGGCCCTGGCCGACTACGAGAAGCTGGCCCACGAAGTTACCGGCAGCGACGACGACTTGGTCGCCGCTCTGTTTGGCGATCGCCCCTACGCTGAGGCCGTGCTGGCCTGGGTCGATGGCCAGCCTGCGGGCATGGCCTTGTTCTTCCATAACTTTTCCACCTTTTTAATGAAGCCGGGCCTCTACCTGGAAGACCTGTTTGTGCACCCCGACTACCGCCGCCAGGGCATTGGCAAAGCCCTGCTGGTGTATCTGGGTCAGCTAGCCCTGGAGCGCAACTGTGGCCGCTTTGAATGGAGCGTGCTGGATTGGAACACCCCTGCGATCGAGTTTTACCAGAGCATGGGTGCTGAGATTAAGCCCGAGTGGCAGATTTGTCGGGTGACCGGGGATGCGCTGGAGGCCTTTGGGGCGATGGGGGAATGAGGGGAGCGGAGGGGCAGGGGATCGCGAGACTGGGTGAGTCAACCCTAAGCTCTCCCCCCCTCTCCCCAGCACCCCCTCCTCACCCACGCCACTTCACCGTTTCACAGGTATGATTCTGGCCAGGGAGTCTAAGAACCGGTTCAGAATGGCACAGATTTTTATTTCGGCGGCTCATGGCGGCTTTGAGGATGGGGTACTTGACCCCGGTAGCGTGCTGCCCAATACCACCGAGGCTGCAGAGATGATTCAGGTGCGGGACCTGGTGGTGGCGGAGCTGCGATCGCGCAACCTATCTGTGCTGTCTGTGCCCGACGATCTCAGCGCTGCCCAAACCCTGGCCTGGATTAACGCCCGTTGCCGTCCCGAGGATGTCGCCCTGGAGATCCACGCTGGCGCCTACAGCGACCCGGCGGTGCGTGGATCAGCGGTGTTTTATATCGCCCAAAACGACGTGCGCCGTACCCATGCCGAACTAGTGCTGCTGGCCCTGCGGCGGCGGGTTCCTCTGCTGCCCAGCCGAGGCGTTAAGCCCGATACCGAATCGCCCACGGGTATGCTGCCCTTTTGCCGTAGCCTGGGCTGTCCCTCGCTGCTGATGGAAATTGGCTACCTGACCAACCCCCAGGATCTGGAGATTATTCAGCGGCAGCGGCGGGATGTGGCCCTGGGCATTGCCGATGGGCTGGCATCCTGGAGTCGTGCTGTCGGCAGCGAGACAACACCCATTCCCCCAGGGGCCAACCTACCCGAAATTAGAATTAACCTCAACGGCGGCATCTATCCAGAAACGGGCATCATCGTCAACAGCAATTCCTATGTGCCCATCGACATCGCCGACCTGTTAGGGGTCGATGCCACCACCTCCCCCAGCATCAACCGAATTCGCTACGCCAACGTGGTCTATATCAAGGCGGTAGACCTGCAAAACTACAATGTGTCAGTGTCGTGGGATGCGCCGAGCCGCACCATTCGCCTGCGATCGCGGACGGGCATGCAGTTTTGCCCTGGTTCTATGGATCGCATTATGGGCATTGGCAGCGCCTCGGATACTCAGCTGACCATGTTCCTTAACACCATCAATCCAGGGGCCGCTAATACCTACCGCGATCTGCCCAACCTCTACCGGGAAGAGGCCGCGATCGAAGGGGTCAACCACGACATTGCCTTTTCCCAAATGTTGGTAGAAACCAACTCCCTCAACTTCGGCGGTAGTCTCAGCCCAAACCAAAATAACTTTGGCGGCATCGGTTCCCCCACCGGCGGCATGGAGGGGGCCTCCTTTCCCAGTGCTCGAGTGGGGGTGCGGGCTCAGATTCAGCACCTCAAGGCCTACGCCAGCCTCGATCCCCTGGTGCAGAGACAGGTTGACCCTCGCTTTCTATTTGTCGTGCGAGGCGTCGCCCCCCTGGTTAATCAGCTCACCGGACGCTGGAACGCCGACCCTGAGTATGGCCGCAAAATTTTGGCCTTCATGCGACGACTTTACGATTCTGCCGCCCAACCCTAGGGACACTTTAGCGGCTGTCCCTAGGTTGGCAACCTGGGGATTGTAGTGGAGTCATAGGGAGGGAATGGATCCTATTGTGTTGGGCTAAGCCATCGGTGATACCGTAAAAAATGCCGCCCACTGCCGATTTAGTTCTTTTACCTTCGATCTAAACCGATGCCCCTACTTCGCCAACCCCTTGTCTTTGGGCTGCTAGTCAGCCGCGCCATGATGGTCGTCAAGCATGGCCTCGGCCTATCGGTGCTGTGGTGGTTGATGACGCTACCCGCCCAGGCGGCAGTCGAAATGCGGGTAGCCATTGGCGATCGCCTGAGTCAGGTGACGGTCGGTAGCTCTACCCCGGCGGTGGTGAAAAATCAGGCGGGCCAGGGGGTGGGCCAAATTCCCCAGGGGCGATCGGTTGTCGTCACCCCAACGGGCGGTGGCGTGCGCCTGGCCGACTGGCAGGGCCAAGCCTTTTGGGTTGAGCCCTCTGGCGGGGGCTATGTGTTTATCAACGATGGCTGGTACCGGGGCCGGGTGCTGGTGGTGCCCCAGGAGGGCAAAGTTACCGCCATCAACTGGGTTGACCTCGAAGCCTACCTCTACGGCGTAGTGGGGGGCGAAATGCCCGCCAGTTGGCCCATCGAAGCCCTAAAGGCTCAGGCGGTGGCGGCCCGTTCCTTTGCCCTCTACCGCCGCGATCGCACCCAGGGCAACCTCTTTGATGTGCAAAACACCACGGCTAGCCAGGTGTATCGGGGGCTGTCCGCCGAAACGCCCTCGGTGCAGGCGGCCGTAAACGCCACCCAGGGACAGGTTCTGACCTATGGCGGTCGCGTCATTGAGGCGGTGTTCCATTCCTCCTCCGGGGGCTATACCGAAAACTCCGAAGATATCTGGCAGCGGCCTACCCCCTACCTGCGCAGTGTGGCCGATTTTGATCAGGATGCGCCCGTGTTTCAGTGGTCCGAAACCTTTACCTCCCAGCAAATCCAGCAGCGCATTACCGGCATTGGCCGCCTGCAATCGGTGGCGACCGAACGCGCCACTCCCCGGGGCCGGATTGTCTCGATTCGACTCCAGGGCACCCAGGGCACCCGCACCCTTACGGGCATCGAGCTCCGCCAGGCCCTGGGGCTGCGCAGCACGCTGTGTTCCCTCACGCTTGTCGGCGACACCCTGCGGGTTGACGGGCGCGGCTATGGCCACGGTCTGGGGATGAGCCAGTGGGGAGCCCGCGGCATGGCCCTACGCGGCAACCCCTACTATCAAATTTTGACTTACTATTACCAGGGCACCACCCTTTCCAATCTGCAGGTGGCGGGGCTACAAAAGCAGGATGGGTCGCCGCTGTTCACCCCCGCTGAGTTTCAACCGGCCATGGCCCGCTAGGGAGAGATAGAAACAGGTTGCGATCGCGCCGGGGGATATGCTAAATTCGATCTCTGCTAGGACGTATAGCTCAGTTGGTTAGAGCACCACGTTGACATCGTGGGGGTCACTGGTTCGAGTCCAGTTACGTCCATACCATCCATGCTACAGATCACCCAACGCACCGCCATTCCCCTCAGCGAAATTGAGCTGAGTGCCGTTCGCTCCCAGGGGGCCGGGGGCCAAAACGTGAACAAGGTGGCCACCGCCATTCACCTGCGCTTTGACATCAACGCCTCGTCGCTGTCGCCCCTCTACAAAGAGCGTCTGCTCAACCTCAATGACAGCCGCATCACCCAAGACGGCGTCGTTATTATCAAGGCCCAGCAGCACCGTACCCAAGAACAAAATAAAGACGACGCCCTCAACCGCCTCAGGGCCCTGATCAAGGGCGTTACCATAACCCCCAAAAAGCGCAAACCCACGAAACCTTCCAAAAGCGCCCGACAAAAACGCCTCGATAGCAAAACCAAGCGAGGGCACGTGAAGTCACTCCGGGGCAACGTTCGCGACTGACCTCAGGCCAACCCCAGCTGCTATGGCTGTAGCCCTCACCATGAGGACGTTGCCCTAAGTTGGATTCCCGTCTGCGCGGGAATGACGGCGTTGCCCTTGTCCTAACCTCAGTAGCTATAGCGATATAGCCATATCCAGATCGGTGAGGCCATTCTGCCCGGCAGGTTTCGGCTTGACCAGGGTGCCCCCATGCCTGCCCTATTGGCCCAGGGCTTCATCCAGTATCTGTCGAGCCGTCTCAGCCTGGGTCCGGGCCTCCTTGAAGCGAAGATTGCTCTGGGCAAAGGATTTCAGCACCTTAAAGCCATCCTTGAGCTCGGTGAGCTGAGCCTCGGTCATGGGGTCATCGGTGAAGAGTAAATCCACCAGTTCGCGCACCTGGTGGGCCTCATCGCGAGAGGCCTGTACCTTGACCTTGAGGGTAGCCAACTGGTTGAGCACCTGAATGGCCTCAACCACGGCGTCTTCGTGTTGTTGCACAGATGGGGAGGTGGTTGGGGACTGCACTTCGACCAATTGCTCAGCGCTAAAGCCATCGGCTAGGGAGGTGGGCAGTTCCCCCTCGTCCAGCATAGCCATGAGCTGGTCTAGGGCCTTCTCACGGGCCTTGCGGGAGTCTTTGCCGGATACTGTCAGAACTACGTCTGGGCTTTGAGCCAGGGTATATTGAACCATTGAGGTAGGCCGTGTGTACTACCTGAGTATAGCCTACTTTGGTTCCCTGGGCGGGATTACTCTGCCATGCCGGCCTGTACTACCGCCTGCAGTCGCTGGTGCAGATCTGACTTATCCTGCCGGGGTACGAAGGGCTGAATGGTGTCAACCTGCCCCCAGCCCAAGGACAGAGCGGCCCCTAGGGGGCGGAAGTTGGGGATGTCTTCCCTGACTGGCGAGACGGCTGGGGGGGCGGTCTCGGGGGCGGTTGGGGAATGGGGGGCTGCATCCAGAGGTTGGGCCGCACCCACGGCGGCTTGAGGGGCGGGTGCCTCGGTGCGGGTGACCGGAGGAGAAGGCGTGGCGATCGCCGGTTTGGACCTGGTGGCGATCGAGGCCCCTTCGCCGGAGCCGGTGGGTACTAGCAGGGTTTGCCCCAGAATAATTGACTCAAACTCGCGGTTAAAGTGGCGAATGGGCTGTCCCCGCCGCTGCCACAGCTGCAGGATTTGATCGATGGAAATGAGCTTATAACGACCCTGGTACAGCGCTTCGGTAATGGCGTGGCTGACCCAGATAGGACCAAACTGGTCGAGCCATCCAGCAATGACGACCGGGGTCGGATAGGCTTCGGAGTCAAAGCTATAGCTGACTAGAAGCTGATGGATTGTATCTACCTCTGAGGCAGATGGAGAGGGTTGGGGGTTAGTCATTGTGGTCGCCCATTGATTGCTCTACACGGGCAGATGGTGTAGACCCAAAACGATATAAGCAAGTCCCTGGCCAAGCTCTGCATAGTGCCTAAGCCCCCCGCAGGGGCTAGGTAGCTGTGGTGGCTACCCGTTGGGCACAGCGGTTGTGTGCCGGGTAGCGCCTCAGCCTTGGCTAAGGCAGTAAAACTGTCTTAAGCGATTGGGCCAACGCTATGTATTCAGCTTAATTCTAAGCCACGGCAAAGGCCACCATCGTAAGGTTTATTACCTTTAGGGAAGTTTCACCGAGCTAGGCCTGGCTGCAGGGGGCCAAGGGCCGCTTTTCACTGTACCTGTATATCGCTGGGGTCGGTGGGGTCAGCATCGAAGGGGGCGGTGCGCCCGACCCAGTCAAAGTCGCTAATGCGAAACCCAAGAAAGCCGGTCTCCTGAGCGGGGCTGTAGGACAATAGTATCCCGTAGGCGCGGCGACGATATTCCACCACGATATTGTTGTCGACGTTGGCGCCTGTGTCGACGTTGATCGAAGTCTGAAAGCCTACTAGGAAGGGGCCGTAGATCTGTTGGGTGATCCCCCCCGACAGCACATTTTGATCGACGACACGGTCGAAGAAAAACGGAGACCCATTGCCCCCAACCAGGCTGCGGCTAAAGCCAATGTTGAACTGAGTGTAGTCGAGGTAGTTGCGCTGGAGACGACCCAACTGCCCGAAGAGCGACACTCGACCCTCCAGGGTATTCTGCGTGTTATCACTGGTGTAATAGGTGGCAACTCCGCGCAGTCCAACGGCTATGCCGAGGTTGGGCACCAGGGGACGGGGAGTGTAGCGCATTCCCTCGGTGGGAGTGGCGGGCAGAGGTTTGCTGCTCCACAGCGTAAATACTCGACCGATATCAGCTACCCCCTGAAACCTAAACAGGCTAGCTAACCCGCTGCCGGTGCCAGCAGGGAGCAGATCAGCCTGGTCGGTGGTGGCGGTGACGTATTGCCCAGAGGCCTGATAGTTCAGAACAATACCGCTGCTGCCTAAAACGATGGCGGGTGACGCCAGCAGGGCACCGATGCTATTTTGCACGTCTTGAAAGCCCAGGGAGCCATTGAAAATGCGATCGCGGTAGCTGTACTCCAGGTTAAGACTGTGGGTACCCACCAACTGCTGGGTGCGAAAGCTGGCCCGGAGCCGATTGCGCCAGTTGGACAGATCGAGCCCCGACAGGCTCAGAGAGCCGATGGCAGAAGCGCGAGGGCTGAGATTGCCTTGGATGCGGGCGGTTAGGCCAAAGTTGGCTGGGTCAAACAGGTCGGACTGTGATTCGCCCAGCCACCGCGACACCAGGAACTGGGGAGCTACTGCCACCGACCAGGGCCCGCCTACCGGAATATTAAATTCGCGCTCAATGAATAATCCCCCGCGGTCCTCGCCGTCGATGCCAATGCCCGTGGGCACTGGGTTAAAGGCATCGGGGGGCAGCTGTCCTCGGGTCAGCACAAAGCGCCGCCGAGTCAGCGGAATGCCCAGTCTCTGGTCTAGCACCAGCCGCGGGTTGGAGAAAACCAGCTCATCCTGCTCTGCATTGAGGGGGGTAAGCCTGACGTTCTGGGCCCTGAACTCGAGGTCCGGCGGCGAGAAGGGATCGTTGGTGAGCCGCAGCTCGTCGGCATACCAGCCGTCGGCGTCAAAGTAGATTTGATCGCTTTCAAAGCGCACCCGCCGGATGATAGTTTGCTGGTTCCCGAGCCGGTTGCCCGGATCGGTTGTGGCCAGGACAACTCCGCCTGCGCTAGTCACCTGGGAGACGGTTCCCTGGGTGCGCTGGCGGCCCCCCATGGAGACGCTATCCTGGTTGACGACACTGGAAAAATTCGCAAAATCGTTATTCAGGGCCTGCAGCTGAAGTTCGCCCCGCGCCTCCCAAATGGTGCCTGCCCCCTGCAGCAGATTGTAGGTGGCTACCGCGCCCTCGATGAGCTGATTATTACGGGTGAAGAATACATTTCCCTCGGCCCGAAGGTGGCGGTTGAATAGGTTGGCCCACAGCCGATCGGCGGTAAGTTCGGTGGTGCCAAACTGCACCTGTACGTTGCCGGTGGCCGTCACAATTTGGCGGATTGGCTCGTACACCTGGCGATCGGCCTGGAGTGTTAGGCTGCCTGTCCCCTCTGGCGGTAGCTCAGAGTCTGGGGCAGGTGCCGCCTGCCCAGGCGGGGCATCATCCCCAGGTGACTCAGGATCTGACTCGGGTGGCGGCGCTGATGGGGGAATACTCTGTTCTGTGGGCCAGGCGGGTGCGGGGGGTGGCGGCTTCGGGAGCGGTGCCGCACTGGCCTGGGCCAGGGGGAGCAGCAGCTCTGCCTCGGAGCGGTATAGGCGGTCGCTGTCGGGGGTGGAGGCGGCGTTCGCCAGGTCAAATGCCCCCAGCCGCGGGGGAGCCGGCGCCGACAAAAGCACAACCTCAGCCAGTTCCGGGGCGGGAGGCATAGGGGGCGGAATCAGCGGCAAAGGCATGGGCTGGCATCACCAGAGCAAAAACAAAGCCCGACTAGCGGGCTCGAAGGGGCCTTGGCCACCAGGCCAAACGGCCGACAGGGAAACGGCGATGCTAGAGCAATGGCTGAAATAGCTTGGCAACCAAAACCCCACCGACCGCTGCTTCAAAGACTACATCCTTGAGGGCAAGTTCCCTTGGGCAGCAAAGCTAACTATAAGCCCTAGGTGGCGATCGCAAACCTGCAGGGTTCTTCCCAGCCGGTCAACGGGGCATGAGCTTAGGCTAGCCCCAGACCCGGCAGGAAAACTGCGACCCAGGCTTAACAATTCAAAGCCTAGAAACCCAGCCTAGTCCATATCTTGACGACCGGGGTTGCGGGAGGGGTCGCCGCTCAAAAGGCCAAAAATAAACAGTGACACAAAAAAGGCGACTACAAGGTAAACCACAATTTTGAGAGTCAGCATGAGTTAGGTCTCCATAGGGCTGGCATAGTAGGCGCAGGACCGGCCCCAAACAGCTACGACATTTCGTTTGGCGGACATGGCCCCGGTGCAGGAATAAGCTTGCACCATCATATCGCCAAACGTTCGCCTCTCTGAAGGCTCCTCCCAACCCGCTGAGCTACCAGTGCTGTCGTAGCCAGGCCCCCAGGCGCCGCAGCCAGGTCTCTAGGGCGTAGAGCACCCAGTCCAAGCCACGCAGCACCGCCACCAGGGGCGGGTCGATATAGTCTACGTGGGTTACGGTGGCCTCCAGGTCACGGGGGGCAAACAGCGGCGGGCGGTTTTTCGCTGGTAGGGACCCTGGACTGGAGTTGGTTCCTGCGGCGGGATCTATAGGGAGGGTGCGCCCCGTAGTAAGGCGGGGGCCGCCGGTCCCACCCGCTACCGCCCCTGGTTCATCCCTGACCGCTAAGGCCGCCCCTGCCCCAGGGAGGCCTGGCGTGGCGGGCGATCGCTCCACCCCCCCTAGGGCGCTGGGGCCAGCCAAGACTAGGGCTACGGCATCGGCCACGGAGGTGGTGGCGGACAGGGTCTCGCAGCGATACTGAGGCAAGCTTTGGGGATCGGCATAGCGGGGCTGTACTGAGGCGATCGCCTGGGGCATACCCGTCCTGGGGTGGGCTCGGCTATGGTGACGGCTACTGTCTCGGTGGGGGATGGTCATAGCCTGGATGGCCCACTGCTGGCTAGCCTCGCCAAAGAGGTTAGTGGCCGCCGCTAGGGGGCTGGCCTGCATCCAGCCCAGGGTCTTGGGGACCCATCGCAGCAGCGGCAACAGCCGTGGCTTAGCCTGGGGTAACGGCAGCCAGGGATGCCGTAGAGTCTGGTCTAGCGCATCGTGGCGACACCCACGGGCATACTCCGTCAGCATGAGAAGTATGGCCCGCTCTAACCGCTGCTGCTGCTCCTGGTTCAGGCCATCGAAAACGGCATTGTCAGCCATTACGAGCACCAGGCGACGGGTCGACCGGTCGGAGGCAATGCCCCGCACCGGTGCCCGTAGCGACAGCAGGTGCCAGTGGCCCGGGGTCAGTACTGCGCCCGCCCTCGACTGCTTGAGCCAGCGCCCATACCTACTGACAAAGGACAGCCCAGGGGGGCGCCCTACAGTCGCGGACAGCACCGGCGGCTGCAGCACCGACAGCAGCGCTCGAATGGGAGTGTCAGCGGTGACCAGCAGGGGTAGGTCTTGCCCCTTGAGCCTGGCCCAGGCCCGCTGCCACCCAGGGCTGGCCCGCAGGCGACGATAGCCTAGTCGCAGACCTTGGACCGCCGCGTAGAGAGGATATATCGCCACCTGTAGACCCCACACCGCCGCCGTGCGCCCCTGGCGCAACCACCGTCGGGCCCCATGGGCCACCTGATGGTACCCGGCCACCAGGCGAGCCATCGTCTGGCTTTGAAACCGGCGCGATGAAGTCGCCATAACTCTGCCTACACTGGGGAGAATGCCCTAGATCATACCGGAGCCATGCCCCCTGCTACCGTTGCCGCCGTCACCCCGCCGCAGATTTTAGCCACCCTAGATCGCCTCCGCCACCTCAGCCAGTTGGATGTGCTGGGCACCTGGTACCGCTGCCCAGCCTCGGCCAAGGCCGAGCCGGTTTCCCCTGATCCCTCGCGAGCCTGGCCCCTGGCCCCCCTCAACGATCGCCGCCACATCTTCTGGCCCCAGGGTGAGGTGCCGCTGGAATTGCACCAGCGGTTTACCTGGCCCACCTACCTCAACGGCTACCCGACCCAGGGGCTAACAGCGCGACTAGCGCTGCGGTGGTGGGCCCACCGGGCCGATATTTTTGTCGACGGGGGGCATGTTCAGACTGGGGATATTTTTGACTGCTGGACCCGCATCCTCCTGAGCGATCGCGTCGTACCTGGGGAGTCGGTGGATGTCGCCCTTACGCTGCTCAGCCCCGACCACGATGAGGGGGCGCTGGTGCAGGCCGAGCTAGTGTTTGAGGTCGCTCCTGGAGAGGATGCAGTCTGGGGGCCTGAACCGGGGTTTGTGGCCGACGAACTGGCGGTGCTGGCCACCTACCTGGCCCGGTTCCAGCCTGGGCAGTTGGCGGCCTTGGCGGTGGCCCTGGAGGGCATTGACTGGGAGGCGGTGGGGGACCGCGATCGCTTCCATCAGTCGCTTACTGCCCTGCGCGACGCCCTCAAGCCCTTCTCGGGCTGGCTCAAGCAGCGCACCCTCCATTGTCTCGGCCATGCCCACCTCGACTTAGCCTGGCTCTGGCCGGTGGTCGACACCTGGGCGGCGGCTGAGCATACCTTTCGCTCGGTGCTGGCCCTGCAGCAGGACTTCCCGGAGCTGACCTTCAGCCACTCTTCCCCGGCGCTGTTTGACTGGCTAGAGCAGCACCGCCCTGAACTATTCGCCACCATTCAGCAGGCCGTGAAGGCCGGGCGTTGGGCCATCGATGCGGGGCTGTGGGTAGAACCTGACCTGAACCTGCCGG
Source organism: Nodosilinea sp. (assembly GCA_041739575.1). Taxonomy (GTDB): domain Bacteria; phylum Cyanobacteriota; class Cyanobacteriia; order Phormidesmidales; family Phormidesmidaceae; genus Nodosilinea. Next base: position 859 of record JBGSNT010000302.1, on the reverse strand, counting down.
GGGGCGAGGCGATCGCCCGTCATATTCTTTACGGTCAGCGCTACTGTGCCGAAAAGTTTGGCCAGGTCAGCGGGATCGCCTGGCTGCCGGATACCTTTGGCTTCTCCTGGCAGCTGCCCCAGCTCTTGGTCCAGGGCGGCGTTCGCTACTTCGCCACCCAAAAGCTGCGGTGGAACGACACCAACCCCTTTCCCCACCATCTGTTTACCTGGCAGGGGCTAGACGGCAGCGCCATCACCGGCGTTACCCTGCCCCCGATTGGCACCGATATCGACCCGGTCGCCATGGCCCAGTACGCCTGTGACTGGGAAGCCAGTACGGGCCATGGCGACGCCCTCTGGCTCCCCGGCGTCGGCAACCACGGCGGCGGCCCTACCCGCGACATGCTGATGAAGGCCCAGCGCTGGGCCAATTCGCCCTTCTTTCCTACCCTTGTCTTTGGCCACGCCGCCCCCCTGTTCGATACCCTCACCCAAGCCCCCGGCCCATCCCCCCATCCCCCCATCCCCCCATCTCCCCCCACCGTTTACCCTTCACCCTCCTCTCCTAATCCCCTCCCCACCTGGCGCGACGAACTCTACCTCGAACTCCACCGGGGCTGCTACACCACCCACGGCGATCAAAAGCAATACAACCGCCGCTGTGAAGACACACTGTTTCAGGCGGAGCTATTTGCCGCTATTGCCGCTATCTATGGCCTTCAGCCCTACCCCCACGACGAGTTAGAGGCCGCCTGGAAGCAGGTGCTGTTTAACCAGTTCCACGACATTTTGCCGGGCTCGTCTATCCCCGAGGTGTTTGAGCAGGCCAATCAGGACTGGCAGGAAGCTTTGCAGGAGGGCGATCGCCTGCTTCAATC
>JBGSNT010000295.1:0-1758 GCA_041739575.1 Nodosilinea sp. | reverse complement strand
GGGGTCGAGTAGCTCAGTCCGCTGACGGGAACTGTCGATCTCAGACCAAGTAGTTGACAAATCCGGGACGGCCCGATGTACTTGTCATAATAAGTTCTCCCCCCAAAGATTATGTGTCCCCCGTTACCCGTAGCCCAATCTCTCACTGGTCTGACCGTTGAACCCGGCCTGCTGCACATTGCCGCCAGCGACTTTGATGCTCGCCCCATGAGCTTTTTGACCGCCGATAGTCAGCGCACCGGCTATGAGCCAGAACTGGCTCGGGCGGTTTGTGAGTCCCTGGGCCTGACCCCGGTGTGGCACAACCTGCCCATGGCCGAGTTCTACACTTGCCTGGCCACCGGCAAGTACGATGCGGTGTGGTTTAACCAGGCGATTACCCCCGAACGGCAGCAGTTGGTTGGTTTCACTCAGCCCTACGGCCTGTTTGACGAGGCGGTGCTGGTCAAAAAAGGCAGCGGCATTGCCTCGGTGGCGGATCTGGCGGGCAAGCGGGTAGGCGGCCTGGCCGACAGCACTAACATCGCTCTGGTGGAGGGTTTCCCCGGTGCCACGGCGGTGCCCTACCCCGGCAGTGACAAAGTCCTGCCCGAAATGCTGGCGGCCCTGCGGGCTGGGGAGATCGACGCGCTGATCGACGATGAACTGGTGCTGGTGGTCGCCGCCGAGGAGGACGACACCCTGGAGATCGCCTTTACCCTGCCGACCCGGGTGCCCTTTGCGATCGCCACCCCCAAAGCCAACCCCACCCTGCGGGCCGCCCTCAATGCCGCGATCGCCGCTACCCTCGCCGACGGCACCCTGGCCACCCTCTGGGCTACTTGGATTCCCTGGAAGCCGTTTCCGTTTGAGTAAACTTGACCGGCGGGGAGTGCCAATTGCTTGGCAAGCTTATTTTCGTCAATTTCAATCCGCAGTCTCTCTACCTTGCTCGCGTTTGAGGTCGACTTATCTGCGTTTGCGATCGGTAATGTTTTGAATAATTCCTTCAAAATACAGCGTATCGCCCTCGTTATCTTGCACCACTCTGGCATCCTCTTGTACCCAAATAATCGGACGTTGCTGATTAGTGAGCTATCTTTCTAAAATCCCGCTTTTTTGAGGCCATAACCCCAATTATCTGCCGGGGTCTGGAGCATCAGCCTAGGCGTTTTAGGACCCTGTTGTTCGATTTAGGCATCTGTTTTCGCCCGGATAAAGTAGGGAGACACCGGGCATTTTTTATCCCCCTCTATCAGTCCTGCTATCAATCTGAGATGGTCCCCTGTTTGGGGCTGCAAGCTAGCTTCCGGGCAGGCCTTTTTGGGGTTTGATTGCAGTCGGGTCGGCAAACCGGGTGCTATATTGAACCGTTTTGGTCATTCATTGGCACACTAGAATAGTGACGCTCCTACCTTGGTGCCGGTCTTGTGCTAAATCTCGCCCAAATTTTTCCCTTCCCCCTCGACGATTTTCAGCACCAGGCCATAGTTGCCCTCGATGCCGACAAGTCTGTGGTGGTCTGTGCCCCCACGGGTTCCGGCAAAACCCTGATTGGCGAATACGCCATCCATCGGGCCATCGCCCATGGCAAACGCGTCTTCTACACCACTCCCCTGAAGGCGCTGTCTAACCAAAAGCTGCGCGATTTTCGCGATCAGTTTGGCCACGACCAGGTGGGGCTACTCACGGGCGACATTTCCATCAATCGCGATGCTCCCATCGTGGTGATGACCACCGAAATCTTTCGCAACATGCTCTACGGCACCCGGATTGGCG
>JBGSNT010000264.1:0-6264 GCA_041739575.1 Nodosilinea sp. | reverse complement strand
GATATGGCGAGGATTTTTACCCCAGTGGTTTCGAGCCCTGCCGCACGAGCGACCCATTGCGGTGGTCTGCTTAACCGCTCACCGCAGCCCAATCGCCGCTCAGCAGTTGGTGAAATCAGGTTTCACCATGGTTTATAACATCACTGGCGGTATGGTGGAATGGCGTCGCCTGGGGTTGAAAACAGAGGCGAAAGCCCAAGCCAGTTAATCCAGTCAGATATAGACCTATTCGCCATCAGAGTATTGATCCATAAAGCAGTCTCATAGCAAACCTATTTAGCATTTCAGAGTTCAGTCTGAAGCGTCCAGATCCTGGCATAGGGCTAAGGTCGAGGTAGTCAGATCTGTTTGGCTGGTGAGATAGTCGTTGACCCACTGACAGGCAAAGGTCAGGTAATCCACCGTCAACGCTTCCTGCAGATTCCACAGGGCGATGGTTTGGTCAAAGGAGCCCGTGAGGAGCTGGGTGCCATCGGAGCTAAAGCTGAGGTCGCGCACCCGCCCCTGGTGGCCGGGCAACATGGCAATTTGCTCACCGCTGGCCAGGTCGATTAGCTTAATCTGCCAGACCTCTAGACCTTGACGCCAGGCAATGGCGGCCAGCTGCTTGCCGTCGGGGCTAAAGGCGGTAGCTCCGAGAAAGTCTGCGTCTTGGGCAGTGGGGGTGATGGTGTGCAGGGGTTCGCCGTCGAGACTCCACACCCGCAGCAGCTCGTTGTTGACCGTGGCGATCGCCTGGCCGTCGGGGCTAAAGGTGAGGCTGTTGACCCGCCCGACCTCTAGGGTACGCCAGGGTTCGAGGCGATCGCCCACCACGGTCCACAGACGTAGGGAGTTTTGCCCAGCGGTGGCCAGCCGGGTACCATCGGGGCTGAAGCGGGGGAAGGTCGTAGAACTTTGGCCGACCTGGCGGGTATGGAGCAGGGCACCGTCGCGGCTCCAGATCTTCAGGGTGCCATCTAGGCTGGTGGAGGCGATCAGGGTACCGTCCGGGCTAATATCGGCTCCGTAGACGGCGTCGGGGTGCCCTGTGAGGGCGTGGAGTAGCTGACCCTCGCGGCTCCATATTTTAAGAGTATTGTCGGCACTGCCCGAGACGATGTAGCTGCCGTCGGGGCTGACGGCGACAGTCCAGGCTTCGACCTCGTGGCGGCCCAGGGTGCGAATCAGGTCACCCTGACGGCTCCATAGGCGAATGTGGCCGCTGAGACTGGCGGAGACAATGCGATCGCCCGTGGGGTCAAACACGGCCTGGGTAATATAGTCATCGCCCGTGGTCAGGCGCTGCACTAGGGGGTTGCTGGGCTGCCAGAGGCGCACCGAGTTGTCCCAGCTAGCGGTGGCCACGGTCGCCGCGTCATCCTCAGCTAGAATATCGACGCCCCAGACATTGCCCGTGTGGCCCCTCAGGGTTTTTATCAAGGTGCCGTTGGGCCGCCACAGCTTGACGCTCTGATCGACGCTGGTGGAGGCCAAAAAATCGCCGTCGGGGCTGACCCGCACCCCCCAGATGGGGCCGCTATGCCCCGTTAGGCTGTGCAGCAGGGTGCCGTCGGGCTGCCAAAGTTTCAGGGTTTGATCGTCCCCAGCGGTGACTAGCCAGCGGCCATCGGGGGCAAAGTCTACAGCCCAGACTGGCCCTTGGTGCCCGGTCAGGGTGGTCAGTAGGTTGCCCTGGGCATCCCACACTTTGGCGGTGCCGTCGGTGCTGGCGGTGGCCCAGTGCTGGCCATCGTTGCTAATGGCTACGCCGTAGATGGGGGCGTCGTGGGCGGTGAGGGTTCCCAGTAGTTGCCCATCCCGGCTCCATCGTTTGACAGTACCATCCTGGCTGGCAGTCAGGAGGTAGTCACCGTCGGCACTGTAGGTGACTGACCAAACTGCCACCTGATGGCCGTCGAGTTGGTGCAATGGTTCTCCTTCAACTGTCCACAGGGAGACGTGGCCGCCGCCGCCTGCCACCGCAATTTGTGCACCTCTGGGGTCGTAGGCCACGGCATAGAGCTCGGTGTCGCTGGCGTCTACGGTGTGTAGCACCTGGCCATCGGCCTGCCAAATTTTGAGGGTCGTATCGGCACTCACCGAGGCCAGCCGCTGACCGTCGGGGGCAAAGGCAATACCGTTGACGTTGTCGGTATGGCTGAGCAACTGGTTGCGCTCTTCGGCCCCGTATATCGCCTGGCGCAGGGCAAAGCCGCTGGCGGTAAGCACATCGGCGGGAACCGGGAGGCGGGCCGTCAACCGGCGCAGCCCCGCTTCGGCCTGGATCGCATCGACCAGGGCCGCTAGCCGCTGGTTGGCGGTAAAGCGAGCTTGGGATGAGGCGGCCAGGGCGCGAATGGTCTCCTGCTGGGCCTGCCCTTGGGCCAGCACCGCCCGCCGAAACTGCCAGAAGGCCAGCCCCCCCACCCCCGCAGTGATTAGCAAAGCCAGGCTGAGCACCCGCAGCAGCAGCTTTTGCAGCCGCCCCACCCGTTGCTCTTGTTGCAGTTTGGCTTCGGCCTCCTGGGTCATGGCCAGCTTCAGAGCATCTTCGATCAGCTGACGATCGAGGGCTTCGCTGGCGGCCAGATACTCAAAATCTTCGGCGGTGAGGCGCTTGCCCTGGGCCCACTGCTGGGCGCTGCGCAGCGCTTGTCCCCGCAGCAGGCGAGACTCATCCTGGCGATCGCTGGCCAACCAGGCCTGCAAAGACTGAGAGTAGGGGCGCAGTTTAGCCAGTTGCTCGGCTACCCAGATTGGGTTAAATACCTTGCGGTAGATGGCATTTTTCACGACCAGTTGCCCCTGGTAACGTCTCACCAATCCCGCCAGCAGCAGATCCGCCTGGTCGGGGTTGTCGTCGGCTAGCACCGGATCTGACTCTAACTCTTGATCAGAACCCACAATGCGCTGGTATAGCCCCAGCCGCCCGCCCGCCTGACCATCGGCTCGCAGCAGGCGATCGCGAATGGTGCGCAGGTGCTCTGGGTCGTCCTGGGCTTCCCAGTTTTGGATCAGCCGCTGGCGGACTAGTTCGCTCACCCAGGCGGTCGCCCCATCGGCCTCTAGGGCCAACCCACCCTGACTGTGCTGCCACACTAGGTAACATAGCTTTTGGGTCAAAAACGGCTGCCCCGCTGTCCACTGCAAAAGGCTCGCCAGCACAGCCTGGGCCAACTCGGCGGGCAACCCCAGTGCCGCCGCCAGGGGCTGGGCCTCTGCTAGCGAAAACCCCTCCAGGGCAATGGCCTGACCGACATTGAAGGGCGTCCGCGTGCGATCGCGAATCAAATCCGACGGCGTGGCCACCCCAAACAACGCAAAGGTCAATCGCTGAAAGGCTGGTTCTACCGCCCGCTGGTTGTAGGTGTAGCGAATCAGCGCAAAGAAATCGTCTACCGGAAACGGCAGCGCCAGCACGCTGTCGATCTCATCCACGAAAATCAACACTGGCTGCTGGGGATAGTGCTGCAAAATCTGTTGCACGCAGGCCACCAGTTTTTGCAGTAGCCCATCGCCCTGTTGCGCGGCCCACCAGGTCTGAAATTCGCCGTAGTCCCCCAAATCAAAGCCCAACCAGAGCTGGGCACAGATGCCCTTGTACCACTGAGTCGGGGTAATATCTTCGGTGCCTACGCTGGTCAGATCTAAGGCCAGGCAGTAGCTCCCGGCCTGGGCCAGGCGGTGCTTGGCACGCACCAGCAATGACGACTTGCCCATTTGCCGCGAGGTCAGCACGTAGCACAGATCGCCCCGCCGCAGCCCCTCGTAGAGATCACCATCGGCCCGTCGCTGAATGTAGGTGGGGTCATCCACCTTTAGGGTGCCACCCACCTGAAAGGGTCGCCGCTGAAAGTCTTTGTCGAGGGTTTGCATGGGAGGGGAGGGGGTGGGTGGATGAGTGGATGAGCATTGGGGCTTAGGTTTTTCCCGACACCTGAAACCTGAAACCCGCCACCCGCCCCCTAAAACCCGCCCCCGACCTAACCGGGCGATCGCTTAATTCGGCAGGGCGATTACCTCCGCCGGTGGACGGTTCAACTGGGCCGCAAAAAAGCCCCGATACAGCTCACAGATCGGGTAAACCAGGCCGTCTTCGGTACGAATTAGCCCCAGACTTTCGAGCCGCAGGGTGTCGATCGCATTCAGGGGCACCCCGGCGCCATCCACCACCCGCCGCCAGACCGCCAGGGCCTCTGGGTTTTGCCGCAGCTGCACCCACAGCTCTTGTAGATGCGATCGAAAAATACCGTCGGTTAGGGTAGACAGGTCAGGTAAGGGCTGCTCCTCAGCCAGGGCGTAAAAGCTCAAGTTGGCCAGGTAGGGGTGACCGGCAATCAGGCGGTGCAGGTCTTCTAGGTAGGGGCGGTGGCGATCGCTATCCATCATCGACAGCTGGTAGCAGCGCCCCAGGGCCAAAAACTGGGCCAGGGTAAAGGGGGGCAGCCGCAGCGAGTGGCCCACGTTAAAGGGTGACGCCTCCAGATTCAGCGCGATGTAGCTGTCGGTGCCGTAGACCAGCACCAGCCGCAGCTGCTGCCAAGGGCCGCTGTCCTTAGACCGCTCGTGCCAGTAGCGCAGCATTGATAAAAAGTCCTGGGCTACGGACTCAAAAAAGAAAACCCGCTCTAGGGAGTTGATCGACAGCACCAGCGGCGTGTTGATCTCGGCTAACACCTGCTGCAAAATCAGACCGCCGTTGACCTTGCTACCCAGGTCTGGATCCCAGACCTGATCCAGCGATAGATCTAGGCCCAGGGTGCGTACCAGGTAGCGGCAAAACCACCGCAGCAGCCCGTCGATAGACCCAAACACCAGGTCATCGGCCTCCTGCAGGTCGATCCGGCAGGAGCGATAGCCCTGGGTGGTGCCGTAGGCGATCACCCGCTGCAGCAGCGATGTTTTACCAAAGCGGCGGGGTGCTTTGATGCAGAGCAGACAGCCCGCGTGGGTAATTTCCGCAAAGGCCGTGTCTTCAACCGGTGGACGGGTAACGTATAGCCTCGAATTCAGAGGCAAAGGCCCCGAAGGAAAGTCAACGGTGCAGGGTGGTGGGCTAGCCTCGCTGACCTGCGCCCTGCCAACTACGCCTGGGCCGAACGTTGCCGACGAGTCTGCCTTGAAGAGCGGAATGACCTTGCCTGACGCCGCTGGGTCTGCAGCGGTATTGGCAAACAGTAACCGTAGATTTTTTTTGGTAACCGTGGTGCCTATCTTGTCAGATAGCTCCGCCCAGAGCTTAGCCCCCACCTGCTTGATATATTCTTCGCCATAGCCCGACCCTTGGGCCATTTGCCCATAGCGGCAGCCCTGCCAGGAACCATCTAGAATCAGCTGCTCCAACTGGGTCAGCGGGCGTTGCAACGTTTGTTGAACTAACGGCAGGTATGAAAAGTGAGCCATGGCTTGCCCCTGAAAGGCAATGGAGTGAACCCCTACCGAACCTGTCTAACCTATCTAAAGACCTGTCTACAGAGGGGTGACATTAAGTAGGCAGTATACCTTCAACCGCACGATGTTTCCAGGGGCTGTCTCTTTAACGTAAATCGGTAAATCGAGGTGTTGCCTACGGTGTCAACGCCTCCTTCAAAGCCCTCTAGGGGTCGATAGAAAGCAAGAAAAGTGATGTTTGTGAGGCTTTTTTCTGCTCGAAAGGCCTTGATGCGGCAGTGGTGGGATAACAACCTTGCCAACTACAACCAGGAGGACACTGTCTACGCCCCTACGAACCCACCGACTCGGCAGACCCCCAGCGACGGCTTTATCAGGCTACAGGTGACGGTCTTCGACGGCAGCATCGGCTGGGTGACTGAAACCACTGCCCTGGAAGGGATAGTGGTTATTACCGCTATCGCCCTTAGCAAAAAGCAGAAGGGCGGTGGCGGGCCGATAGACAGTAGATCTGCCCGCGGCTATGAGGTCAGCAGCCAGCTATCGTTAATCGCCGCTGGAGGGTTCGCGCCTGGTGACGGTGCCGCGATCGACCACAGTGCCATTGCGCGACAGGGTGCAGGTGTTGCCCTGGTTGGGGATAAACATCTCCCACTGGCTTTCGCCGCGAATATTGCTGTAGGTATAGCCCTCGGGGTTGGGGGCACGGTTGGCCTCAGTATTGAGAAAGGTGACGCGATCGCTGCGGGAGCAGGGCAATCGCAGTTATTTTGTATAAATTGTACTTGACAGATAGACCTGCAAAGGGGGCTGCCTGTCACTAGACAATTCTGTTGAGATCCGGGATAGTACACCTAAATCGGCTAGTCCTATTTATTGGATGTGACCTCC
>JBGSNT010000263.1:0-6371 GCA_041739575.1 Nodosilinea sp. | reverse complement strand
TACAGCGGCGATCCCCTGCCGGCGGTCCCCCGCGCAGCGGAAGCACCTCCCCCCGATCGCGACCTGCCCCTGTAGGACAGTTGGGGTGATCCTAAAGAAGTGGCAATTCTTTGGCCCAGAAATGCCCAGTGCCGCTATCTTGGTAATAGGTAAAAGTCTTACTAGCCCACGGTTCTCGGCTTCAGTCCTGACGCCAGAAAGCGGTGTTTTACCAAAGGCTCATATTGGGTTTATCCACCTCGGGCTTTCCCCCCATAGCCCGCCTCGACACAGCCCCCTTGGGTTTCTTTAGATCGGTGCCGCAGCCTGGTGTGCGTTGCTGAGGCAAGCGTACCTAGCAGCTCAGTCTTACCTTTACCTCAACTCTGGCGATCGCTCCATCGTCTGTTTCCTAGCGTTTTAAGTCTCCCATCCTGTTCCATGAGCCAACTGTTCGCCACGGCCCTGCTTGTTACCCTCGGTGCTAGTTCAGCGAGTCTATTGACCACCTCGAACCAACCGATCCCGCCCCAGACCTTCCAGCCTGGGACGCTCCCATCGGCGGCGATAGACATCGCCGGAGCCGCACCGGCTCTGTCGAGCTACCTGGCCCAGGCCAACCTAACGGCATCCCCCGGCGATGCCGCCCCGTTCGGGGATCTAACAGAGGTAGACCAACCCCTCAGCCCGTCGCCTGGCAACCACCAGGCGATCGCGACCCATGTTTGCCTCAGCCTGCCCAACTGGCAACGCCCTTCCGAGGCCGCTCAGATCAAACAGCTCCAGACTATGCCCAACTATGGCGAAGCCCTGCAGAGCGATCCCCTGGCAGAAATAGCCAAAACCTGGTGGGGCCACGAGTTTTTTTCCTTTACCACCTACGGCCTCAGCGCCCGCACTGACCCCCTCTATCTCTCGGGGGTGTGGACAGCCCTAGACAATACCTGGGACTGCTATAGTGGCGACCAACCCGAACAAATCAACCGGGGCGAACTGGCGGAAATGTGGCTGCTACACCACCGTTTGGTAGCCCTGGAATGGCAGGATGGTGAGTACCTAGCCACAGTCGAACCATTGGGCTCCGGGCTTCAGCTCGTGCAGTTCCCCCGCCAGGAAAGTGGCCAGGGGTTACCCTTGAGGATCGTCACCACCACCGGGCAGGCGCTAGCGGTGATGTCTGGCGACTGGTAGGCTTCTTTCAAGCAATCCTGCCCGCCGGAAGACCCCAGAGAGATACGCATACTAGATCCTGCTGGGCTCGCCCCGCTGCCTCGGGGGCGAATGCCATTCGCCCCTACAGGTTGGCCTGCCTAGAATCGGGGGTATGCGGTTTCGAAGATGATTAATCAACGATCCGCAGCTGACCGTTACGAATCGCCTCGAACACCCGTTGGGCAATGTCGTGATCTTGGTTGCTCAGGGTGGGCTGACTCAGCAGCAGGTCCATCAGTTCATGCTGCACCTGGCGACTAATGCGTCGATTCGCAAAGATTTGATCGACGATGTTCTTAAGCGATTGGCTAGTGGTGTTAGGCATAGTGACGACCTAGGCGACTTGAGGCTATTACTACTATGGCCTAGGGGCCGCAGCCACACCGTGATAGCACCCCTGGAAGGCGCTGATCCTGATCTCCGATTGGCGTGATCAAGATCTTGGCGCGGCGGGGTTTAAATCACGGCCAAAGGCATTACTTTGGGCTAGTCTATTCCTGAACTGACCGACAGAGGTTTGCTATTGCAGAGGCTGGGCCAGTTAGGACGCCTGCCGCATGCGCTCGCTGCGGTACCGCACGTATTCCGCCAGCCCGGCCAGCAGCGCCGACCCTAAAATCAGCACCACGCTCAGGGCGTTGATATCAGGCTTAACCCCGGTGCGGACGCGGCTAAAGATTTCTAGGGGCAGGGGGTTGGCACCGCCCCCGGCGGTAAAACTGGAGATCAGCAGATCGTCCATACTGAGCACAAAGGCCAGCAGGCAACCGGCAAAAATACCCGGTGCTAACTGCGGGATCAGCACCTTGATCATCGCCTGGGCCGGAGTGGCCCCCAGATCGAGGGCGGCTTCTTCGAGGTTGGGGTCGAGGCTCTGGAGACGGCTAGACACCACTACCGCAATGTAGGCTAGGCAAAATACCATGTGGGCCGCAATAATGGTGCCCAGGCTGAGGGGAATCGCCACTGAAACTAAAAACACCAGGGTCGCCACCGCAATGGCGATGTCGGGCACAATCAGCGGCAGGTACGACACCCCCCGATACAGCGCCTTGCCCCGAAACCGATAGCGGGCTAGGCCAATCGCCATCAGAGTGCCCAGCACCGCCGAAATACTGACCGCCACGATCGCAATGGTGAGACTGTCCTGGAGGGCGGCAAAAATTCGGCGATCGCTAAACAATGACCGATACCAGCGCAGGCTAAAGCCCCCCCAGCCAGCGCTATAGCGCGAGTCGTTAAAGCTGTACACCCCCAGCACAATGATGGGGAAATACATAAAGGCGTACATCAACGCGCTAAAGAGGCTGGGCCAGGTGATTCGGGGCATGGGGCGGTGAGAGCGGTGGGGATAGGGGTGACCCAAACCCGAGGGCGGGCCGGAGTCAGGCTTCGGTGACGGTGCTGCGATCGCCGAAGCGCAGCAGTAGGGCGATCGCCAAACTGACTGCCAAGATCAGCAGCATGCTCAGGGCTGAGCCAAACCCCCAGGCGCGGGTAGGGCCCAAAAACTGGTTGTAGATCAGCCGCGAAATATTCATAGACGATGCCCCCCCCAGCAGGGTAGGCACCACAAAGTCACCCAGGGCGCTGATAAAGACCAGCAAACTCGCCGCCGCGATGCCGGGCATCGTTTGGGGCACGGTCACCCGCCAAAAACTTTGGGCAGCGGTAGCACCCAGGTCGGCGGCGGCCTCTAGCAACCGTATATCAAGCTTCTCAAGGGAGGCGTAGAGAATCAGGACCATGTAGGGCAAAAAACTGTAGGTCAGACCAATGAATACCGCCGTAGGAGTGTTGAGCAAATTTTGGGTGGGCAATCCAACCGTAGTCAAAACCGTGTTCAGCACACCGCTGGGGCGCAATATGGCCGTCCAGGCGTAGGCGCGCAGCAGGGAGGAGGTCCACAGCGGCAAAATAAAGCTCACCACCAGCAGGTTGCGCCATCGCTTGGGCGACATCAGCGCCAGCCAGTAGGCCACCGGGAACCCCAGCACCAGGCAAAGCAGGGTAGACCCTACCGCAAAGACCAACGAGCGGCCAATGACTCGCAGATACACCGGCTGCAAAATTTGCAGAAAGTTGCCTAGACCATAGCCGCCACTGGGCTGCCCCAAACGCAGCCCCGGCACCAGGCTAATCTCAAGGATCAAGAGGGTAGGCAACACCAGCATGAGCAGTAGCCATACGCCCGCTGGCCCTAGCAGGGTAACCGGCCCTAGCCAGCGCCGAGGAGCCAAGCGATCGGCCCAAGGTAGAGGAGAAGTCGGTAGGGGGGCAGGGGGCATGGGAGGAGGTGGAATGGGCGGATAAAAATAGTGAAGGGATTAGGGGTGAAGGATAAAGGACAGCATAGAAAACGTCAGCCCTTCGTCCTATTACCCTTCACCCTTTACGCGCTCGTGACTTGAGTCCACAACTGGTCAAACAGGTCGGTGGCGGCAGTGTCCACCGCGACAATGCCTTCGCTCTTAGCCAGAATTTCGTCGGAGGGGTAGAGGTCGCTGTTGGTTTGAATGTCAGCCGGCAGCAGATCAAAGGCCGCCTGGTTGGCGGTGGCGAAGAACAGTCGTTCCACCGCCGCACTGGCCACCTCCGCATTGAGAAGGAAGTTGATCCACTGGTAGGCCGCATCCACATTGGGAGCGGTCTTGGGAATGGCCAGGGTGTCGGTCCACAGCGACGACCCGCTGGCGGGGATGATGTAATTTAAACGCTCGTCTTCTAGGGTGAGGGCGATCGCATCGCTGGAGTAGGCCATCGATACGCTCAGGTCGCCGCTCAGCAGTTCGTTCTCAAAGCCGGTGGTCTTAAAGGCCGCGATGTGAGGCTGTAGCTCCAGCAGGCGCTGGTAGGCCGCCTCAATTTCCGCTGGGTTGCTGGTGTTATAGGAGTAGCCCAAGGACCTGAGGGTAGCCCCCAGGGTCTCCCGCATATCGTCAATCATCGTCATGCGGCGCGAGAGAGCGACCTGGTTGTCCCAGAGAAAATTCCAGTCGGTCGGCTCACTGGGCACCACGTCTCGGTTGTAGAGCAGCCCCGTAGTACCCCAGCAAAAGGGAATACTGTGGGCATTGTTGGGGTCGTAGGCGGGGTCAACCCATTTAGCCTTGAGGTTTTCTAGCCCGACAATCCGGCTCTGGTCAAGGGCTGTCAGCAGATCTAAATCAATCATTTCCGACACCATATAGTCGGAGGGATAAATAATGCTGTAGGCATCCCCGCCGCCGGCCTGCAGCTTGGTCAGCATGATCTCGTTAGAGTCAAAAATATCGACCACCACCGGTATGCCCGTCTGTTCGGTAAAGGCCTGGGCTAGGCCGTCATCGGTGTAGTTAGCCCAGGTGTAGATGTGCAGAGCGCTATCGCCACCACCACCGCTGGGTGGCCCCGTCAAGTTCTGCCGACAGTTGGCCGCAGCCAGCCCGGCCATAACAGCCGCTGACCCCTGCAAAAATCGACGTCTGCTCAGGGCTGAGAGGCGCGGTGAAGAAGCTTTCAGTAGTCGCGTTCCAGGCACAGTGGTCTCCAGGGTAGCTACGGGGGTGGCAGTATAGGGCAGATTTCCTCAAGCGCCCAAAGTTTAGTCTCTGAGTATAGTCAAGGCAAGTCAACTGAACAGAAAATTTGCCGACCTAGGTCGCCGCTAGGGCCAGACAATCATTGACGGCCCAGTGGACGTACACGGGCGTATCGACGACAATGGCCGATTCAGCCCGGTTGGGCTGACGCACCGTCAGGGTTTCTCCCGAGGTGAGCTGCACAACGCAGTGGAGGTGGGTGCCTAGGTACATCAGATGTCTGACCTCCCCCTGGTAGCAGTTACCGCCGCTGCCGGGGGGGCTGGCGCTAAGGTTTATTTTTTCCGGGCGCACGCTCACTACCACCTCGGGGGGCAGGGCCGGCTCCGCTGGGTCAGGGGTGCGGGTCAAGACCTTGAGCCCGCTGTGGGTCGTCACCTGCCCCTGGGCCGCCGCCGGGTCAATGCGCCCCGACAGCAGGTTAGTTTCGCCAATAAAATCGGCCACAAAGGGGGTGCTGGGACGATCGTAGATTTCGCTGGGGGTACCGATTTGCTCAATCTGGCCGTTGTTCATGACGGCAATGCGATCCGACAGCGACAGGGCTTCCTCCTGATCGTGGGTGACCATAATAAACGTAATGCCCAACTGCCGGTGCAAGTTGGCTAGCTCCACCTGCATTTGCTTGCGCAGCTTTTGATCTAAAGCACCCAGGGGTTCATCTAGCAGCATGACGGCCGGACGGTTCACCAGGGCCCGGGCCAGGGCAACCCGCTGCTGCTGTCCGCCTGAGAGTTGAGTTGGATAGCGGTTAGCCATGGTCTCTAGCTGCACCAGGCGCAGGGCCTCGGCCACGCGATCGCGCACCTGGGCCGATCCGGTCCGGCGAATCTTGAGCCCAAAGGCAATGTTGTCTTTGACCGTCATATGGTCAAACAGGGCGTAGCTCTGAAAGACGGTGTTGACCGGGCGTCGGTGAGCGGGCACCGTGCTCACGTTCACCCCTTGAATCAGCACATCCCCAGAGGTCGGGGTTTCAAACCCAGCAATCAGCCTCAGGGTGGTGGTTTTGCCGCATCCCGAAGGCCCGAGAATGCTAAAAAATTCGCCCTGGTGTACCGTCAGATCGAGCTGGCGCACCGCCACGTCGGCGCCAAAGGCTTTGAAGATCTGCTTCAGCTCCACATCGGGCTGGGCTACCATCGTTGCTGCTGCTACCGCCGCCGCCGAATGAACCGTTTGAGCCATGGCCATCCCCCTAGTTGTTCACCCAAGTTGTTCACGCCAACTGTGGCGATCGCCTCTGCGATCGCCCTGCGAAAGCTCTGACTACAACCTGCCCAGAGCCAAGCAAAGTGTACTGCCTATACTTTACCCACCCCGGCCCCCGTCGACGCAGCCCCAGGGGGAAAAATGAGCTTTGGCCCAGAATTCAATTGCCCGCAGGACGGCTAGCTGGCGAAAAGATAGTGGTCTGGCGATCGCGACAAAACGCTACTATGTCACCAGATCCTGCCCCGGAAGGTAACTATGGCTGCAAAATCTGCTCATCCATCGCCTCACCCGGCCCGCCCGGCCCTGGTGGCCTGGGGCTTACTAGCGATCGCCTGCCTGGTGCTTACCAGCTGTCGCCCCAGCCCCCCACCCCAGGCTGAAACC
>JBGSNT010000171.1:0-8543 GCA_041739575.1 Nodosilinea sp. | reverse complement strand
ATGTCTTCAGCGATGATCATCAGGGGCTTGCCGGAGCGGGCCACCTGCTCCAGCACGGGCACCAGATCCTGCACCAGGGCAATTTTCTTGTCGGTGAGCAGAATGTAGGGTTCCTCCAGCACCGCTTCCATGCGTTCGGTGTCGGTGACAAAGTAGGGCGACAGATAGCCCTTGTCGAAGCGCATCCCCTCGGTGACCTCCAGTTCGGTGGTCATGGATTTACCTTCTTCTAGGGAAATCACGCCCTCGCGACCGACTTTATCCATGGCGTCGGCGATCATCTGGCCGACTTCGTCGTCGTTACCGGCGGAGATAGAACCCACCTGGGCAATGGACTTGGAGTCGCCCACGGGGCGGGCGTGCTCGGCGATTTTCTCAACCAGAAAGGCGGTGGCTTTGTCGATGCCGCGCTTGAGAGAGATAGCGTTGGCCCCAGCGGCGACGTTGCGCAGCCCCTCTTTCACGATCGCATGGCCCAGCACCGTAGCGGTGGTGGTGCCGTCGCCTGCGGCGTCGTTGGTTTTGCTGGCCGCCTGGCGCAGCAGAGAGACGGCGGTGTTTTCGATGTGGTCTTCTAGCTCAATTTCTTTAGCGATGGTGATGCCGTCGTTGATGATTTGGGGCGCACCGTACTTTTTCTCGAGCACCACGTTGCGGCCTTTGGGGCCGAGGGTGACGGCGACGGCTTCGGCCAGCATATCGAAACCGCGCTCTAGGGCGCGACGGGCATCTTCGTTGTAGGTGATGGTTTTAGCCATGGAAAAATAATCCTCCCAACAAGTTGAATGGATGAACTGCGTTGTGTTTGAGGTTCGGTAGGGTGTGTCATGGCAAAGCCTGACGCACCAAGCTTGCTCCACAAGGATGTCTCGAATGGATAAGACATTTCCTTTGAGGTGTTTGCCGAGCGGTGCATCGCGGTTGCGGATGCACCCTACGGGTTGGGTGGCGATCGCCCCCGGTCAATGGTGGGCGGTGCCCACCCTACGGACTGACCCACCCCTGCCCATCCCAAGAGGGGATGGTGGAGAATCAACCCAAAATCGCCAATCCAAAACCCAAAATTGGCCTAGCCCAGGGCGGCGAGCACATCGGTTTCGCGTAGCAGCACGTAGTCGACGGTGCCGAGCTTGATGTCGGTACCGGCGTACTTGGAGTAGAGCACCTTGTCGCCGACCTTCACTTCCATGGTTTGGAACGAACCGTTGTCATCGCGCTTGCCGGGGCCGACCTGCACCACTTCGCCCACCTGGGGCTTTTCCTTAGCGGTGTCGGGCAGCAGGATGCCCCCAGCGGTTTTTTCTTCAGCTTCGCTGACCTTGACCAAAATGCGATCGCCCAAAGGCTTGACAGTAGAGACACTCAGGGTGACTGCGGCCATAATGTACCTCCAAAGATTTGCGCGTTGGCATCAATTTGATAGACCGATTGATAGACCGAAAGCGATTAGCACTCTCTTGTCCTGAGTGCTAATTTAGCCACCAAAAAGTGTTTCAGACAATTCTCGAACAGGTGTGGTTTGCCGAACTATCCCTGCCACTCCCCGAACACGATCGACTGGGCTGCCTTGCCAATGCGCCCGAGATCTTCGTCGAGCAGCGGCGGCCAGGAAACCCCGGCCTTTTGGCCCCGGGCATAGAGCTGACGGCTTTCGTAGGAGAGAATAAATAGAGCCTGGGTGAGGGTGCGATCGAGGGTGGGTTCGGCCTTGAGCCCTTCAAACAGCACCTTGAGGGCCAGCAACAGAGAGGTGACCTGGCCAGGCACGGGCGGTTTGCCCTGGCGCAGGCAGACGATAAAGGTGTCGGGCAGGTCGTCGCTGGTGCCGAGGGTTTGTCGTACTACAAAGGCGTGAGCGGTTTCAAAATCCATAGGAATAACGGTAGCTGAATAGGGCAATTTAGCCACGCGCGTGCTGACCTAGCCATTCCTCTCAATCGGCCCAAACCGGACGGTAGAAGACTCTGAATCATGGGAACCTAGGCTAGGTCTGCCCCAGTCTACCGCCTTAACTGGGATCCAGATGCGATTGGGCCACAAGTCTGGCCCTGATGGGGCTCCTAGACCGATGGAATGGAGTCCTTAGGGGGGTTACTTTGTCCGTATTTTCCCTAAGTTATGGGGTTTGTGCAATCGGGCAATCTGAGCGTGAACCTATAGGCCTTACCCAAACCTACCCTAGCGAGTATGACAATTCCTTCTTCGCAGACCATTCCCTTTGTGGATTTGACCTGGCAACATGCGCCTCTTCAGGAAGCCATCCGAGGGGTGATCAACGGGGTTATTGCCCAGGGAGATTTTGTACTGGGTCAGGCCCTCAGCGACTTTGAGGCTAACTTTGCCGCTGCCTGCGGCACCAGTTTTGGGGTGGGGGTGGGCTGCGGCACCGACGCGATCGCCCTGGGTCTGGTCGCCTGCGGCATTGCCCCCGGCGACGAGGTGATCCTGCCCGCCAATACCTTTGTGGCCACTCTGATGGGGGTGCTGCGGGCCGGGGCAACGCCGGTGTTGGTCGACTGCGATCGCGCCACTGCCCTGATCGATTTGGCTGCCGCCGAGCGGGCCATTACCCCCCGCACCCGCGCCATCGTGCCGGTCCACCTCTACGGCCAGATGGTGTCTCCCCAGGCATTGCTCGATTTGGCTAACCGCCACCGGCTAATTATTTTTGAAGACGCCGCCCAGGCCCACCTGGCCCACCGCGAGGGCTACGCCGCAGGTTCCCTAGGGCTGGGGGCGGCCTTTAGTTTTTACCCCAGCAAAAACCTCGGTGCCCTGGGGGATGGGGGCATGTTTGTGACGGGCAATGAACCGGCGGCCCGCCGGGCGCGATCGCTGCGCAACTACGGCGCTACCAGCAAGTACTACCACACCGAACCCCTGGGCACCAACAGCCGCCTAGACACCCTGCAGGCGGCTGTGCTCAACCTCAAGCTACCCCACCTGCCCGGCTGGAACCAGGCTCGCTATGGGATCGCCCAGTACTATGATCGCCGCCTTGCCCCCCTCACCAAATCCGGCATCCTGCCTGTGGCCAACGATGCTGGCCCTGGCCACAGCTACCACCTCTATGTTGTGCGCGTCACCGAAGCCTGCCCGACCGGCCGTACCGAACTCCAGGCCCAGCTCACTGCGGCTGGGGTGCAAACCGGCATCCACTATCCCATTCCCTGCCACCTGCAACCGGCCTTTCGCTCCCTCGGCTACGGCCCCAGCAGCTTTCCCGAGGCCGAAGCCCTCAGCCAGGAGATCCTTTCCTTGCCGATGTATCCGGGCATGACCCTGGAACAGGTCGATTACGTTGTAGAGGTTATGGTTAAAACGGTGATGCATCGACAGGAAGGAGAGGTTAAAGGACTAGCACGCTTAAAGGTTTGAACATCCAGTCCACCTGACCATCCCACCTACCGACTGAGCCTGTCCACCGCCCTGCCCCCCTGCCATGTCCTCCCCCCGCCGTCATCTCTCGATCAGCTGGGCGATGGCCCTTCTGGGCCGGTCTCTGACCATCGCCCTGCTCCTGGCCATCCTCTACGGGCCGCTGCTGGTGCACTGGGTGGATGGCTGGGTGAGTAAATCCATCAGCATTCAGCACGAATACTTTAGCCATGGGTTGCTGGGGCTGCCCTTCGCCGCCTACATCGCCTGGGACAAGCGCGATCGCTGGGCCCAATTACCCAATCGGTGCCATCCGCTGGGGCTAGGACTGGTGGGTTTAGCCTGCCTGATGTATGTCACCGGCCTGCCCGACTGGATGAATCTCTCGCTACCGGTGATGCTGACAGGGGTATGCCTGTGCCTAAAGTCGACGGCAGGCGTCCGCCTCCAGGCCATTTCCCTGGTGCTGGTGGCCTTGGCCACGCCCACCCAACTGCCCTACCTGATTGAGCCCTATGTGCTGCCTTTACAGCAGTTGATTGCTGCAGTAGCGGGTTTTTTGCTGATTCAGCTGGGCCTGCCCGTCACCGTTGAGAGCATTTATGTCTACGTCAACGGCCAGACAGTAGAGGTAGCACCCCACTGCGCTGGACTCAAAATGTTATTTACCAGCCTCTACGTGGCTCTGATGCTGGCCTACTGGACAAGGGCCTACCGCTCGCGGCTGTGGATGGGTCTGTTTTTTACCGGCACAGTGGCCATTAGTGTGGTGGGCAATATTTTGCGCAACGCTCTGCTCAGCTATTTCCACGGCATGGGAAAAACCGAGGCCTTTGACTGGCTCCACGAAAGCTGGGGTGGGGATCTGTACTCAGCGCTCATGCTGCTGAGCATTATTATTCTTTTGCGATTTATTCAATCTCGAGTGCCCCCTAGCCTTGCTCTGGGGGCGTCGTCTTCCTCCTATTCCCAGTCTGTCTAGGCCAAAGCCTGGTCTGTTGTTTAGCCCACGACCCCTTGCTATGACTACACAGCCCCCCTCGTCCCAGTCAAACTGGCCTCATCGCTGGGTAAACCTGGCCCTGGTGATGGCCCTCACCGCCCTGGCGGGGATCGCCATTTTGCCCGCCTACCTGGGTGGGCCTTGGCCCTGGGATAACCTGTCCCAGGTGGCCCAGATCGATCAACTCCACCAGCTACAGGCAACGGGGCTAGAGCTACCTGGTTGGCAGCTGACCAGCGCTGAACCGATCGCCATCAACAAACAAGCCTGGAATCTAGGGGAATATCGAGCCGAGACTCCCCCCGGTCAGGGGGCTTCGGTACAACAGTTTGCCCTACTGCTACACCCCCAACCCTGGCACAGCAACCAGCCGCAGCTAGAGTGGATAGACCTGACGGGGGCGCAAAATTGGCGTATTGAGTCGCGCCAAAGGCTTAGGGTTGGGCCCTCCGCCGGAGCTGGCCCGGTGAATGCTCGGTTCTTTCAAGCCCGGGACGATCGCCAGAGCCTGGCGGTGGTACAGTGGTACGCCATGCCTAAGTTCGGTCATTCCTCCCCCAGTCACTGGTTTTGGGCAGACCAGTGGTCTCAGCTGACGCAACACAGGCTAACGCCCTGGGTGGCCGTGAGTGTGCTGATACCGATGCAGCCCCTAGGGGCGATCGATGCCTACCAGCCCCTAGCGACAGAACTGACAAACCTGATCCAAGCGCAGCTGACGGCAACGGTTTTCCACTGAACCCTGTCGGCCCCTTGACCATCGCGCCTTTGCAGACTAAACACCTCGCATTTAGGTCACCAACGATGCCGCCATCAATCGGCACCGCTCTCAATCACGCGAGCGGTACCCGAGACCCGAATCGAGCTGCCCGGTATGGGCGAAATGTCGGCCCGCAGGCGCGATCGCATCCCCATATCTTCCCCTTGAATGACCTCGATACTGCCCCCGTGGGGCCAGCCCAGATCGCGCAGGTAACCGCCCAGGGCCGCCGTGGCTGCCCCCGTCGCCGGGTCCTCGTAGACGCCCCCTGACGCGAACGGGTTGCGGGTGTGAAACCGCTGGGGTGACTCGGCATAGGCCCAGCAGATCGTGACCAGTCCAGCCCGGTTCATCAGGGCGCGACCAGCGGCCAGGTCGTAGTGCATGGCGGCCAGGGCGGCACGGGTGTTGAGCCCCAGCACCAGGTGGTCGGCACCGCCGTGGGCATAGGCGGGGGGAATCTGGGGATCCAGATCGGCCTCACTGTAGCCAAACAGATCGAGCACGTCGGCCACTAGCTGAGAATCGGCGGCGGCGCTGTGGGTGGGGGGAGACTGTAAGGTCGCCGAAAGCGCGTCGCCATCGCGACGACCTGCCACGGTAATCTCGGCTGCGTTGAGGCGGAGCGGAAAAACGCCATCGCCCTTCAGCAGGGCCAGGGCGGCCCCCAGAGCGATGGTGGCATGGCCGCAAAAGGGCACCTCAGACTCGGGCGAAAAGTAGCGCACCCGCCAGCTGCTGCCCGTGGGGGCCGCAAAGGCGGTTTCTGAGAAGCCGACCTCTGCCGCAATGCGCCGCATATCGGCTTCGCTGGGGTGGGCCTCAGCAATCAGCACCCCGGCGGGGTTGCCACCCCGATCCCCGTCTGAAAACGCCGCAATCTTGAGAATATCCATCGTTATGTTTCCCCCGAGCCCTACGGAAACGATTTTGCCATGGGCTACCCCCTCAATGCGCAGCCCTCCTTGAGACGCTTTACCCTGGCCACCCCGACCAGGCGCCTACACCAAAAAATGTCGCTAGCCGTGGTGTAAGTGCTCCCCACAGTGCAACACTACATAAGATAGTTAAATCGTGACCATAGGCTTTCCCGATGAGTCGGGCGGGCCATCGTTTGGAGACTGCTATGACCGGTGCTGTGCTCTCCCCTCAATCGTCTACAGACTGGCCTGCCCTAGAGAATGGGCTGCCCCCCCTGGCGGGGCGAGAGGCCGCTATTGCCACCCTCATGGCCAGCGATGAGCCGGTATTTTTGCCCCACACCAACCTGGCGCTGGAGGATATTTCGGCGGGCTTTGCGATCGCCCTGCACATGCACCAGCCCACCATTCCCGCCGGGGCCATGGGTGAGCTGATCAACCACCTCCAGTACATGTTTGAGCACCCCTACGACGGGGACAACCACAACGCGGGCACCTTCGCCTACTGCTACGCTCGCCTGGGCGACTTTATTCCAGAGCTGGTCAGCCAGGGCTGCAACCCGCGGGTAATGCTCGACTACTCGGGCACCCTGCTGTGGGGTCTACAGCAGATGGATCGTCAGGATATTTTGGCCAAGCTGCGCCGCCTCGCCTGCGACCCCGCCTACCAGCCCTACGTGGAATGGCTGGGCACCTGCTGGGGCCACGCGGTGGTACCCTCCACCCCGGTACCCGACCTGAAGCTACACATTCGCGCCTGGCAGCACCACTTTGCCGCCCTGTTTGGCCCCGAGGCCCTGGCTCGGGTGCGGGGCTTTTCGCCGCCGGAGATGCACCTGCCCAACCACCCAGACGTGCTCTACGCCTTTGTCAAAACCCTCAAAGACTGCGGCTACCGCTGGCTGCTGGTGCAGGAGCACACGGTGGAATCCCTCGAAGGGCATGGGTTAGCACAGCCCCACCTGCCCCACCGGCTGATCGCCCGCAACGCCCAGGGCGAGGTCGAAGAGATCGTGGTGCTGGTCAAAACCCAGGGGTCTGACACCAAGCTGGTGGGCCAAATGCAGCCCTACTGGGAGGCTAAAACCCTGGGCCAGATAGCCCTAGGCGACACCACAGTGCCCCCGCTGGTCAGCCAGATCAGCGATGGCGAAAACGGCGGCGTGATGATGAACGAGTTCCCCAGTGCCTTTATGCGATCGTGGTACGAAATGCGCGACCAGGGGGGCGGGCGCCGCGGCGTGGTGGGTTTTAACGGCACCGAGTATTTAGAACTGCTGGCGGCGGCGGGGTGTGGCCCCGAGACATTTCCCCCCTGTCAGGCGGTGGGGCAGAGCCAACTGTGGGCAGCTATGGGGGGTGCCACGGGGCCAGAGGCGGTAGCGGGCGCGATCGCCAACCTCCAGGCCGAAGACGGCAGTTTCTCGATGGAAGGCGGCTCTTGGACGGGCGATCGCAGCTGGGTGCAGGGCTACGACAATGTGCTTGACCCCATGCAGCGGCTCAGCGCCCAGTTTCACCAAACCATGGCCGGCCAGAGCGACCATGGCGATGCCCTAGGGCGCCAGCACCGCTACCGCAACGCCCTAATCCACAACCTGCTGCTGCAAACCAGCTGCTTCCGCTACTGGGGTCAGGGCACATGGACCGAATACGCCGAAGAACTCTACCGCCGCGGCCAGGCTATTTTGGCCCACGACTTTGCCTGATGCCCGCCCTAGTAATCCAATTCAAAAGTGATGGAACTAATTTTTCTCCCTAGTTCCTTCGCTTTCCTACTGCCCCATTCCCATGTGGGGGAATGGGGCAGAACTTATCAGGCCTAGTACTAGGCCACTGCATGGGCGGGTTTGAATTTCGTTGGACACATCATTGATGTTCATACGGCAGCATTGATTCACGCCTGGCAGGTGCCACTACAGGCGGTCCAACAGCAGGGAATTGCCCAGTTTAAGCCGGGCAAGGCGATTCAGACAGTTGAGTTCAACCAAAGCTAAGTAAGCTCCGTAGGAGCAGGCTACCGATGTCTGCTCCTACAGTCGGGAATACGAGAACGGCTAGGGGACGACTTCAACCAGGTCTAGCTAAGCCGCCCTAGCAAGCTTAGCTCGTAACCCAATCACCGTCAGGCCAACAACTTCCTGGGTTTCTTCGTCATAGCGCAGCACCACACCATCGCCGATGTCGATGCCGACTGCTGAGCGAGGTTCACCTACTGACAGGTATAAAACATCTGCTTCATCGTCATAATCCCAGTTGGCTTGTTCAGAAGCCTGTAGAATTTTTAGCGTGTCCATAAGACCTCTCGTTGTTGTGAAGGGCGACGAGTCAGATAACCGTCCAGGGCCATTTCATTCTCAAGGGAGCCTAAAGATGCTAGAGTTTCAGGCTAGTTCCAACGGTTCTAGCGTTTATGCGTCTGCCTCCGACCCCCACCCCTGCTGTTATCGACTCACGGTCTGAGACTGCTGTAGAGCGGATC
>JBGSNT010000163.1:0-16313 GCA_041739575.1 Nodosilinea sp. | reverse complement strand
GATACAAGAGGGGTGTTTCCATGAGACTGGTCTTGAGTTGGGGAATTCAAGCCTCTCATGAAATGCCCCACCCCAGCTACCCTGTCTCATTTGAGACTCCCGGCACAGCAACCCTTTCAGGACTTTTCTGCACCACTAAGCAGTCGAAGTGTGAAGTGAAAACGCCGTTTGCTCCTACAAGACGGTGTATCGCTGCGCGGATGTACCCTACGACGAATTTTCATCCTTGGGGATGATACCCCAGCTTTATGGACGATTGCCCTGAAAATAGATTTTTATCGTTGGGGTGCCGCGCCAGCGGCATGGACCATTGATATTAAACATCACGCCCAGTGGAGACTGAGGTACTTAAAAATAAATAATGGCAAATAATATTCTCTCGAAGGGCAGCAACGGATATTGAGCAGCCCTTGGGACGAGCACGAGCATGCCTAAAAATCTGGCTCAGTCGATTGACTGGTGTAAAAAGAAACCGACTACAGCCCCGTACAAAAGAGTGGCTTGAATCTAGGAATGCTATAGGAATCGGTTCCTTACAGCTCTCTAAAACCCAATGGGAGCATTAAAAATTATGACTTTACAGCCTCAGTGTTGACGTTTTTTCACGGATGTTGCAATTATGATGAGACCCGTAGGTAAATTCAAGTCTAGAGAGCAGTCTTTGGCTTTTTCGAGCAGCCCTGAGCCTATCCTTCTACTTAGTCTATCTTTCTGAAGAGAGACCTATCTATAAAACGTGTGGTGATTCTATGATTTTCCCTCGGTCCTCAGCCGTAATTGCTGTAGCTTCCACAGTACTTTTGGGAGCAACCGCCTGTGTCGCTCCTTCTACTGGTCCCGGAGTACCACCTCTGACCGGCACCGTTTGGGAGCTTCAGCAGATTCAGATGAATGATGGCACCCTGCTGACAGCCAACCCGCCGCAGAACTATACCGCTGAATTCGCTGACGATGGACAGGTTTTTGTGCAGGCTGACTGCAATCGAGCGCTGGGTGAGTTTACCGAAGAAGCCGACGGACGCCTATCGGTAAAGTTGGGGCCCACCACGCTGGTTGCTTGCCCAGAAGGCAGCATTGGTCCTCAGTTTTTGCAGGCCATGAATAACTCCAACTTCTTCTTCTTCCAAGAGGGTGATCTATTCATTGATCTAAAGTTTGATAGTGGTACTATGCAGTTTTCTAGTACCCCGACACCAGCGCTAGTTGGCACGGTCTGGAAGCTACAGCAGATTCAGTTTAACGATGGCAAATTGCTCGTGGCCGACCCCCCTGAAAACTACACCGTCGAATTCATGGCCGATGGTAGCTTGGCGGTGCAGGCCGACTGTAATCGGGGCCAAGGTAGTTTTACGACCACCGAGGATAGCCGTATCGAAATTTCCCCCATTGCTACCACCATGGCCGCCTGCCCCGAGGGTTCAATTGACAACGAGTTTGTGCAGGCCCTCGGCAATTCTGCCATCTATTTCTTTCAGGGCGGCAACCTGTTTATAGATCTCGTCTTTGGCAGCGGCACCATGCAGTTTTCCGCTGATTAAAACGTCTCAACTAACCCACAAGAGCAGAAGGGCTTTATCCCTCTGCTCTTAATTCCTATTTAAGGGCAGACTGTAGGCTGGGGCTCACTGCGTGCCCAGGGGTTTCGGTGGCTATTCTGCCACAAAGGCAGGCAGTTCTAGGCAATAGCCGGCCCCGTAGACCGTCTTGATAAATTTCGGATGCCGGGGGTCGGGCTCTAGCTTGGTGCGCAGGTGGCGAACATGAACACGGATGGTTTCGATGTCATCGTTCGGTTCGTAGCCCCATACCTCCTGCAAAATTTGGCTGGGCGAAACTGTTTGACCATGGCGCTGCAGCAGGCAGTGGAGCAGCTCAAACTCCAGATGGGTGAGCTTTACGGTGCCATCGAACCAAATCGCTTCGTACCGCTCTGGAATCAGGGTGAGGGGGCCGTAGTTAAGAATTTCGCTGTGCTTGGCAGCCTGGGGAATGCGATCGGTTCGACGGAGCAGGGCCCGCACCCGCGCCAGCATTTCGTCCAACTCAAAGGGCTTGGTGAGGTAGTCATCGGCACCAGCATTAAACCCGTCAACCTTATCCTGGGTCTGAGATAGGGCCGTCAGCATAAGTACCGGGATATCGGCGGTGCGACGATCGCGGCGAAGTCGCTGGCACACCGTTAGGCCATCTACCTTAGGCAGCATCAGGTCAAGCATAATCAAGTCTGGTAGTAGCTGTACTGCCAGGGCTTGGCCCTTGATGCCGTCTCCCGCCTGGTTCACGTCGTAGCCGGCCATTTCCAGGTTTATGGAAACAAGTTCAGCGATCGCGGGATCATCATCTATGACGAGAATACGAGGCATCACCACCTAAAACTTACACAATCTGAAAACAACCTCGGTCTGCCATCAGCCTCCGGCCCCAGCCCGAGGGAGACAGTCGATCATGAGCATTCATTAGAAGTAATGTATCACCCAATGTTAAGAGCCATATCAAAACAATACGTTTGCTGGATGAATTATAAGCAGCAAGGCTAATTTTTTTTGAATAAATGTAAGTCATCAGGTCCGAGCTTAAGGTTTCCTTTAGAACTCAGTTGTTCGATCTCCCCCTCTCAACCCCAGTCGGTGACGGGGCGTGGCGTGGCGATCATTTATCCCTGCGCCGCTGGCACTAGCGTCGCAGGGTGATAGAGAAAGCCGACCCAGACAGACAAACAGGGGCAAAACCCCTGTTTGCAAAATGTCTTTTCTAAAACTCCCCAGGTAGGATTCGAACCTACGACCAATCGGTTAACAGCCGACCGCTCTACCACTGAGCTACTGAGGATTAGGCGCAAAACTTATACTAGCGACAAGGGTGCAATCTTGACAAGCCCAAACCTAAAATTTGACCAAACCCAGGACCTTCCTCTGGCTACGTCCCTTGGGAATGCCCTGGGCCAGGGCACTTGGGCCAGGGCATGGATAAAGTTGAACAAGATATTTAAGGGTGTGGAAAACCCGTGATATAGTTATAGACTGTGTCGAAACTGTGGTAACCATGCCCAAGCTCAAGTCTCGCAAAGCTGCCGCCAAGCGATTTCGCCGCAGTGGCAGCGGCAAAATCATGCGTCGCAAGGCGTTTAAGAATCACCTCCTGCAGCACAAAAATGCCGGTCGGCGTTCTCGGTTGTCTAAAATTGCCGTGGTAGCTGAGGAAGATGCTCCCAACGTAGAACTGATGTTGCCCTACCTCTAAGGTGGGTCGATCGAGAGTTTAGGGTCTATCTCGGGTTCAGCTCGACGTCTGGGGTTTCCCTCAGACTTAGACTCCACCTCTAGATTCCGGTTTTGGTTGAATTCACGTAAATTTCCATCGTCCCAAAGGTTAAACAGTCATGGCACGTGTTAAGCGCGGCAACGTAGCACGCAAGCGCCGCAACAAAATTCTCAAGCTGGCTAAAGGGTTTAGGGGTTCGCACTCCAAGCTGTTTCGCACGGCTAACCAGCAGGTCATGAAGGCCCTACGGTATGCCTATCGCGATCGCCGCAACCGGAAGCGCGATTTTCGCCGCCTCTGGATTACCCGTATCAACGCAGCCTCTCGCATGCACGGGCTGAGCTACAGTCAGCTGATTGGTCACCTCAAGAAGGCCAACATCGACATCAACCGCAAAATGCTGGCCCAAATGGCTGTGCTCGATCCCAACGGATTTGCCAAGGTGGTTGAGGTGGCGACCCGAGCTTAGGGGTTCGCGCGGGGCGGTCGTAAATCTGAAGCGACAACGCCATGCGATGGAGTTTTTTGGGGCTTGGTTTGATTCTGGGGGTACAGTCAGCTGCGCTCCCAGTTTTTGCTGCTGACCTGGCTACCATTCGTGAGCGCGGTCATCTAGTCGTAGCGGTCAGGGAGGGTTGGCAACCGCTGAGCTTTCGTGACGGCGATGGCAATCTGACCGGCCTGGAAATCGATATTGCT
Source organism: Nodosilinea sp. (assembly GCA_041739575.1). GTDB lineage: Bacteria > Cyanobacteriota > Cyanobacteriia > Phormidesmidales > Phormidesmidaceae > Nodosilinea. The sequence goes on along the minus strand of JBGSNT010000163.1, from coordinate 12,353 downwards.
CGAGAACTGGCAGCGGAGATATTCGCCGATCCTGAGGCGGTGGAGTTTGTGGTGGTACCCAATGGCGATCGACTGCCTGCGGTGCTGGAGGATCGCGCCGACTTGGCGATCGCCGGCATCACCTTAACAGCGGGGCGGCAGCGATTGGTCAGCTTCAGCCCTCCCTACTACCTCGATTCCACCAGCATCCTCGTGCACAATCCGCGTTTTCAGCAGCTACAGGATTTACACCGGGGACGGCTTGGGGTGTTGCAGGGATCTAGCGCCGTAGCAGTTGTGCGTCATCTCTTACCCCTGGCGGATCTCACTCCGCTGACGAGCTATCAGGAGGCATTTAACCGCCTCAGTACGGGACAGATCGACGGTTTTGCTGGCGATCTCACCGTCCTCGCCGGGTGGCAGCAAGACTACAGCGGCTATTACCTGCTACCCAGCCTGCTCTCGGCAGAACCCTTGGCGATCGCACTGCCCAAGGGCCACCAGTACGCCGAGCTCCGCGCTCTGGTAGCCCAGACGGTGATCGCCTGGCATGACAACGGTTGGCTAGAAGAGCGCGCCACCGTTTGGGGGTTGCCCTAGCCATGGCAAGATAGTTTAGACCTCAACTGCGGATAGAGACCGGATGGAAAACAGCAACCTGCTCCTCATTTACCTGGGTATTCTGCTGACGTTGCTGAGCGTTGCCGCCTTTTTTGTTGTACGCCAGGTACTTAAGACCCGCCGCATTGAGGGAACTCTGTCGCGGCTACAGTCGCGCCTCACCAAAGAGAAAGGCACCGCTCAGGAGTACTACGAGTTAGGCAGCCTGTTGCTTGATAAGAAGCTCTATACCCAGGCGGCGCTGTACCTGCAACAGGCTCTCAAACAGCTCAACGACGACGAAACCGACAATTCTGCGGTGGTCTACAACGCCCTGGGCTATTCCTACTTTGCCCAGGAGCAGTACGACCTAGCCATTCGCAACTACAAGGAAGCGCTGAAGATTTCCCCTGAATACGTCACCGCCCTCAATAATTTGGGCCATAGCTACGAGCGCAAGCAGCTGACTGCCCAGGCCCTAGAAATGTACGAAGCCGCCCTGGCACTAGAGCCCAAGAATACAACCGCCCGCCGTCGCTCAGACTCGCTTAAAAAGCGGCTGGCCCCCAGCGATCGCTAGGCCCCTTCCTCTGGGGGCAAATGGCCCTAGGCTAACGGCAAATATGGGGACTGGTCGCCGGGCTACGGTCACGGACCATAGCCCAAGCCACTAGAATAGACAGATATTAAGGGGGCATTGCGTCATGAGGAATTTCCCCTGGTGCATTTCCCCCTTTTTGCCCTTCCCCGTCGTTATCTAAGCAGTGGTTTATGCGCATTGAGCCTGGTAGTTCCTTCACTCGGTTTCTCTCCTCCCTGGTGACGATCGCATCTATAGTGGCCCTTGGCTTTATTGGCTGGAAGGCCTTTGATGTCTGGCGGTCTGACCCAGCCGTGAAAGGCATTGAGCAGATTTTGCAGCCAAAACAGTAGCTGCCAAGGACATCCTGCTGCCTGGTAGGATGTGGAAGTTATGTTCTAGGCCGTTTCTATGCCGGAGTTGCGCCAGGAATACGGGCTGCCAGTGCTGCCCAATCAGACCGATGAGGCAGTCTATCGCATTCTCGATGCCAACCTCGATCGGGCTCGGGAAGGGCTGCGCATCATTGAAGAATGGTGCCGTTTTGGCCTCAACGACCAGGCCCATACCGAGCAACTCAAGCACCTGCGCCAAACCCTGGCTCAGTGGCACGCCCCAGAGCTCCGCCTAGCGCGCGATACCCCCGGCGACCCCGGCACCGCCCTCACCCACCCCCAGGAGGCGGAACGCACCAGCGTGATGGCGGTGCTGCAGGCCAATTTCTGCCGGGTGCAGGAGGCGCTGCGAGCCCTGGAGGAGTACGGCAAGCTCTACCGTGAGGACTTGGCGGCGGGCAGCAAAACTATGCGCTACCGGGTGTATGCCCTCGAAAGCGAGATTTTGGGTGGACACCGGCTCCAGCGGCTGCGCCAGGGGCTGACCTACCTGGTCACCTCGCCCAGCGATCGCCTCCTGCCTATTGTAGAAGCCGCGCTGCAGGGTGGCATCGCCCTGGTGCAGTACCGTGACAAGGATACCGACGACCACCTGCGCCTCCCCCTAGCCCAGCAGCTGAAGGAACTTTGCCACCGCTACGGGGCGCTTTTTTTGGTCAACGATCGCGTTGACCTGGCCCTGGCCGTAGATGCCGACGGCGTCCACCTGGGCCAGACCGACCTACCTATCGCCACCGCTCGGCAACTCCTGGGCAGCCAGCGCATCATTGGCCGCTCGACCACCAACCCCGATGAAATGCAGCGAGCGATCGCCGAGGGAGCCGACTACATTGGGGTAGGCCCCGTCTATAGCACCCCCACCAAGCCGGGTAAAGTCGCCGCTGGCCTAGACTACGTGCGCTACGCTGCCGAGCACGCTACCCTGCCCTGGTATGCGATCGGCGGCATTAACACCGAAAATTTAACTGATGTGCTGCAGGCCGGGGCAGAACGGGTGGCCGTCGTACGGGCGCTGATCGAGGCCGAAAACCCCACCCTGATTGCCCAGTACTTTGCGGCCCAAACCAACCATCGCCGCACCTTCCACACCGTTGCAGCCCCCATTGCCTAATCCTCATATTGCGTTGTTGCTCAGCTTGCGTCATGGTTGACCCGACTACCGACTCGTTCTACGTAATGGTCAATGGAGAATCGCAGCCCTGCGGTTCTGGCACCCTGCTGCCAGCCTTTCTAGAATCCCTGGGCCTGAACCCGCGCTTGGTGGCGGTGGAGTACAACGGCGAAATCCTCCACCGGCAGCTGTGGGATACTACTCACCTGCGCCCCCACGACGCGCTAGAGATCGTCACCATCGTCGGCGGTGGTTAAGGCTTGCAGGTACGGGTTTCCGACTTCATTTTTTCGGCTTTGGCTGCGGCAGCCCCAGCACTTCGCGTTAAATTAAAGACATAAAGCACTCCACGTTAGTACTCCGGTTTTACCCGATGGTTAAACAGCTCTTTCAACGCCTTAAGCCCATCCTCAAGCCCCTGATGGCGGTGGCTTTAGCCCTGGTTTTGGTCTTTGGCACCGCCGATGGTGCCTGGGCCGCTGCAGGCGGACGGATCGGGGGCGGTGGCTTTCGGGCTCCGGCACCCCGCATGAGTCCAACCCCGCGCACCTACGCCCCCGGCGGCGGTGGCGGCTATTATCCCGGCGGTGGCTTTGGCTTTCCCTTTCTGTTCCCCTTTATTGGCATTGGGGGAGGGTTTGGGGGGTTGTTTACCCTGCTGATTTTCATCGCCATTGCCAACGTGGTGGTGCGTGGCCTGTGGGGTGTGACCTCCGACGAGAACTATGCTATCCCCGGCGGTAGTAGCAATCCGCCGGTGGCCGTCGCTAAGCTCCAGGTGGGTCTACTGGCCGAAGCCCGCGCCCTCCAGGACGACCTCAACCGCCTGGCCACCACCGCCGACACCGGCACTTCCCAGGGCCTCGCCAAACTGCTGCAGGAAACCACCCTGTCCCTGCTACGTCACCCCGACTACTGGGCCTACGCCGCCAGCGAAGATAAGCAAACCCGCCTGCTCAGCGCCGAGCAAGAGTTTAACCGCTATACCCTCTCGGCCCGCAGCCGGTTCAGCTCTGAAACCCTGTCTAACGTCAACAACCAAATTACCCAGGCCGAGCCCAAGGCCCTGCTCACGGGCGATGCCGACCAGGTGCCTGGCGAATACATTCTGGCCACGGTGGTGGTGGCCACCCAGGGCAAACTCGACCTGCCCAACATCTACTCGACGGCGGATCTGCGCCAGGCCCTCAGCCAGATTGGGGCCGTCTCTAGTGAGAACCTTCTGGCGGTAGAGGTGTTGTGGACGCCCCAGCAGTCTGGAGAAACCCTGAGCGCTGACGAGCTAATTGCGAACTATCCTGAACTGAAGCTAATCTAAACCTCTGTCGCGGCTCGCCTAGCCCATTCCTATACGCCCTCCACAGTGCTGGAGGGCGTTTTTTAATGTGCCTCTAATCGCCCTACCACCTGAGGTAAACTCCCGAGGACTTGTGTGCAAAGGTGTCCTAACGAGAAGGACTGTTGCAATAGCCGAGGCGGTCTGCGGAATTCAGCGACAATAACCCTAGCGCTGGGTCTCTCATCAGCCTCAACCCCGGCCCAGGCTATATCCCCTCAACCCCTTGGGAATACAGCCATGGCATCGATGCATCGCCCGGTCTGGACCCTTGATTTAGACGACGTCTACCAATCCCTCGATACCAACCCTGAGGGATTAACGGATTTAGAAGCTCAGCGGCGGCTGGAGCGCTACGGCCCCAACGAACTGCCTGAACCAGCTCATCGGCCGCTGTGGCTGCGCTTTACCGATCAGCTCACCCACTTTATGGCGCTGCTGCTTTGGGTGGCGGGCATCTTGGCCTTTATCTCCCACACCCCGGCCCTGGGCTGGGCAATCTGGGCGGTGATTTGGATTAATGCTGTGTTTAGCTTCTCCCAGGAGTTTAGGGCAGAGCAGGCGCTGGCGGCTTTAAAAAATGTGCTACCGACCCAGGTGCGCGTGTTTCGCCAGGGCAATCTGGTACAAATTCCAGCCCGAGATCTGGTACGGGGGGATGTAATGCAGCTAGAGGAGGGCGATCGCATTCCGGCCGATGCCCGCCTGGTCAGCGCCGAGAGCTTCTACTTAGATGTAGCAGTCCTAACGGGCGAATCGCTGCCCGTGGCCCGCAATCCCCACCCCGTGCGTCAGCGGGAAGCCCTTCCCCTGCGCGGCGGCAAGCCCCTTGCTCTTCCCGGAGAGCAGCCTCAGGTCGAAAAGACAAACCCAGCGGAGGTGAGCAACCTGGTGCTAGCAGGGGCGACGGTGGCGGCGGGGCGCGGTACGGCGGTGGCCTACGCCACGGGCTCCCACACCGAGTTTGGCCAGGTCGCCCACCTGACCACCAGCGTCAAGCGTGAGCCTAGCACCCTGGAGGTGCAGATCAGCCACATTGTACGAGTGATTACGGCGATCGCCGTCGCCATGGGGGTACTGGTCTTTGCCCTCACCGCCCTGCTGGTGGGCATGGATCTGAAGGAAAGTTTTATCTTTGCGATCGGCATTATTGTGGCCCTGGTGCCCGAGGGGCTGCTGCCCACGGTAACGCTGTCGCTGGCGATCGGGGTGCAGCGCATGGTGCGGCGCAATGCCCTGGTGCGGCGACTCTCGGCGGTTGAGACCCTGAGCGCCGTCAACGTGATCTGCACCGACAAAACTGGCACCCTGACCAAAAATGAAATGACCGTGCGTCACCTGTGGCTACCCCCGGCCTCGGCAGCGCCCTCTACAGGGGATGAAACGGAGCTAGTCCCAGGCCAAATTCGCGTGACGGGGGCGGGCTATGACCCCACCACCGGGCAAGTACACCTGCCGAAGGAGTCGCCCCAGGCCTGGAAAGTGCAGCTGTTGCTAACCGGAGTCGCCCTCTGCTCTAACGCTCGCCTTACGCACCTGACCGCGCCGAGTCGCTGGCAAGAAATGGGCGACCCCACCGAGGCGGCACTGATTGTGGTCGCCGCCAAGGCTCGCCTCAATGTGGAAGAGCTCCAGAAGCGCCACCCGCGCCAGCGCGAGATTCCCTTCGACTCGCGGCGGCGGATGATGACCGTGGTGCTCGATTGGCAAGCTGATCTCTGGCCCGACACCTTTCCCCAGGCTGCCCGCGTGGCCTTTACTAAGGGCGCGCCCCTAGAGGTGGTGCGCCACTGCCAGAGCATTTTGCGCAACGGCACCGTAGGCGAACTGGGCCATGATGACTGGGAGCAGGTGGTGGCGGCCAACGACAGCTTTGCCCGCCAGGGGTTCCGGGTGCTGGGGCTGGCGGCCCGCCCCGGCGGAGACGACCTGCGGGATATGAAGGCTCAGGATTTGGAGCAGGGGCTCACCTTCGTCGGTCTGGTGGCGATGTTCGACCCGCCTCGGCCTGAGGTGCCTGAGGCGATCGCCCAGTGCCACCGGGCGGGCATTCGTGTCACCATGGTGACCGGTGACTACGGGCTGACCGCCGAGGCGATCGCCCAGCAGATTGGCCTATTAGAAGACAGCCATCCCAGCCATGAGCCAGTGCGGGTAATTACCGGTGAAACCCTGGGCCACCTCTCCGACGCCCAGCTCCAGCAGATGGTGAAGTACCGATCGCGGCTGGTATTTGCCCGCATGTCGCCCGAGCACAAGCTGAGGCTGGTGGAGGCCTACAAGGCCACCGGGGCGGTGGTGGCGGTGACTGGCGACGGGGTGAACGATTCCCCAGCCCTGCGATCGGCCCATATCGGCATTGCCATGGGCCTCAACGGCACCGATGTCGCCCGCGAAGCCGCCGACATTGTGCTCACCGACGACAACTTTGCCACCATCATCGGCGCGATCGAAGAGGGTCGCACCATCTACCAAAATATTCGCAAGTTCATCACCTACATCCTGGCCTCTAACGTGCCGGAGCTGCTGCCCTTCCTGGCCATGGTGGCCTTCAAGATTCCCCCGGCGCTGGTGATTATGCAGATTTTGGCGATCGACCTGGGCACCGACATGGTACCCGCTTTGGCCCTAGGGGCCGAGATGGCTGAGGCTGGCACCATGACCCAGCTGCCGCGCACTAAGGATCAACCTCTGATGGATCGGGGGCTGCTACTGCGGGCCTACGGATGGCTTGGCATCATTGAAGGCATTTTGGGTATGGCGGCCTTTTTCTGGGTGTGGCATGGCCATGGCTTTGACCTACCGGCCATCCAGGCAGTCACCTCTGCGCTCCCAACCGGTAGCGCTACGGCCCCAGTGGTGGCGATCTACCTCCAGGCGACGACCTTGACCCTGGCGGCGATCGTGGCTTGCCAGACCGGTAACCTGTTCGCCTGCCGCTCAGAGAAAACGGCGGTCTGGCGGCTAGGCTGGTTTTCTAATCCACTCATCTGGGGGGGCATTGCCGTGGAGTGGGCGTTGATTGTGGCCATTATTGCCCTGCCACCGCTACAGCGAATTTTCTCCACCGCGCCGCTGACCCTGGGGCAGTGGGCCATGCTGCTGCTGTGCCCCCCGATTGTGCTGGGGCTGGAAGAACTGAGAAAGACACTGCTGCGGAGGTTAGATTAACCAAAGTCAGGGTCAGAACAATCCCATGCCGTGCCATCATTGCTCGGGTAGACTCGCCTGAGCCCTATCGCTGAAACCAGTTCTGAATCAGTTCGGGCGATCGCCACAGCAGATACCCTGCTAGGCCAAACGTACCGGTAATTAACCCTGTGGCCACGTAGCCCAAAATCATTACTACGCCATCGGCTTCGAGGGTGGCGACTACAAAGATCAAAATGCCCACCGTGGGAATGGGATTGGTAAAAGGGATCGGACTCATCAGCAGCAGCGTCAGCCAGCTAATGCAAACGCCGTTGATGTGCCAAACCGAGGGATTGTTGGCTAGCCCTGGCAAGCGGGGCCGCACAAATCGCTCAGTTACCCGCGTCACCCGTTTGAGGTTGCTGAGCACAGTCTTGGCCAGCACCGAGGGAAACTGAAACCGGGCCACTCGCTGGGGCAGCCAGGGCGATCGCCGCCCCAACGCCATCTGCAGTGACAGCAGCAGGCAGGCCGACCCCAAAATGGTCGTAAACCCCGGCGGCATGGGGAACAAAAACGGCAGCACCAGTAGCCCAATCACCAGGCAAAAGCCCCGCTCGGCGGTTTCGCTGAGCACGTGGGAGAGGGTCAGCGGCTGCTGGGCCACGCGCTCTAGCAGGGCTTTGATTTCCTGGGAAAAGCGAAGTTGAGGAGATTCAGAATCCATAGGGGTGAGGAAGTTGAGTGGGATTAAAGCACAGGTTTAGACCCATTGGGCAGACCCGGCTGCTTGCGCCGTAGCGCCAGCTGAATCACCAGTTTTTCGATCTCTAGCCAGGCAAACATCAGGGCGCTAAAGCCAAAGCAAATCGCCAGTTCTGTAGCTGATAGAGCATGCAACCCAAAGAATTGTTCCAGGGCTGGGACGTACAGTAACAACACTTGCAGGCCGGTGGTGAGTAAAACCGCACCCCACACGTAAGGATTCGACAAAGGATTGAGCTGGGCTGTTAAGCGGGTGTCGGAGCGAGCCGCCAGGGCGTGGCCCATTTGGGCCAGGCAAAGGGTGGTGAATACCATGGTCTTCCAGGTATCGGGATTGCCGGGGTAGCCGGGGGCGGTGGTATAGCGGTAGGCCCAGCCCATTAGACCAATCGTCAGCACGGCCAGCACAATGCCCACCCGCACCATGTAGGAGCCCAGACCGCGAGCAAAAATGCTCTCGCGCGGATTGTGGGGTGGACGCTCCATCACGTCGGGTTCGGCGGGCTCCATGGCCAGGGCCAGGGCGGGCACCCCGTCGGTGACCAGGTTCATCCACAGAATTTGCAGGGGCGAGAGAGGCACCCCGCCCAGGCCCATGATCGGGGCGGCGGCGATGGTGAGCACTTCGCCAATGTTGCTGCCTAGGATGTATTTGATAAAGCGGCGAATGTTGTCGTAGACCACTCGGCCCTCTTCGGTGGCGGCGACGATGGTGGCAAAGTTGTCGTCGAGCAGCACCATGTCGCTGGCCTCTTTGCTGACGTCGGTGCCGGTAATGCCCATGGCAATGCCAATGTCGGCCTGCTTGAGGGCGGGGGCATCGTTGACGCCGTCGCCGGTCATGGCGACAAACTCACCCTGTTTTTGCAGCGCCTGCACGATGCGGAGCTTGTGTTCGGGGGCGACGCGGGCGTAAACGCTGACGTGGGGGACGGTGCGCTCCAATTCCTCAGAAGAAAGGTGGCTCAGCTCGCGCCCGGTCAGAATGGTGTCGCCGGGTTTGGCAATGCCGAGGGTTTCGGCGATCGCCCTAGCGGTCAGGGGGTGGTCGCCGGTAATCATCACCGGGCGAATGCCCGCCCGCCGACAGTCAACTACGGCGGCACGCACTTCGGGGCGGGGGGCATCGAGCATAGCCACCAGGCCCAGCCAGATCAGGTCTTGCTCCTCGGGCTCTAGATTGCCATTGGGGTTAGCTACGTTCGTGGGCTTCATGGCAAAGCCCAGCACCCGCAGGCCACTGGCGGCCATGGCGTCGTTTTGGGCCAAAATAGCCTGCCGCTGAGCGTTGGTGAGCGGCATAGACTGACCCTCGCCCTGACTGGTGCTACAGCGCTCTAGCACCAGTTCGGCGGAGCCTTTTGTGAACATGACCTGGGGGGCCAGGGGCCAGGCGGCATCGCCGTGGGCCTGCACAACGACGCTCATGCGCTTGCGCTCTGAGGTGAAGGGCACTTCGGCAATGCGATCGCTCTGTTGACCCAGCTTCGCTTGATCAAAGCCGCCTTTGCCCGCCACGGCCAGCAGGGCCCCCTCGGTGGGGTCGCCCAGCAGCGTCCAAATGCTGCCAGACTGGCTGAGGGTAGCGTCGTTGCAGAGGGCGCAGGCCATGAGCAACGCCTGCAGGGCCGGGTCGGCCTGGGGGGCAATTGATGCCCCATTTTCTAAGAGGTTGCCTACCGGAGCGTAGCCTTCGCCCGTGACCTCGTACTGGTGAGCCACGGTCTTGACCTGCTGCACCACCATTTTATTTTGGGTCAGGGTGCCGGTTTTGTCGGAGCAGATGGTGGTGACTGAGCCCAGGGTCTCGACTGCCGGTAGTTTGCGAATCAGGGCGTGGCGGCGCACCATGCGCTGGGTGCCCAGGGCCAGGGTGACGGTGATCACAGCGGGTAGCCCCTCGGGCACCACGGCGACCGCCATACTGAGGGAGACTTCTAGCAGCTCATCGAACAGGCTGAGGTCGCCCGTGCGCAGCAGCCCCGCCACCACCACTAGGGCGACGAGCACCAGTGACCCCGTCACCAACACATTTCCCAGCTGCGCCATGCGCTGCTGTAGGGGGGTAGGCTCAGACTCCACCGACTGAATCAGGGTGGCAATGCGGCCCAGCTCGGTGGTCATGCCCGTTTGGGTGACCAGCACGGTGCCGCGACCTTGAAGCACTTCGGTGCCTTGGTAGACCAGATTGAGGCGATCGCCCAGGGCAGACTCTTCTTCTAAAAGCAGCTCTGGCTGCTTGATCACCGCCTCGGCTTCGCCGGTAAGGGCGGCTTCGCGCACCTGCAAATTGGCGGCACTGAGCAGACGCCCATCGGCGGGCACCTGCACCCCTGCCTCTAGCAGCACCACATCGCCCGGCACCAGGGCTTTAGCGTCGATTTCCTGCTCCTGGCCCTGACGCACCACGCGCACCCGGGGAGAGGTCATATTTTTTAGTGCCGCTAGGGCTTTTTCGGCCTTGCTCTCTTGCAGGTAGCCCAGCACGCCGTTGAGCAGCACAATGGCAAAAATTGCGATCGCATCCTTAGGAAAGCCCCCCTGGCGCAGATCGAGCACCAGCGACACCAGGGCCACCGCGATCAGCATCAGCAGCATGATGTTTTTGAACTGATCCCACAAGATCTCCCAGGGGCTGCGGGTGGCTCCCTCCTGAAGCTCGTTGGGGCCGTAGACCTGCTGCCGCTGCTCGGCTTCGCTGGGGCTCAACCCTTTGGGGCTGCTCTCTAACAGCGCGATCGCCCGCTCCGGGGTGAGGGTGTGCCAATGATGAGACGCGGGGCGCGGCAAATCGTCCACCCCAGAGCCAGAACGTGTACTGTAAACCACAGGTGCTATTTACCTCCAGAGGGCGAGTGTCACTATTAAACAGTGCCTAGATGAACTTTATAGCACTAAAAAATAGTGTAGATGCAGAATTTAATGCTTAGTCCCTTTGTGCCTGAATCGTTAATTTGCCGTGAAAACGAGATGCAGCAGGTCTGCGCATTGCTTCAGCGGGATAGTGATTTTGTCATTACTGGCGTGCCGGGCATTGGGCGACGGGCGCTAATTCGAAATGCAGCTCAGCAGGTCGGAGCGCGCTGTTTGGAAATCGACTTTCTGCGCTGCCGCAATGCGGGCCAGTTTCTACGCTTTTTGGCCGATGGCTTAATCGACACCTTCGCGGCAGCGGAAGAAATCGCCAAAATTCAGCAGTGGAGCCTGGAGCAGCCCCTGACCCTCGATCAAACCCTGGCCGCCCAGGCCCAACTGGTCTGGCCCAAAACCCCGGGTAAAGAGTGGCCCCTGTTTGAGGGGCTGCTGGCGCTGCCGCAGCATATGGCTGAGTGGCTCGACTGCCAGGTGGTGATTGTGTTTCACAACTTCCCTCACATTCGCTCCTGGGACCGCCAGGGCAAATGGGAAAGCCATTTGCGCCAGGAGATCGAGCGCCAGAGCCGGGTCAGCTATGCCCTGGTAGCCACCGTAGCCGAACCCTGGATGACCGCCAGTCAGCTGCCCGTGATTGCCCTCGTGCCCCTGAGCGATCGCGAGCTGCAGCCGTGGATCGTCAGCACCATGGCCACGGCGGGGCTCAAGTTTGACCCCGACAGCCAGGCCCTGGAGCTGTTCTTAAGCTATGTGCAGGGCCATATGAAAGATGCCATTACCCTAGCCCAGCGCCTTTGGTTGAACTCTAGCGCGATCGCTACGCCCATGCCAGAGGTGATTCAGGCCCATCAGGTGCACAGCACCATGCTGGGTCTGGCCCAGGATATGTCTGTTACCTTCGAAGCCCTGCTGCTGCTGCTGCCCTCGACCCAGGCCCGCGTGCTCGAAAGCCTCGCCCTTGACCCCACTGACAGCCCCCAGGCCAGTGCCTACATCAAAAAACACCAGCTCTCTCGGGGCGGTGGATTGCAGGGAGCCCTCACTAGCCTAGAGCAAAAGGGTTTAATCTACGGGCCACAGTTTGGCTATCGCATTGCCCTGCCGATTCTAGATTTTTGGCTGAAGGGGCGGCTGCAATGAGCGCAGGGGGCTAAGACCCTGGACCAGCAGGCCAGCGGCGACTAGGGGTTGCAGTAGGGACACTGGCCTGGGTCGGCCGCCATCAACCCGTGGTCACCGGGGCGGCGCTGTTCGTATTGGCAGCGCTGACACCGATAGAGCAGAGAGAGGGTCAGCAGGGTCGGGGTGCCACAGGCACTACAGGGCAGGCCGGGGAAACTTTGAATGGGGCCAAAGCCAGGACAGTTACAGTCTGGACAGACCTGGGCGATCGCCTGAACCAAAGCCTTCGTGGCCTGGGCAATCACCCCCATGCGGGTAGGGTTGTAGAGGGCCCGCATATCGGTTTCAAGGCGAGCCTGACGGCGGGGTGATTGGGCCAGGGCCTGTTCGACGGCGGCCAGTAGCCCTTCCGTCTCGGTGATGCCCTTGACCCTGACGCCATCGACCTCCTCGGCCTTG
>JBGSNT010000130.1:0-21939 GCA_041739575.1 Nodosilinea sp. | reverse complement strand
CGGTATGGTGTTCACCATTGAGCCCATGATCAACATCGGTAGCTACGAGGCCGAGATTTTGCTCGATGGCTGGACGGCAATCACCGTCGATCGCTCTCTCTCGGCCCAGTTTGAGCACACCGTCGCCGTCACGAAAGACGGAGTAGACGTGCTGACGCTTTCGCCAGCTAAGGTGCTGGCCTAGGCGCTATAGCGTTAAGCCTATTCCATGGGCTTAGGAATCGCTAAACCCCTCTACAGTCGTCAGAGCAAAGGCCGTTTTCCCCTGTAGATCGGCCTTACAGAATTGTTTGAACCCCCACGTAGGGGCGAGTGGCATTCGCCCTTGAGAGGCAGCAAACGCCTCACGTATTTTCGCGGCCAGAATTCTCCCGATTATCCTTTCTTTAGTCTGCATCGAGTAACCTCCAGAGGCGATCGCATCACACCCCCTGCGTAAAGCGTAGCGATCGATGTGTATCGAATACCATCCAATGGTTATTGCGTAACCCCCTGTGCGCATCGAGTAACATCCGATGGTTATAAAGAAACACCTCGTGTGTATCGAGTAACCTTCCGGCGTTTTAAGATAACGCCTAGGCGTTGCACAGCGGCGATCTACCATTGCTAATGGTTGAGGGTCTAATTTCTATCGCGTTACCCCTGCAAACCCATGGCCGACGTTTTTATTTCCTACTCCCGGCGCGATAAAGAGTTTGTTGGGGTCTTGTACGATGCCCTACTGGCCAGCCAGTACGATACCTGGGTAGACTGGCAAGACATTGCCCCCACCACCGAGTGGTGGCAAGAAATTGAAGCGGGCATTGAAGCGGCCCACACGTTTATTTTTGTCATTAGCCAAGATTCCATCGCGTCAAAATATTGCCGCAAAGAAATCGACCATGCCCTTCAGCACGGCAAGCGCCTGATCCCCGTGCTGCGGCGTAAGGACTATATCAAAGAGGAGGTTCACCCTAAGCTGGGGCAACGCCAGTGGATAGCGTTTCAAGCCGAGGACGATTTTGACGCCGCCTTTGCCACCCTGGTAGAGGCCATCAACACCGATCTGGAGCACAAGAAGACCCATACGCGGCTGGAGGTGCGGGCGATCGAATGGGGGCAGAGCCAGCGCGATGCCAGCCTGCTGCTGCGGGGCAGTGAACTGAACAAAGCTCAGCAGTGGTTGTTGCAGGCCAGCGGTGGCAAAGAGCCCAGGCCAACGGAGCTACAGGCCAGCTACATTGCCGCTAGTCGTGAGCGAACAACACAGGAGCAGGAGCGCACGACGCGCCGACAGCGGATGACGGTGGGTGCCCTATCGGGGCTGCTGCTACTGGCCAGCGGGGCGGGAACCTGGGCCTGGCTACAGCAGCAAAAGGCGCTGAAGGGGGAGATAAACGCCAACGTTTTGGCCGATAGCCTGGCGATGGAGGCCTACCTGCAAAATGGGTTAGAAGAAGAGGCGGTGATCCAGGCCGTGCGAACCGGGCAGGATCTGGAGGGTAAAGATGCAAATCGCATCAATCCAGATATCCGATTTCGGGCCATTGCTTCCATTCGGGAGGTTGTGTACGGAGTTAAGGAGCGCGATCGCTTAATCGGCCACAGCGATGGGGTCATTAGTGTGGCCTTTAGCCCGGATGGCGAGACGATTGCCACCGCCAGTGGTGACCAGACTGTCAAGCTGTGGAACCGCCAAGGGGAAGAATTGCAAACCCTCAAAGGCCACGGCCGTTGGGTCATTAGTGTGGCGTTTAGCCCGGACGGCGAGACGATTGCTACTGCCAGTAATGACCAGACTGTCAAGCTGTGGAACCGCCAGGGGGAAGAATTACAAACCCTCAAAGGCCATAGCGATGGGGTCAACAGTGTGGCGTTTAGCCCGGACGGCGAGACGATTGCTACTGCTAGTAGAGACAGAACCGTCAAGCTATGGAACCGCCAGGGGGAAGAATTGCAGACCCTGCAAGGTCATAAGGCTTGGGTCTTGGGTGTGGCGTTCAGCCCAGATGGCAATACCCTTGCTACTGCTAGTAGAGACAGAACCGTGAAACTCTGGAGCAGAGACGGTAAAGAGCTACAAACCCTGCAAGGCCATGGCAATGGGGTATCAAATGTGGCGTTTAGTCCAAATGGTGAAATCCTTGCCAGTGCTAGTTGGGACAACACGGTGAAGCTATGGAGTAAAAGTGGCGAGGAACTGCAGACCCTGAAAGGCCACAGCAATTCGGTCTCTAGTGTCGCCTTTAGTCCAGATGGCGAAACCATTGCCACTGCTAGTGAGGACAGTACAGTGAAGCTGTGGAGCAAAGATGGTGAGGAACTGCAGTCCCCGAAAGGCCACAGTGATATCATCTATGACGTAGCTTTTAGTCCAGATGGCCAAACCTTCGCCACTGTCAGTGAAGATAATACAGCGAAGCTATGGAGCAAAGACGGTAAGGAATTGCAGACCCTAAAAGGTCATAGTGGTGCGGTATTGAGTGTTGCATTTAGTCCGGACGGTGCAACCATTGCTACTGCTAGTGAGGACAACACGGTGAAGTTGTGGAGCAAAAACGGTAAGGAAATACAGCAGCCCCTAAAAGGAAATAAAGCTTCGGTCAATGATGTGGCATTTAGTCCAGATGGAGAGACTCTAGCCACTGCTAGTGAGGACAGTACAGTGAAGCTGTGGAGTAAAGATGGGGAGGAACTGCAGACCTTGCGAGGTCATAGCGATGGAGTCTTGAGTGTTACCTTTAGTCCGGATGGCGAAACCCTTGCAACTGCTAGTAAGGACAGTACAGTGAAGCTGTGGAGTAAAGACGGCGAGGAACTGCAGACTCTTCAAGGTCATAAAACATGGGTCTCTGGCGTAGCGTTTAGTCCAAATGGCGAAACCCTCGTCAGTGCCAGTTGGGACAACACCTTGAAACTGTGGAATAAAGACGGTGAGGAACTGCAGACCTTGCGAGGTCATGGCGACGGAGTCTTGAGTGTTACCTTTAGTCCGGATAGCGAAATCCTTGCTACTGCTAGTGAGGACAGTACAGTGAAGCTGTGGAGCAAATATGGTGAGGAGTTGCAGACCCTGAAAGGCCATAGTGGTAGGGTCTATGGTGTAGCGTTTAGTCCAGATGGTGAAATCCTTGCCAGTGCTAGTGCAGATAAGACAGTGAAGCTGTGGGATTTTCGGCTAGACAATTTAACAGCAAGGGGCTGTGACTGGCTGAGCACCTACTTTGTTAAGCAATCTCCAGAACTACTCGCGGAGTTAGAGGTCTGCCAGCAGCATAATCCTGACTTGATGCCTGCGGCAGCACCAATGTTAGTGACCCAGGCAGAAAATCTAGCTCGCAACGGTAATACTACGCAAGCTATAAAGTTATTCGATCAAGCTATGGCCTGGGATACTAAACTCGATATTGATTCAAAGACCAAAGCCAGAAATTTGGCTACGGCTCAGGCCCTAGTTAACGAAGCAGGCGATTTAGCCCAAGCAGGGCAACTTGCTGAAGCAACTGCTAAGTTTACTGAAGCTAAGCAGCTAGACCCTGGCTTAGACTTTGAGCCCGAAACCTACACTAAAGAACTAGCGGTACAAGGATATTTAGATGAAGGCAATCAATTCCTGAATGAAGGCAACGTGCAAGATGCTATACAGGCCTACCGCCAGGCCGATGCCCTTGGTCTCGAAGATGGCATTTCAGCCTATGACTGGAACAAGCTTTGCTGGGGTAGCAGCACCTACAACGATGCAAAAGCCGTCATGTTCGCCTGCGAAAAAGCCATTGCCCTTGCTCCTGGCGATAGTTTCTTCCTCGACTCTCGTGGCCTCGCCCGCGCCCTCATAGGCGATACCCAGGGGGCAATCTCTGACTTCAAGGCATATGTCGAATGGACTTCTAATGAAGAAGGCAAAGCCGAGCGCCAGGCCTGGATCGCCGCGCTTGAGCGAGGCGAAAACCCCTTTACCCCCGAAGTGCTAGAGTCGCTTCGGTAAAGCCAGCCACCCTACTAACGACATTCCCCTCCTGGGAGGGGCTAGGGGTGGGTTAGCCCTTCTACTAACGACCCGACACCTCAACCACCGGGGCATTTTCCAGCAGCTTCTTCACCGCCGCCAATGCCCGCTCCGACTCAATCTGGTTCATAAACGTCGAATAGGTCAGCAGCGCCAGCAGGTAGCGGGGGTCGCTCACCCAGGGCGGCACAAACCTGGGCAGTTGGCACAGCCCCGCCGCCGTCAGTTCACAGAGGGCGGGCAGGTCATAGATATCCAGCTTGCCGCAAAACAGCAGCAGCAGGCAGTCGGCCCGCCCGGCGCTAAACATCGCCCGAATGGTAGCGCTCACCTGTAATAGGCCGTAGAGATACACCACATCCTTGGTAAACGGTGCACCGCCGGTCATCACCCCGCCGCGAAACACTCGGCGAGCGCTCTCGTAGGATTGGTCGGGTTTGTCGGTGCGCTCTAGAAAGTATTGGTACACCTGAAGAAAATCAGCCCCTTCCACTGCCATCTGAATGGCAAAAACACGATCGGCCAGGCGCTGAAAGCGGTTGAGCTCAATGGTGCCGCTGATGATTTCGGCAAACACGGCTAGCCCTTCCTGGGTGCGGGTGGTGCCGGGGTGCCCCGCCGAGAGAATGGGCAGCAACCTTTGGGCCTTGCCATTGAGGGACGTAGCGACGTGAATGTGGGCCTCATGGTGGAGAAGTTGGGCAGCATCGCGATCGGTAAAGCGAGCATCTTTGCGAATGCGAATGCGGCTGGCGGAGGCCAGGGCATTGGCCGACAGGGTCTCCACCACCTGAATGGCGGGGGCCGAGTCGCCAAAGTGCTTTTTAACAGCGACCTCAATCTCCTGGGCAACGAAGTCGGCGTCGTGGAACTCCGGCGGCGAAATATCGAGGTTGATGTGGTCGAGCTGCTGAATCGTGGTCTGAATCTGGTGGGCCAGGTCGAGGGGCGTCTCGGTGTCAAACCGCATCGGTGAGGTGGGTTCGCCGTAGGCCTGGCGAGAGTGCTCAAAGAAAACGGGGGTGCCCACCCCGGCCAGCATTCTGGCCCCGGTTTCTAAAGCGTTGGCCTGACGCTCTAGCCAACTATCGATTACAGAACCGCCCAAAATATCGCGCCGGGCCGCGTTGACCAATTCCAGCGCCGGCTGGGGGTCAAAGATGGGGTACTCCACCTGGGGGAGTTCCTGGGCACCCTTGGCAAAAAAGTTGGCCTTGACCTTGTCAGACCAGGCGATCGCCTTGAGAATTTTGATTGGTCGGGCCGCCTGGTACAGGCACTGGGCCACGGTTGTAATGCGCTCTTGTTCCGCCGTATCGAGAGAAGAAGCCATAGGGTTGAGCAATTGTGGCAGGAGGGATTGTTCTAAGTCTATCGGCATCGGCATCTCTTCCTGCGCCAGTTCTCCTAGGACTATGGGGCAATGATTCTACTGTGGCGGCGGCGGCGATCGCCCCAGTTTTCTATAACCGCCCCAATGCGAATGCCGTAGGAAGTCACCGGTGGCTTCCTACGGCATTCGCGCTCGTAAACTGGACAGAGATTTTGGCTAAACCCGGTCCCCTAGGGATCGGTGCTCAGTTCCTGGGGCTGTAGGAACGCGATCATTTCGTCTACCCCACGCTGGATGCGACGGGTAACGGTCATGGGGCTGACGCCAATTTTCTCGGCGACTTCTTTGCGAGACAGCCCTTTGAAGAACACAAACTCAATGGCAGTGCGAGTTTTCGCTTCAAGTCGGTTTAGGGCCCGCTGAATCTGCTGGCGGTCTTCTTCCAGAGCCTGCATCAGCAGGTAGTGGGTGTCGGGCAGGGTTTCACCCAGGGTAATGTTGGAGTCAACCTGTTGGCAAACCGTGGCGTCTAGGCTGAGAGGCATGCGGTTTTTGTGGGCCATTTTAACTTCGCGCCACTCCTTGACAGGAACGCCTAAGGCGTCCGCCATTTCGCTGTCGCTGGGGTTGCGACCCAGGGTGCGCATCAGATCCATTTGAAGCTTTTGGGATTCTTTTTGTAGATCTTGCCAGCGGCGGGGAATCTTAACGGTAGTACCGCGATCGCGCAGGAAGTGAAGCATCTCGCCGCGAATGTAGGGGACGGCAAAAGAGCTAAAGGCACAGCCCTGGCTGGGGTCAAACCGCTCAATGGCGCGAATTAGGCCAATGTAGCCAATCTGCTCTAGATCTTCGTAGGGCTCAGAGCACTGGTGGCTCACACGGTGGGCAATTTTGCGTACTAGCCCAGCATTAAGTTGCACCAGGCGGTTGCGTAATTTTACTGAGGGAGACTGCTTATACTCCATCAGCAGTTCCATACCACGGGAGCGGATTGTTGAAGTTTGGGTAGCCATGTCGCGGGTGTCCTTACGAGAGCGGGTTCGCTGAGAACTGTCCCTATTCTCCGGAGTAGCCCCCGTCCGCACCATAGTTGATCCACGGTATTCTTGCGGTGGTCAGCGATAGATCTCCGTAGTTCCACGGGATGGTCAATTCTGCGGGAAAGGCACAGCGGTGGCAGGAGATGGGGCGATCCCCTCGCCCGATTGACCCACCCCCCTCGGGCATAACCTCTTCACCCAGAGGCATTTCAGCTATTGCCAGGCTCCTAAACCGGGCTAAGCTAAAGACGATGCAATCTTTGTTTCATCGCTTAACAAATTTCTGATCGGCTTAATGGCTCTCAAGGCAGTTTTACTCGACTTTAACGGTGTCGTAATTAACGATGAGGCGATTCACGGGCAGTTGATTGAAGAGTTGCTGCTGGCCGAAAACCTGCGGCCCAACCCCCAGGATCTAGCCGAATGCTGTCTGGGTCGATCCGATGCTGCCTGCCTCAGCGATTTGCTCAGCCGTCAAGGGCGGGTGATACCCGGTGGCTACATCGACAAGCTGCTCAGCCGTAAAGCAGCCCGCTACCAAGAGGTATTGGCTAGCCTAGAACAGCTACCCCTCTACCCCGGTTTAGACGACATGATCTATCAAATCCGAGCTGCCCAGCTCAAATTGGCCATTGTATCTGGGGCTCGTCGGAGTGAAATAGAGGCGGTACTGTCAGCCGTCCGTTGGGGCGATCAGGTGGGGCTGATTGTGTCGGCGGACGATCTGGCGGTTGGCGTTAGCAAGCCTGCCCCAGACGGTTATCTACTGGCCATTGAGCAGCTCAACCGACAGTTCACCGGCCTCAACCTGCGCCCCCATGAGTGCCTAGCGGTGGAGGATTCCTTTGCGGGTATTGAGGCGGCCAAGAGGGCCGGGGTGCCCGTGCTAGGGGTAGCCCACGCTTACCCCTACCAAATGATTCACCGGCGAGCAACCTGGGTGGTGGATTACCTCTACGAGGTGAATTTAGACTGGCTCAAGCCCTATTACGATGTCAGCCCCACCTAGGTTGTTGGCGGCCACTGTGACTACGTTAGCCATGCCCTAAGGTTAAAGAGCCGCCAGTTTCTCAAGGTAGGGCTTGGCCAGGTAGAAACTAGCGATCGTCTTGGCGTCTATCGCCTCCCCGGCCAAAATTGACTTCTCCAGCTGGGCTGGGGTTAGCAGAACGACTTCAATGTCCTCGTCGTCGTCGGCATCGGGGGGGGACTCGATGGCCTCCAGGTCGGTGGCCAGAAACGCATAGATAATTTCGTCGGAGTAGCCAGGGGCGAGGGGAAAGTTGCCAATCGGGAGCCAGGTATGGGCGCTGTAGCCAATCTCTTCTTGAATTTCGCGGCGAATGGTGTCACCGGGGGATTCATCTGCCTCCAGAGTGCCCGCCGGAAACTCCAGCAGTCTCCCCAGTACGGCAAAGCGATACTGACGCACCATAATGAGTTGACCATCGGCGGTAATTGGTACCGCTAGGGCGCCGCCAGGATGGCGAATGCATTCCCAGTCGCCCTCGGCCCGATTGGGTAAACGTAGCCGGTTAACCTCAAAGTTAAATTTGCGACCCTCGTAAAATAGACGCTGCTTTAAAAGTTGGGGAGGTTCTTGACCAAGGGGCATAAACGAGGGCTCGGGTATGGAGGTGCAATGGTCAACTAATTGTAGCTGGCTGGAGCTAGGGAGCTAGAGCTGGGCGGCAATCTCCCCTAGCAACGTTACCCCGACCGGGTCTACGGCATTACAGAGATCCTGTACAGACCGCCCTGAAACGGGGTCGATCCAGCGGGGGGCGATTTCGGCCAGGGGAACGAGCACAAAGGCCCGCTCCCGCAGCCGGGAATGGGGAACATGCAGGTTGGGTTCAGTGATGATCGCCTGGCCGTAGAACAGCAGGTCTAGATCGAGGGTGCGAGGCCCCCAGCGCTCCCGCCGCACCCGGTCAAAGTCTTGCTCAATGCGCAGCAGCAGCTGGAGTAGCTCGTCGGGGGATAGGGTTGTCTGCACCAGGGCACAGGCGTTGAGTATGTCGGGCTGGGGGGGGCCGATGGCAATGGTTTGGTACAGGCTGGACTGGGCCACCAGGGTCAGTTCAGGGGGGCGGTGAAGGGCTGCCAGGGCCAACAGGAGATTGCGCTGAGGGTTGCCCACATTGCTGCCCAGGGCAATCGCGCAGGGAACCGTGGTCACTGCCTAGCCCAAATGAGGGCGCAGTCGGGCCACCAATTGGTCGGCGGGCAGCACTCCCTCAATGCGATCGATGGGCTGTCCACCTTTAAACAGCACCAGCGTAGGCAGGGCGGCGATGCGGTGCTGAGACGCCAGGGTTGGATACTTATCCGTATCGATCTTGACCACCTTAAGCTCGCCCTTGAGCTGGCTGTGGACTTCGGTCAAAATGCCTGCCATCATCTGGCAGGGGCCACACCAGGTGGCGTAAAAATCCACCAGGACGGGGGTTTCTGCCCCAGCTAATAGGGCTTCAAAGCTCTGAAACTGCTGCTTTATGGTCATCGCCTTGTCTCCTTTGGTAAACGCCTGTTGCCTAAGTAACAGCTCCGCTTATGCCCTCAGCATAAACTATTAGGATGTAGGCAGTTTTGTGGGGATATCCGTCGGTTTTGCAGGTCTCTGCTGCCGACTCCTTAGCGGTCTAATTTCGGCAGTGAAGCCTAGTTCACCGACTATCCTCGGAAATACTATGAAAATTGAAAGAGCCCATTCAGCAGCCCCCACCCCGGAGGAACTTGCCCACCTCGACCAGCTCAGGGCTTTGGTGACCCAGTCCCTCGCGGATGGCAAGCTATCTAAGCAGGAGATGCAGAGTATTGACGCCCTCATCAACGCAGACCATCTGGTTACCGCAACTGAGCTAAGGATCGTGCGGGAAACCATTCGCCAGGTGCTGGGCGATGCCGCTTTGGAGTACGAATGGCAGTAGTGCTCATCTGGAGTGCCGATGCTATTTATAGGGACATCTGGCGTAAAAAGCGCTCCAGGGCGGCGGCGACTTTTTCGGCCCAGTCTTCCTGGGCGTAGTGGCCCACCTGGTCTAGGGTTTGCAGTTCCCCATTGGGCAGGGCCCGCACAGCGGCTTCTGCCAGGCTAACTGGCAACCAGGGGTCGCTTTCTCCCCAGAGTACCAAGGTGGGGTGATCCCACTGTGGCAGGGCGGCCGCGATCGCTTGGCTGACGTTTTCTATATCCAACCGGCGAACCGTGGTCATCAAGGCTCGACCGACATCAGAGCTTTTTAAGAAGGGGCGACGGTAGATGTCTAGATCGGCATCGTCAACCTGGTAGGGCCCGCCCCCCTCCAGGGTGCGATCGACCAGTAGCGGGTCTTGGGTGATCATGTCTCCGGCCAGGGGCAAGCCCATCTGTCGAATCTTCCAGGGTAGTTTGGTACCGGGGCCAATCGGGGCATTGATGATAACCAGGCGATCGACCCGGTCCGGATGCTCCAGGGCATACTGAATGCCCACCGATCCTAAAAATCCCTGGGCTACCAAGTGGACCTGGGGCAACTCCAGGGCGTCGAGAAAATCCCCTAGGGCGGCGCTTAGGGCCTCCGGGGTATAGGGGAAGTCGCGCCGGTCAGGTTTGTCAGAAAAGCCGTGGCCCAGCCAGTCGGGGGCGATGGTGCGAAAGCCCTGCTGGGCCAGCGGGGGCATGACCTGTCGCCAGCTGTAGCTCTGGGATACCAGGCCGTGGAGTAGCACTACCGGCAGCCTAGCACTCTCGCCGATAGGCTGAAGCTGGCGATAGAACCAGGTCAGCCCGTTGACCGATACGGTGTGCTCTGCGATCGCGCTGCCCTGATCCATAGTCTTTCCTTAACCCGGCCCATCGAGCTTACCGCCCCACCGATGCTCAGGCAAGCGTTTCCCCAGTCCCGCCCCCTGTCTCCCCTACCCCCTAGCCATCTCAACTAACTCGGTAATCGCCTCGTCACCCAACAAAACTAAGAGCTATTTCCCCTGGCCGTTATGGCTCCCCCGCCGACAAACTGGCTACAGTAAGAACAGGGAATGTCAATCGACTATCCATTACAAGACACTGTAGGCTGCGATGAACTGGCAAGAGGTATCTGGAAACTGGATTTTGGTACCCTCTAACCCCAGGGCGATCGTGCATTTCCTGGGCGGAGCCTTTGTCGCTACAGCCCCCAGCATTACCTACCAGTGGCTGCTGGAAAATCTGGCCCGCCATGGATATTTAGTGGTGGCCACCCCCTTCATCAATACGTTTGATCACACCGCCATTGCCCAGGAGGTGTTGATCACCTTTGACCAAGCCCTGCGGTATCTGCGCAAACGGGTGCTACCTGGCAGTGACTATCTGCCGATCTATGGTCTCGGGCACAGCATGGGCTGCAAGGTACACCTGTTGATCAATAGCCTATGGGAGGTAGAGCGATCGGGTAATATCTATATGAGCTTTAACAATTACCCAGCCCGACGGTCAATTCCGCTGTTAGAACAGGTGGTGCAGTTTAATCCGGCGCTGAACATAGAGTTTACCCCTGACCCGGAGGCGACCCTGGCCCTAGTGCGCGATCGCTACCCTGTGCCGCGCAATCTGTTGATTAAATTCAAAAACGACACCCTCGACCAAACTCGTCCCCTGTCGGAGGTGCTGGTGCGTCGCTTTCCTGAGCTGACTTCAGTGCAAATTCTCCAGGGTTCACATACTACCCCCATCGCCCAGGAAATTGCCTGGCAACCCGGTGAGTCGTTTAGCCCCCTCGATGCCCTAGGGCAGTTCATGAAACAGGAGTTTTACCGCGATCTCACCCATCTACGTCACCATCTGTTGGCCTGGCTAAACCACCTGACAAAATTGGGGTACGAATAGGGGAAAACTCCCTTTTTTGGGGTTTCTGCCGAGGTCAGCTTGAGCCTATGATGCAATTGTGAGCTATTTAGCTATCGTTCGCTTTGACCTACCAACACACCAGCGAGATTGAGACCCGAACCGATCCTACGGAGCTAAAGTCTGTGCTGGCTTGGTTTGATCAGTTTCAGTCGGCCCCTATTCCCCGCAATATCTGGCTCCAGTGCCAGCTGGCGCTGATTGAGGGCTTTACCAACGCCGTGCGCCATGCCCACGCTGACCTCCCCCCCGTCACACCTATTCGTATCGAAGTGGCTGTGAGCGATCGCGCCATTGACATTCGCATTTGGGATCAGGGGCCTGGCTTTGACTTGGCCACGGTGCTACGCCATAAAATCACCGTCAATAATCCCGATTCTGAGGGGGGACGGGGGCTCAAGATCATGTATCTGGTGGCCGATCGATTGACCTACCAACCGGCTGCCGATCACGGCAACTGTCTACACCTGCATAAGACCTTTGGTCTCTAGTCTACGGGCGACCCCTAGGAGGTAACGCTATGGTTTCATCCGTCAATTCCTTAGCTACCCCCTGGCTAGGCTGGCTGCTGGGTGCAGGGCTGAATACCCTGCTGTTGGCGATCGCCTGGCGTCTACCCAAAAAGCTGCTGACTCCCGCGGGCTACCTCCATGCCTGGGGGCTGGGGGTGTTGATCTGGGGCTGTTTGGGCTGGCGGGGTTACACCGTGATGATGGCCTATTTCCTGGCTGGGTCAGCGGTTACTCGTCTAGGCAAGGCCCGTAAGGACGCCGCTGGCATTGCCGAAGGGCGGTCGGGGGTGCGAGGGCCAGAGAACGTCTGGGGTTCGGCCTTGGCCGCAGCGGTCTGTGCTGGGGCGATCGCCCTGCTAGGTGCGACGGCTAGCCCTCCCTTTGCCGACCAGTGGATTCCCCTGCTGGCCCTGGCCTATGTCAGCAGCCTCAGCACTAAGCTGTCAGACACCACCGCCAGCGAGGTGGGCAAGGCCTATGGCCAGCGGACCTTCCTAATCACCTCTCTCCAGCCGGTCCCCGCTGGTACCGAAGGGGCGGTAAGCCTAGAGGGAACCCTGGCTGGAGTTGTAGGGTCAGCAGTCATTGCCCTAGTGGGCTGGGCTGTGGGGCTGATTTCCCCTTGGGGTATGGCTGTTTGCCTGTTGGCTGCCCTGGTCGCCACCACCGTAGAAAGCCTGATTGGAGCTACCCTACAGACCCGGATCCCATGGTTGACCAACGAGATAGTCAATGGCCTGAATACAACCCTGGGCGCAATTCTAGGACTCCTGCTGGGGCTGGGCGGCCAGCGATGGGGCTGAAGCAAAACCAGACTTGCCCCTCTGCCAAAAACTTTTGAGGGACAATGGCTAGAGCTCCGTAGGGTTACGGATGGTAGGCGAGTTCTTTTGGGCCGAGCCTTGAGTCACAAAGCCTTGACGGTTTTGTAATGGCCCAAATCAGGAACATTTGAGAAAAGTTTACATAAGCCTCATGGTTTTGCATTGGATCGGTGAAGGTTGTCAGTGGAATCTCCTAGAACTAACTTCCGTAGGTCTGCTGTCGATGGTGTGGGTAAGGGTCAGCCTTAATAGATATAGGCTTACCAATGTCAACTGTGGTTTATATCTAAGTCAAGTTGCGGAAAGCCTGGGTCGTCAATGTTGTTTAGGGAGCGTCTACCCTCAGCTTGAAGCAATCGAGTTTGGGGCCACAGCGATAAATACTATGCAAGTTCAGGTAAAGGGAAAAAATCATCCGTACTATTCACTCCTGGTAATTGGGGTGCTGTCGCTAGTATTTTTGGTTTTGTTTCAGGCATTTGGGCTAAATTCAGTGGCCAGTGCCGATAGCCGAGATGAATTTCCGGGGCGCCGCCAGGGCGGTGGTACCCATTGGGTTAGCCCTACGCCTGCGGAGTAATCGTCCCCATTGAGATTCCTTTCCCTGGGGTGGGGGACAATAGATTTTAGACAACGACGGGTGAGAGTATTTATAAATTTGATTTTGTATCCCGCAGTGACGGCAGCGCCTAGATAGGCGCTGCCGTTCTTCGTTACAGGCGGGTAAGGGCGGGTAATTGTTACAGGCAGGTAATTCTGAAGACTGAGGCTGTTTGAACTGTGCATGCCCCGTTAGAGGTTGATCGTGGCTTGAAAGAAAACCTTTGCCTCAGGGTCGGCGCTAGTTCGGCGCTGAGATATGGGCATGCTTAGCACTAGTTCCATCTCCAGCTACTCCTCCGGGGATAGGGAACTGGGTGCTTCACTTAGAACTATCTCACTCTTTAGTTTTTATATTCAAAGGCCCAGCTAACGTGAAAGCGGCGATTAATGCAATCAGCCACCGCCTGCGGCACAGGGTGGTGCCTCGGGCAAGTCTCTGGTGGAGCGCAGTGCCGCTCCAGACTGGGGGCAAGATTGTGCTGCTGGCCTCGGTGCTAGCTAGCGCTATGGTGACGGGGGTAAAGCTACTCAACCTGCTGGAACCCGCTGAGCTGTTCTTGTTTGACTACCTGGTGCGATCGCGCCCCAGCCAGCCCCTTGACCCCCGTATGCTGATCGTGAGCATTACCGAGGCCGATATTCGTCAGTATGGCTGGCCCCTCACCGATGACATTTTGGCTCAGGTGATGGATCGACTCCAGGTTTATGAACCTCGGGTGGTGGGTCTTGATCTCTACCGCAGTAGTTTTCGCCCCCCTGGATCGACCGGCCTGATTGAATCGCTGGCCGCCCCAAATCTGGTCGCCATTATGAATGTAGGCAGTACCGTGGGTCAGGGCGAAGTGCCGGCCCCTCCCACCGTAGAGGCTGATCGGGTAGGATTTAACGATTTTCCCACCGACTCCGACGGCATCATTCGCCGCAATCTAATCTTTGTTCGCAGCCCTGAAGGGGGTTACTTTTCCTTTGCTCTGCGGGTGGTAATGGCCTACGCGGGCTATCCCCTAGAGGCCCTAAAAGTTGATGAAAATAATCTATACCTGGGCGATCGCGCTATCCCAGTCCTCTCAGCTCAGGACGGTGGCTATCAAGCTGTCGATAGCAGCGGCTATCAAATTCTGTTGCGCTACCAGAGCGACCATATGCCTGCCCGCCACCTTTCCATCAGTCAGGTGCTTAGTGACCAGTTCGATCCCGCCTGGGTCAATGGCAACATTGTGCTGATTGGCACCACGGCGGCTAGCCTCAAGGACCGTTTTTACACCCCCTACAGCTTTAATCAGGACGATGAACTGACGATGCCTGGGGTCGTTATCCATGGTCAAATGGTTCGGCAACTGCTTGATATTGTCAGCGATGAGCCCGTCCTCTATCGATTTTTGCCCGATTGGAGCGAAGGGCTGTGGCTGTGGGGTTGGTGTTTAGCGGCGGGTAGTCTGGCCTGGGTGGTACGACGCCCAAGTAGTCTACTGCTGTCCAGTGGTCTGCTGCTGACGGGGCTAATGGGCGTTGGCTGGATAGGGGTAAAAGAGGTAGTGTGGCTGCCGATGGCGGAGCCCGCTACCGGCATGGTGATGGCCACTGCGGTAGTGTTGGCCTACAAGCTGCTCTATCGCACCACCCACGATCCCCTCACCGGCCTCCCCAATCGGGAGGCGTTTATGGGCACCATTCAGCAGGCGCTCGACCACCGCCAACTGGTCGATCCCCCTGTGATGGTGGCCTTCATGGGCATCGATCGCTTTAAAGTTATCAACGAGAGCCTGGGCCACCAGTTGGGTGACGAAGTACTGCGGATGATGGCTCAGCGGCTGTTGAAGTATTGCCCCCCCGAGGCCAAAGTCGCCCGGGTGGGGGGCGACGAGTTTGCCCTCCTGCTGACCCATGTGCCCAGTACCGAGGCTGGAGAACTGATGGACAGGCTCCAGTATGCTCTGTCAGAGCCCCTGATCCTGCGGGACCAAAAACTGCCCAGCACTCTCAGTATCGGCGTCGCCATTACCCAGCCAGAACTTGAACACAAGCCCGCCGACCTGCTTCGGGATGCCCATACGGCCATGTACCGGGCCAAGGCCCTGGGCAAATCGCGGTTTGAAGTGTTTGCTGCCGGCATGCTGACCGAGGCCGTCAATCGCCTCCAACTCGAGAGCGATCTGATTAGTGCCCTTGATAATCAGGAGTTTTTGCTCTATTACCAGCCGATTATTCGGCTGCAAACTGGAGAGCTAGCAGGCTTTGAGGCTCTGGTGCGGTGGCATCAAAAGGATCGGGGATTTGTGTTACCCAGCGCTTTTATTCCGGCAGCGGAGGAAACCGGGCTGATCATGGCCCTGGGGCAGTGGATTTTTCGAGAGGCCTGTCGGCAACTGCGCGACTGGCACGATGCCTTTCCCCATTACCAGAACCTGACCATGAGCATTAATCTGTCAAATCGTCAGTTTGGCCAGACCGATCTAATCAACCAGATTGAGGCAGCCCTGAGCGAAACCCAGGTCAACAGCCACTGCATTCGCCTTGAAATCACCGAGAGTATGGTGATGGGCGATGTCGATGCGGCCATTGATTTGATGCTGAAGCTGAAGGCCCTCGATCTCAAACTCGCGATCGATGACTTTGGCACCGGTTACTCCTCCCTCAGCTACTTGCACCGATTTCCCATGGACACCCTGAAGGTAGATAAATCCTTTGTGGGGCGTCTGGAGAAAAGCAACGAAGACCGGGCAATTATCAACACTATTTTGACCCTGGGGCAGAAGCTGGGCATGGAGGTGGTGGCCGAGGGGGTTGAAACCGAAACTCAAATGGCTATGCTGCGTCAGGAAGGCTGTGACTATGGCCAAGGCTATTTCTTTGCTAAACCGCTCTCATCGGAGGATGCCCTAGGGCTGCTCCAACACCACCAGTTCTTGACCTGTTAAGCTAGCTGCCAAGGGCTCTGAGAATTGTCGTCCTCCCCCATCTGTGGGCTGCCCCCGGTCATTTTTAGAGTAGGAGCTCCTGGGCTGAGGACACTGGTCACTGCCCCTGACATCTGCTGGGCACCGCTCTGGCCTGTAGTCATCCCTCTATGAGGATGAGGCAAATGCCCTAACTGTTCTGGCGATGGCTACAGCTCAAGCTAAGGCTGTGTTAGGGATCGGGCACAATCCTTGATTTAGCCCATTAACTTCCATTCTCAACTGGTCTACAATGATCCCACTGGTGATAACTTGATTTAGCCTAGACAAAAAATATTAAGCGTTACCGTTGGCCTCTCCTTCAGAGGTCAGCAATGTTCCTCTTGAAAATCCTTTACGTCATCAATTTCAATGTCTGTTGACGACGCCACCTTTAGAGCAGCGGTATTAGAGTCTGAACTGCCAGTTCTAGTACATTTTTGGGCCCCCTGGTGTGGCCTCTGCAAGATGATTGTCCCAGTTTTGCATGGGTTTCAGGCTGAGTGGGAAGGCCAGGTTCGGTTGGTGGATGTCAACGCCGATGAAAATTTGCGTTTGGCTAACACCTATCGCCTCTCAAATTTGCCAACCCTGCTTATTTTTGACCAAGGAGAAGTCTGCCAGCGCATAGAGTCGTTTCGCGGTAAGGATGACCTTCGCCTTTTGCTGGATGCCTTTATGCACAATCGCGAGTTGACCTACGACATTTCTCGCTTAGTACGTATTTATCCCTGATGGGGTTGAGCTATTCCTGCCGGTTTGAGACGCTCGCTTTAGGCCTAAGAGTAATCCGAAGAATAAAACATCCCTTAGCCGCCCTCATCCCCCATGCCCGTCTCCCAGGGGGAGAAGGGGAGCTAGAGGAATTCAGAACCCCTCGCCCAAAGGGCGAGGGGCAGGGGTGAGGGCCTTAGCAGGACGTTATATTTAGATGGAATCCTCTAATCCATCGATAGGCTATCGGGTCGGCTCAAATAACCTTCTAGCAGTAGATCGTTGCCTAGGGTTTGCCAACGGGTGCGTTGAAGGAGTAACGCCCTATCCATGGTCAGGATTCCAAGATCGCCAACGGGGGTCGGTGCTGCCTGCCCGCCCACCAGCTTGGCGGCAATGAAAGCCCACAGCTTATCAATCACACCATCCTGAATCGCCTGGGCTGCCAGCTGACCGCCACATTCCCACAGGACGGCAGCGCAGCCGCGTTCGTAGAGGTGTTGGGTTACCGTCTTGGGGGTTAGCGTTGCCAGGGGAATCACCTCAACCCCTTGATCTTGAAGGGATTGATGCCGCTCGGGGTCGGTGTCTAGGGTAGTAAATACGAGGGTGGGGGCTACCTCGGTATTCCAGAGTTGGGCCTGGAGAGGAAGGTTGAGGTGGCGACTCATAATCACCCGCCGAGGGTTGTGGGAACTGTGACCGTGGGTGGTTAGTTGGGGATTGTCGTGGCGAACGGTGTTGCCCCCTACTACGATCGCATCGCAGGTGGCCCGCAGCTGATGGACGGCGGTGCGGGCGGTGGGACCGGTGACCCAGGCGCTGTGGCCGGTGGTGGTGGCGATTTTGCCATCTAGGGTCATGGCGTACTTGAGCAGACCTAGGGGGCGCTGGTGGGTGATCCGCTGCACAAAAGCCTCGTTGAGTTCTGCACAGGCCTCTGATTCGATGCCCACTACCACCTCAATTCCCGCCTGTTGGAGGCGCTGTATACCGGCCCCAGACACCCTGGGATCGGGATCCACCATTCCCACTACCACTTGCCGGATCCCGGCCCTGATGATGGCTTCGGTGCAGGGCGGCGTGCGCCCGGTGTGGTTGCAGGGCTCGAGATTGACGTAGAGGGTTGCCCCTTGGGACTGGGAGCCAGCCTGGGCGAGGGCAAACGCCTCGGCGTGGGGCTGACCGGCCCCCGGATGAAAGCCCTCACCTACCACTAGGCCCTGGTTGAGAATCACACAGCCCACCAGGGGATTGGGTGCGGTTTGTCCGGCGGCCCGCCGAGCGAGTTCCAGGCATCGCTGGATCCATCGGGCTGGGGATGCATCGACTGGGGGGAAGGGGTAAACCACAGGCAGGGGGTGGGTTAAGAAAGGGCCACAGAAAAACTACTGACATAGTCAGGTCGGGGTGAGTGGATAACGGGTACTGTACCCGTTGAGTTACTGCCCTAGGCGAGGACTTGATGCAGCCGTGGGGTGAGGTAAACTAAAGCCTATCCACTAGGTGAGTGTGAGCGAGTGAGTGTTATTCCTCCTGTCGATCTTACGGGGCAGTTTCGAACAATTCAAGCTGATGTCAATGCGGCAGTGGCCGAAGTTCTGGCCTCTGGCCAATACATCAATGGTCCGATTGTTGACACCTTTGCCCAGGCGTTTGGTGACTATGTCGGTACTGAGCACTGTGTTGTTTGCAACTCCGGTACTGACGCCCTGTATCTGGCGCTGCGATCGCTCAAGATTGGTCCCGGCGATGAGGTGATTACCTCTCCCTTTACGTTTATTGCGACCGCAGAGGCCATTAGTGCCGTGGGGGCAACGCCGGTGTTTGTGGACATTGACCTGGATACCTTTAATTTGGATGTGGCCAAGCTAGAGTCGGCCATCGGCGATCGCACCCGAGCGATTATGCCGGTGCACCTGTTTGGTTGCCCGGTCGATATGGGGCCGGTGATGGATCTCGCGGCTCGCTACGACCTGGCGGTAATCGAAGACTGTGCCCAGGCGACTGGGGCCGAGTGGATGGGGCAGCAGGTCGGGCGGGCCGGCCATGTGGGTTGTTTTAGCTTTTTCCCCACTAAAAATTTAGGGGGCTGCGGCGACGGCGGCGCCATCACCACCAATGACGGCGAGCTGGCCGCCACAGCCCGCATGCTGTCAGAGCATGGCAGCCGAGTTAAATATCACCACGAGGCGATCGGCATTAATAGCCGCTTAGACTCGGTTCAGGCCGCTATTTTAGCCATTAAGCTGCGGCATTTAGATACGTGGAATCGGCAGCGGGAGCAGGTGGCCGATCGCTATAACAGCTTACTGGACTCGGTGGCCGAAGTGATCCGGCCTCAGCCGGTCACCTTTGGTCGCTCGGTGTGGAACCAGTACACCCTGCGGTTGCCCCAAGCTACGGCGGAGGGCCAGGAGCGCAACCAGGTGCAGCAGATGATGAGGGAAGCCGGGGTGATCTGCATGGTGTATTACCCGCTGCCCCTCCACCTACAGCCGGTGTATCGCCACCTGGGCTACCAGCCAGGTGATTTGCCTAGGGCCGAGGCCGCTGCCCATCAGGTCCTGTCTCTGCCAATGTTCCCTGAGCTAGAGAGCTCAACCCAACTGCAGGTTGTGGATGCCCTGAAGGCTACCCTGGCTCGAGTAGGTCTGAAGGCGGCCCAGTATTGCTAGCGCCGGAACGAGGGCGGACGGGGGAACCATAGCTCCCTTGAGTTCGGTCTGTTTGTAGTTTTATATACTATATTTAAGGTGGATTAACCCGGTTCCGGGGCCCTCGACCGCCGTTTGCCGCCGTATTCTTCAAGTAGCTCGGTGGCAGCCATTGGCCAACGACAGACCCCAGCAATCAGGGCGGGCATCCTTGGGGTGCCTGTTAGTGAGACAGCGCCAAACCGACCTAGGGAGAATGCAGTGGCAGGTCTAGATCCGGCTTCCATGGGTATGTACGACGCCGCGGCGATCGCTCGGCACTTTCGCTGGCGTCTAGGCACTCTGGGCTGGCGAATTGTGCAAATAGCCTGGTGGCTCGGCACCTTTGTACTGGGCCTACAGATGGATCGCTGGCTGGGGCAGGAGCTGCAAAATCGTCCCCGCCGGGCTGTTCAGCTGCGCCAGGTGTTAACGAATTTGGGCCCTACCTTCATCAAGGTGGGCCAGGCATTGTCTACTCGCCCCGACCTGGTGCGGCAGGATTTTCTCGACGAGCTGACTAAACTCCAGGATCAGCTGCCGCCTTTCCCTACTCGGGAGGCCATGGCCATTGTGGAGGCCGAACTCGACTACAGCCCCGAAGAAATCTTTAGCAATTTGTCGCCGCTGCCTGTGGCTGCCGCTAGTCTCGGACAGGTCTACCGGGGCAGACTGTTTTCCGGCGAAGAGGTGGCGGTTAAGGTGCAGCGACCCAACCTGCGGCCCGTGCTGTGCCGGGACCTGTATCTGATGCGCTGGGCGGCCCGGTGGCTGGGGAACTTTTTGCCCCTTAACCTGGGTCACGATCTGACCCTGATTGTGGATGAGTTTGGCATCAAGTTGTTTGAGGAAATTGACTACCTCAACGAAGGGCGTAATGCTGAGCGCTTCGCCGCTAACTTCAAGGACGATCCGACCATCAAGGTGCCAGTGATCTATTGGCCCTACTGCAGCCAGCGGGTGCTCACCCTGGAGTGGATTGAGGGCTGCAAGTTGACCGATGCCGCCACCCTGGAGAAGGACAACCTAGACCCCGACCAGCTGATTGAAATTGGGGTGACTGCGGGCCTGCGTCAGCTGCTAGAGTTCGGCTTTTTCCACGCCGACCCCCACCCCGGTAACCTGTTTGCCCTAGCCGATGGTCGCATGGCCTACATCGACTTTGGCATGATGGATCAGCTCGATCAGACCACTAAGGAAACCCTGGTGGATGCGGTAGTTCACCTGATCAACCAGGACTTCGAGCAGCTAGGCAAAGACTTTGTAACGCTGGGCTTTTTGACCCCTGACACCGATCTGGGGCCCATTATTCCTGCCCTGAATCGAGTGCTGGGGGACGCGATCGGGGCCAGCGTAGGGGACTTTAACTTTAAGACTATCACCGATCAGTTTTCCGAGTTGATGTACGAGTACCCGTTTCGGGTGCCGGCCAAGTTTGCTCTGATCATTCGTTCCCTGGTCACCCAGGAAGGGCTGGCCCTGAGCCTCAACCCCGCTTTTAAGATTGTCAATGTGGCCTATCCCTACGTGGCCCGACGCCTGCTGCTAGGCGAAACCCCGGCGCTGCGTCAGCGGCTCTTGGAGGTGTTGTTTCAGGATGGCCAGCTGCAGTGGCATCGGCTGGAGAACATGTTGGCGATCGCCCAGGCCGATACCGGTTTTGATCTGCTGCCTACCGCTGGGCTAGGGCTTGGCTACTTGATGTCTGAGGAAGGCGCTCACCTGAGGCAGATGATTGTGTTGTCCCTAACGGAGGACGATCGCCTCCACACCCAGGAGGTGCAGCGGTTATGGGCTCTAGTGAAAGATGAAATTACCTTCGATCGAGCCCTCAAGGTGGCCTGGAGAGCCCTGACCCAGTACTCGTTAGAACAGGCTGAGCAGCTGGTTCCCGCGGTCGGTAGCCTGCGCCAGGTGCTACAATCCTAGTCCTTCAAGGGCTGAAATGTACCCACCATTCCGGGTAAGTGTCCCTAAGACTGGGTTGGCTGAGCGAAGTCGAAGCCAAAACCTACCCGAGATGTCCCCTTCGACTCCGCTCAGGGGACGGTTACCATTCCGGATCGCTTGCCCCCCTGCTCCCTAGCCTAAAGAGGTAGCATTCAAACCTATGCCGCAGAATACTGGGGGACTAGATTCAGGGCGGCCAGGAGACGGCTCTCCCCTATAATTAAAAAACTTAACGTATCGTTTCCTACGCCTGTGTACCCACAACCGCCCTACGTTTTATTTTTTGCCGGCTTTCTGGCCGCAGTGTCTTCGGGCTATGCCTTTAGTACCTCGCTGCAGCAGTCTGTCAGCGAATGGAACAGCAAGCGATCGACCCGTATTTTGGCCACCCTGCGCGGCCCTCAGCTCAAAATTCCGTTCTTTGGCATCTGTGCTGGAGTGTGTGTTTTTCTGGCCTCGGGTATTCAGCTATTCGG
>JBGSNT010000081.1:0-29801 GCA_041739575.1 Nodosilinea sp. | reverse complement strand
GTAGTACTGCACAATCCGATTATCTTGTAATCGACGAGTCCCATTCTTGACGACGGTTTCGCTCTGGCAGTGGGGACAACGCATAGGCACATGACTCTCTACGTCTACATTCTAGCCATCATCCTTTAACTGACCAGTGCCTATGGCAGACGTATAGATGATGTTGTCAAATAGAGAGTCAGCAAGATGAATAGAGTCTTCCCCGGCACCCTCAAACGCTGGCTATTGCTCGCCCTAGCCACCGCATTGCTCGTTTGCCGGGGACCGCTGCCGTTCACCGCGCCCATTACGGATGCCCTGGCGTCGCAATCTGTGCAGGCGATCGCAGCCCAGGCTGACCAATACCTGAGCAATCTAGCCACCGCAACAGGCTTTAGCGGATCGGTGCTAATGGCTCGCAATGGCGACATTTTGTTCAGCGGTGGCTATGGCGAGGCCGATCGCGATCGCCACCTTTTGAATACCGCTCAAACCAAATTTCGCCTGGGTTCTTTGACCAAGCAGTTCACGGCAATGGCAATTTTGATCTTGCAGGAGCGGGGTGCCCTCCAGGTGCAAGACCCCATTTGCGCCTACTTGGCAGACTGCCCGGCCCGGTGGCAGGCAATCACGATTCACCACCTCTTGACCCATACCGCTGGGGTTACAGACTTTGCTGGTTTGCCGGGTCACGAGGTCACCATGAGGTTGCCGTCGTCACCCGCCGAGACGGTCGCCCGATTTCGAGACCAACCGCTAGAGTTTCCGCCCGGTGAAAAGTTTCGCTACAGCAATTCGGGCTACATTTTGCTCGGTGCCATCATCGAGCAGGTCTCGGGCAGCACCTACGAAACCTTTCTCCACGACAATATTTTTGCCCCGTTACAGATGGTCAATTCGGGCTATGACCACAATACTGGCGACCTGGCGGTGGGCTATCGCGATGGATTGGCCGAGGCCGAATTTATCGATATGTCAGTTCCCTTTGCGGCTGGAGGACTGTACTCTACCGTGGCCGATCTCTACCGCTGGGATCAGGCTTTATATACCGATCAACTCATCTCCCTAGCCTTGCTAGATGCGATGTTTACGCCCTTTGTGCCTATCTTTAATGGCGGGGGGTTTGGCCCTGGCTATGGATGGTTTATCGGCAAAGAGGGCGATCGCCCAATGGCCAGCCATGCAGGCGGCATCAATGGATTTCTCAGCCTGATTACTCGCTATCCCCGCGACCATGTCTTCATCACGATTCTGAGCAATCGGGAGGATGCAAACCTGGCTGAAATTCAAGCTCAGCTAACTAAACTCCTATTTGAGGAGGCTCTTTAAATGCATCTGCTTGCTTTTGTGACTGCCTCAATTCTTTGTATATTGTTAGTTTTATACTTTATATTTATTCGTCCCTGGCAGCTCAAATGGGGGGCTACCGATGATGAAGCCACCCGCGCAATGGTTGGCGATGACATTGTGCAAAGACCCCATTTTGTCGCAACCAGAGCAGTGTTAATCAACGCTCCACCGGCTGAGGTCTGGAAATGGATTATTCAAATTGGCTCTGCTCGGGCAGGTTTCTACAGTATTGATTTCATAGACAATGCTAATGTGCCGAGTGCAAGAACTCTACTGCCAGAGTACCAACAGATTGCGGTCAACTATTTTATTCCATTTACGCCCAATCAAAAGCACGGTATGTGGGTCAAAGATTATCAAGAGCCTGAGTATGCCCTGTGGTGGGATCGCAGGGGTAATGGAACCTGGGGCTGGTTTTTACAGCCAACTGAATCTGGCCATACCAGACTAATCACCCGATTGAGAACAAAATATGATTTTAGTTTTCCTTGGATTTTCTATTACATCCTCTACGATGTGGGAGACATCATCATGATGCGTAAATGCATGTTAGGTATCAAGAGAAGAGCCGAAGAGAGAGAGAGCATATTGGCACAAGTTAGAGGCGATCGTGGCTAAACAACTTTCGCTCAATGCCCTGTGGAATTCAGCCATACCTGAGCATCGCACCTTCAACCCCGATGAATTTGCCCATCTGCCAGAAGCGGCCAGGCGGTATTTGGTGCATGGAATCGCTCCCGGCACTGCCCTCGCCTCAGCTGTGCGTCTAAAAATGCACGGCGAAATCAAGCTCAAGACCTGGTGCCCCTTCACCGCCGAGCAAGTGGTCTACATGCAGCGCGGCTTTATCTGGAGCGCTACTGCCTGGATGAACCGCCTACCCGTCGTTGGCTCAGACCGCATCATCGACGGTACGGGGGCGATGCAGTGGAAGCTGCTGGGGCTGTTTCCGGTGATGACCGGCACGGGAGCTGACATTACCCGATCGACAGCGGGTCGCTTTCACACCGAGTTAATGCTGTTGCCTTCGGCGTTTTGTCGGCATGATGTGACCTGGGGCAGCACCGATGCAGAACACCTCCATGCCAGCTTTACGGCCCAAGGGGAGCAGGCAGAACTCGACTTTACCCTTGACCCGACAGGACGATTAAAAACCGCCCAGCTTCCCCGCTGGGGTAATCCCGACGGGACTGAGCACCGCTATGTAGACTTTGGAGCGATTGTCGAAGACGAGGGCACCTTTGGCGGCTACACCATTCCCACTCGGCTGCGGGTGGGCTGGTACTTTGGCAGTGAACGGTTTGAGCCAGAAGGCGAGTTCTTTAGGGCCACTATTGATGAGGCCATCTATCGTTAGAGGGCTGTTAAAGGGCCGTTAAATGGAGTATGGCTGGATGACTAAACGAGGAGCGCCACGCGATGATTACCGTTCACCACTTAAACAACTCCCGCTCCCAGCGGGTGCTCTGGCTGCTCGAAGAACTGGGCCTACCCTACGACATTAAGCGCTACGAGCGCGACCCAGAGACCATGCTGGCTCCGCCGTCGCTGCGGCAGGTGCATCCCCTGGGCAAGTCTCCGGTAATTACCGATGGCGACTTGACTTTGGCTGAGTCGGGGGCGATTGTCGAATATTTGGTCGATCGCTACGGCGATAGGCGACTGATTCCAGCTGCCGAAACCCCAGATCGGCGGCGCTACACCTACTGGCTGCACTATGCTGAGGGGTCGGCCATGCCGCCGCTGCTGATCAAGCTCATCTTCGACAAAATTGAGCACAGCCCGATGCCATTTTTTGCCAAGCCCATCGCCCGAGGGATCGTCAATCGGGTTAAAGACTCGTTTATTAACCCTCAAATTACCCAGCACCTCGACTTTATGGAGGCGGAGCTGGGCAAGAGCACCTGGTTTGCCGGGCAAGACTTTACCGCTGCCGATATTCAGCTCAGCTTTCCTTTAGAGGCGGCAGCAACTCGGGCGGGGCTAAACGCCAGTCGGCCCAAACTCATGGCATTCTTAGAACGTATCCACGCCCGCCCGGCCTACCAAAAAGCCCTGGAGCGGGGTGGTGAGTATGCGCTGTTGAGCTGAGCCGCGCACAACCTTGGGAAGGAATATTGCCGTGGTTCACCATCACGATCATCACCATGGTCCTAAAACCCACACCCGCGCTTTTCAGAT
The DNA here is from genome assembly GCA_041739575.1 of Nodosilinea sp. Classification (GTDB taxonomy): domain Bacteria; phylum Cyanobacteriota; class Cyanobacteriia; order Phormidesmidales; family Phormidesmidaceae; genus Nodosilinea. The sequence goes on along the minus strand of JBGSNT010000081.1, from coordinate 26,291 downwards.
CGGCATTAGCCTGAATATTGGCTTTGTGCTGATTGAGGCGGCGATCGGGTGGACGGCACAATCCCTAGCGCTGCTGGCGGATGCAGGGCACAACCTCAGCGACGTGCTGGGGCTCTTGCTGGCCTGGGGAGCCAGTTACCTGGCCCAGCGCCCACCCAGCCGCACCTACACCTACGGGCTGCGCCGCTCGACCATTTTGGCCGCCCTGTTTAACTCTATGCTGCTGCTGCTGGCGGTGGGCGGCATCGCCTGGGAAGCCCTGCGACGGCTGCCAAACCCGACGCCAGTACCGGGGATGACCCTGATCTGGGTGGCGGGGGTGGGAGTTGTAATCAATACCCTGACCGCCCTCTTATTTTTTGCCGGGGGCAAGCAAGACCTCAACATTCGCGGGGCATTTTTGCACATGGCCGCCGATGCCCTGGTGTCGGTAGGGGTAGTGTTGGCGGGCATCACCATTTTGTTCACAGGATGGCTATGGCTAGACCCGGCCATCAGTTTGGTGATTGTGGTCGTAATTGTGGTCGGCACCTGGAACCTGCTGCGCGATGCCCTAGGGCTCATCCTCGATCGCGTTCCCAAACACATTGAACCCCTGGCGGTGCGCACGTTTCTTCGAGAACTGCCGGAGGTAGCCCAGGTGCACGATCTCCACATTTGGGCCATGAGCACCACAGAAACCGCCCTCACCGCCCATTTGGTGATGCCATCGGGCTGCCCAGGGGACGGCTTTTTGGCCCAGGTCTGTGAAGAGTTGCATCACCACTTTGCGATCGACCACGCCACCCTACAGGTGGAAACCGGGGACGCGCAGTACCCCTGCCGCCTAGAGCCCGACCATCAAGTCTAGGTAAGGTGACTGCGGGAAAAATAGGTTCCCCAAGGGTGGGCAGTGCCTACCCAGGCTGACAGGGCTGGCAGTGCTCACCTTGCAGCGGCTATGAGCGCTGAGTTAAAGCCGTTATCTTTCTTTCTGAAAATCTCCTAAATAGCTTAGGTAGGGGAAAATGAGCGCATCTTGTCACTTCAGGTCAGCCTATGCCCAACCACCATAAAGAACGTCACCGCACCGGGCGCATCGGCTGGCTGCGGGCCGCTGTGCTGGGGGCCAATGACGGCATTGTCTCCACCGCCAGCCTGATTGTCGGAGTAGCGGCAGCCAGCACAGCGAGAGGGGAAGTTTTGGTCGCTGGGGTGGCGGGCTTAGTCGCTGGGGCCATGTCGATGGCCGCTGGCGAGTACGTCTCAGTCAGCTCTCAAGCCGATACCGAGCGGGCCGATCTGGCGCGGGAACGCAAAGAACTCGCCACCGATACATCTTCCGAACAAGAAGAACTGGCAACCATATACATGGGTCGTGGCCTTGACCCGGTGTTGGCCCACCAAGTCGCTGAGCAGCTCATGGCCCACGATGCCCTGGCGGCCCACGCCCGCGATGAGTTGGGCATTTCTGAAAACTTGGCGGCGCGACCGGTGCAGGCAGCTTTTGCCTCGGCAGGGGCGTTTGCCGTCGGTGCCGCCCTGCCGTTGCTCACTGTGCTGGTGACCCCCGAGTCGAGGCTGGTGCCGGTAGTGTTTGGCAGCTCGATTATCTTTTTGACGATGTTGGGGGTGCTGGCAGCGCGGGCTGGGGGTGCGCCCGTGCTCACATCGGCGTTGCGGGTGGTGTTTTGGGGGGCGATCGCCATGGCCCTGACGGCGGTGGTCGGTGCCCTATTTGGCACGGTTGTGTAACGGGAAAGCAATACCGTTACAGAGACCAAGTTTCAAGCAACGAATCCACCCTGAACTCCAACATCAGGCCGCCATAATGCTAAATAGATAAAGGGTTTCTAAGATTTGTGCATAGTGTGACAATTTTTTGGTTTCGAATACTCTGAGGCAAGAGGTAAACGTGGATTACGGCTTGATTAACCTCACATCGATAGTCATCATGCAAGAAATCGAGGATGTCTTGAATCATTACCCTGAGCATCCATATCAAGCGTTGTTTTCAATACCTGAGTTGAAGCAGAAGCTAATTGACCACGTGTATTGTTATGTATCGCCCCACCACGATGCGGGAGGCAAGCAGAACGTGACCACTCGGAACTCCATTGCCCACCGATCCTCCTTTTTACAGGAGCGGCTACGACTGGGAATGTTGATTCGCGGCAGTATGTTGCACCTCCTACGCCAGGAAGATGTCGAGCAAGTAGACGGATTAAATCATCTCTGGCAGCGATTTTTGGACGGGTGATGTGCCTCGTCGCCGAGTTTGGATGATCTCCAAGTCGCCTGAAGAATCTAGAAAAGGAGCCTTACTATGGACGCCGTTAAAATTGAGATTTTAGGTTCAGGCTGCAAAAAATGCCAAAGGCTAGAGGCAAATGCCAAGGAAGCTGTGGAAAACCTTAACCTTGCCGCAGAGGTTTCGCATATTACTGACCCAATGGAAATTGCTATGCGTGGAGTAATGTCTACACCTGCAATAGCTATCAACGGCAAAATCGTTAGCAAGGGTCAAGTCATTAGTACAGAACAGATTCAGCCTCTATTGCAGCAGTAAAGAGGTATAGCCATGCTTGATCCGTTTTATCCCTTCGATTGGTTGGCAACTCAAATTGTTACACAACTCTTTGGCTTGTCGATTTCATCGCATTTAGGGTCAAGCTTACACTTCTTTCTTTATGACGTGCCAAAGGTCTTGACGCTGCTGATTGTGATCAGCTTTATAGTTGGCACCTTTCAAAGTTTCTTAGAGCCAGAGCGCGTACGCTATTTACTAGAAGGTAAACGCACGTTTGCGGGCAATATTTTGGCGGCAATGGTCGGGATCGTGACTCCGTTCTGTTCTTGCTCTGCGGTTCCCCTATTCATCGGCTTTTTAGAAGCGGGTGTGCCCTTGGGTGTGACCTTTTCTTATCTTATGGCAGCACCTATGGTCAATGAGGTAGCTGTCATTCTTTTGTGGGGACTATTTGGACTAAAGGTGACGCTGATCTATATCGGTTTTGGCGTGGGGTTAGCGATCGCCTCTGGATACATCATCGGACTCCTCAAATTAGAGAAATGGGTGGAACCATTTGTTTGGGAGCTACAGCGCTCTCGTCGAGCGGATGCCTTAGATGATGACGGCAAGTTAGAGCCCCTAGCCTTAACCTGGAGTCAAAGGTTTGAGCAGGGGCGATTTCAGGCGGCTGAAATAGTGCGATCGGTATGGCTCTATGTAGTAATTGGGATTGCGATTGGCGCAGGGATTCACGGCTATGTGCCAACAGAGTTTATCACCCGCTTTGCAGGCAAGGACAATCCTTTAGCCGTGCCGATCGCAGTGATCTTGGGCGTGCCCCTCTACGCAAACATTGCGGGTGTTATGCCTATTACCGAAGCACTGGTTAATAAAGGAATGGCGATGGGTACAGTTTTAGCCTTCACGATGGCTGTAACAGCACTATCGCTTCCTGAAATGGTGATTCTCAAGAAAGTACTGCGACCTCAGCTATTAGCCGTATTTATTGGGCTGATGACGGCTGGCATCATCAGCATCGGCTACATGTTCAACGCAATACTTAGTTGAGTAGAACTTTTTCAGTGAGAAAATTGATGAAAAATTAAGGGAGATAGCATCGAGTTGTATATTTGATTTTCCGATATTTCTCTAGTAAGGCCATTGTATGTATTACATTGTCGAAACCCCCAAATCCTTCGCCCAGGCCGCAAAAGACCTTGAGTCAGCGGTGACGAGTCATGGCTTCGGGGTGCTCCACATCCACGATTTAGGTGCCACCCTGCGCAGTAAAGGGCTTGATTTTACTGAAGATTGTCAGGTGTTTGAAGTCTGCAATCCAAAACAGGCTGCTCAGGTTTTAGCCGCCGATATGCGTCTTAACATGGCTTTGCCCTGCCGCATCTCAGTATTTACAGAAAAGGGCACCACCAAGATTGGCCTCATTAGGCCAGGGCCAATGCTTGCTGCCCTGTCGGAGAATGCAGAACTGGCGCAGGTAGCCCAAGCCGTTGAGGAAAAGACCATTCAGATGGTTGATGCTGCAATCTGAGCGATCGCAAATCGTGCCCAGCCTTGTAGCGAAGGAATCAACTATGAGTAAGGCCACGAAGATCGAGGGCATCGGTTCGATTCTCCATCCCAAGGGAGTGGCCTTTCGCCTGTGGGCACCTCACGCCCAAAAGGTCTCCGTCATCGGCTCCTTCAACAACTGGATCGGCAATAAACACAAAATGCGGGCCGAGAAAGACGGCTACTGGTACACCAATATCCCCATGGCTCAGGTCGGCGATCAATATCGTTTTTTGCTCTCGACCGCCCAGGGCGAGTTCAGCCGCATCGACCCCTACGCCCGTGAGGTGACTAGCTCGGTGGGCAATGCGATCGTCCACGACCCCAGCTTTGACTGGCAGGGCGACGACTTTCACCTAGCTCCGTGGAATGAGCTGGTGATCTACGAACTCCATGTTGGCACTTTCAATGACCTGGAAGATGAGAACCATTCGGGCCAGTTTTCTTCGGTGTCGGCGCGGCTGGGGTATTTGAAGAAGCTGGGCGTCAACGCCATTCAGATCATGCCCATTGGCGAGTTTGCGGGCGATCGCTCCTGGGGCTACAACCCCGCCCATATTTTCTCGGTCGAGATCACCTACGGTGGGCCGCTGGCGTTCAAGCGGTTTATTAAGCGCGCCCACCAGGCTGGCATCGCCGTGATTCTCGACGTGGTTTACAACCATCTTGGCCCCAGCGACCTCGACCTCTGGCAGTTTGACGGCTGGAGCGAGAACGACCGCGGCGGCATCTACTTCTACAACGACAACCGGGCCGCTACCCCCTGGGGAGAAACCCGCCCCGACTACGGTCGGGGCGAGGTGCGCCAATACCTGGCCGACAACGCCCTGATGTGGCTAGAGGAATACCACGTGGACGGGCTGCGCTTCGACGCCACCGAGTTTATTCGCACCTTTCAGGCCGAGGATGTGCAAGACCTGCCCGAGGGCTGGAGCCTGCTCCAGTGGATTAATCAGCAAATTGCTCAGCAATATCCAGGGCGGCTCACCATCGCCGAAGATCTACAAAACAACAAGTGGCTGACTAAAGACGTGGGCGCGGGCGGGGCCGGGTTTGGTAGCCAGTGGGATGCTGAATTTGTTCACCCCATTCGCCAGGCGGTGATCGCCGCCGAGGATGAGCAGCGATCGCTGGTCGCCATTCGCGACGCCATTCAGTACCGCTATAACGACGACGCCTTTGACCGGGTGATCTACAGCGAATCTCACGATGAGGTGGCCAACGGCAAGTCGCGGGTGCCCCAGGAGATCAGCCCTAGCGACCCCAAGAGCTGGTATGCTCTCAAACGCTCGACCCTAGCGGCGGCGATGGTATTCACCGCGCCCGGCATTCCCATGCTGTTTCAGGGGCAAGAATTTCTTGAGGGCGGCTGGTTTCGAGATACGGTGCCCGTCGATTGGGATCAGCGCGATGAGTTTCACGGTATTGTGCGGCTCTACCGCGACCTGATTGGGCTACGACTCAACCGCCAGGGCTTGACCCACGGGCTATGCGGCCAGTTCACCCAGGTCTACCACCTCAACGACGATCGCAAGGTGATCGCCTTTCACCGCTGGGATCAAGGTGGCCCCGGCGACGATGTGGTGGTGGTCGCCAACTTCTACCACGATGCCCAGGAGGACTACACCCTTGGCTTTCCGGCGGGGGGCACCTGGCGGCTCCGGTTTAACAGCGATTGGCAGGGCTATAACGACGACTTTGCTAACCACCCCAGCAGCGATGTCAGCGCAGAGTCGGGCGATCGCGACGGGCTGCCCTGGCACGGGGCGTTGTCGATTGGCCCCTATTCTGTGCTGATTTTTTCCCAGGAGTGACTGCACCTGGAGCCTAAATCAACAGCTGGGCCGATAACCGATTCACCGCCGCCAAGATCCCATGAACATTTCCCTAGGGAAAAGGCATCAAGACCATGGCATTGCTGCACCAGCCGGTTTGATGGAAACCACTGCTACTCAGTGGTGATGCCAACGCGATTACCCACAGCTCTCAAGCAAACGCCTCCCCGCGCTCCTCGTGAGTAAAGCAGGGGACAGATGGAGCTGGATCAAACATAACGGTGTACTGAGCCGAGGGGCTCAGCCGCCGCATGGCTTTCAAATGGGCATCCGCATCATTGCGACGCCGAAACCGGGCTACGGTGCGCCGCTGCATGTGGGGGAGGAGTTGAACAACGCACCAGGGGTGGAGCAGCTGGTTGTAGGCCGTAGGAGCTTCCACTTCGTAGGCCGCAGATGAAGAATACTGCTGGCTCTCTAAACGGTAAGTCTCTTGCTCGCTTATAGCCTCCCTTGGGTAAGACTGCACGCGCTCTCCGGCACTGGCAGCGCTGGGTTTCAGCGCCTGCTCAATCTTGCCTAACAGTTCAGAGGCCTCTCGATCTGGGGGATGCAGCGTCCAGGCGTTGATCGGCGCGGTCTGGAAGGTCAGCCGGTAGGCTTTGTTGTTTCTACAGTGAACGAGCCAAACAGCCTGCCGAGGCAGCTTTTGCAGGCGATACGAACCTTGCCCTGGCTCTGCCAGCGCCGCCCGGATACGTTTGATATCAGCCATGATTCGGTGCCCTTGGCTCATGCGACTGTCCTCCCCGATATGTCAATGTGGTGCAGTTAATGCCACCCTAGCCAGGGGAGATTCGCCAAAACAGAGCACGGTGATATTGACAATCTTGGGTTAGGTGTGATCGTCTTCCTGCTCGGTGGCACAGAGGGCCTGCCGCAGGTCTGGCGGAATTTGGTCAAAATTGTCGAGCAAAAAATCCATCAGGGCCAGATGGCGCAGGTCAACCGGGGTGGGGCGACGATAGCTACGACCTTTGCGAAACCAGCCCCGCACTGTCGAGACCGAGCGAGAACAGATCGCGGCCATGTCTTCCTGGATCACCTGCCACTTGGCGTAAAACCGCTGGGGCGTCATGCCCAGTTGGCAGTAGCTGTACCGCTCGATTAGGCGCTGTTCGCGGAGAGAAAGGGGGCGGGGATTCATCGGGTAGCCTCATTTTCGAGGGGTTCGAGGTCGTCTTCCCAGGCGATATCGGTCCTGACCCAGGCGGCACTGGGGGAAGCAAGATCGAGCCAGATCAGGTAGCACCACCGCCAGCGGCGGCTGTGGGGGGCGTAGCTGTAGAACCGGCCAATGACCGAGCCCCAATCGGTCGCGTTGCCGTGGGGAACCCAGCGGAGGCGATCGCCATAGCCAAAGCAAGGTGCTTCAACGGACGGAAAATTCGAGGGCAGTCCTGGCCCAGGATGCGTGAGGTGCAGTTTGCCAAGCAGTACGCTGGGGTTAGCCAAAACCTGCCGAGCCCGTTCTAATGAACGGCCCGAAGCTTGACAGTGGGCAGTCCAGAGCCTTCCAGAAGCTGTGCCCTCGCACCGTTGATGGCCCGAGGAGAACGCATTCGACATAAGGCAATACTCCTTATGGGATAGGAGTCAAAAGTCAATCCGAGGCGTTAGAGAGTTGCTCCAGATTCAATATAAGATAAATTCGTCAATTCGGTAAAACGAGAAAAGTCGAACACCAGGAATCGTCTATCAGGCTGGGTAAGATTGTTGGGGTAAAACCGCTGGGCAATTGTTAGGCAGATGAAATGGCCAAGAAAAAGAAGACCGAGTTGCGCCTTTACATCACCCCCAGTCTGGATAAGTTGCTGAAGACGCTCTCGGGTCTTAGCGATCAACCCGTCAGCAGCATTGTTGAGGACACCCTCCGGGAGAGTCTGACCAGCAAATATCAAGAGCTGATGGACACCCACAACCTCGGCCTGCTCTTGGAGGATGACGAGTAGCGTCTGGCAGCGGTGGGACAATCGATGCTGGTGTCAGTCGGTCAGAGACGGCGATAGTGTATCCACACCAAACACAACAATCTCCTCCAGATTCTCAAGACCTAGTGAATCCCCGATCGCAGCGACACTAGCTTCAGTCTCAAATTCGCAGATTTTTTCTCCCACGCCATAGACCGCCTCCGCGTCCATAACACTGATGTGGGTGATCGGAACCAGATGTTCGGCCTCGCCCGGCTTAGCGATATTTAGCGCCAGGTGGCAGCCTTCGCGAAAGGTAGTTTTCGCCAGCAAGTCCTGCACCCGTTTAGGCGCACCCGAACGCCATGCCTCTGGTTCGCTGTCCTCGGCGGGATGTGCCCCCAGCAAGTGACCTTGCCCCAGAGCCTTCACAATTCTGTGGACAATCGCCGGGGTTTGTAGGTGGGGCGCGACCCAATTTGTCTCCAGATTTCGCCTGAGATCTGGCCAGGGCTTAAGCTGCCGTTGGCTCAGCCCCATGTCAAAGTAGGCTGGGGCAATGCCGACCGTTTCTTGAATTTCCTGATTTTTGAACTGCAACTCCAGCACCGCCGCATCGGGCAATTCAGGATGGGAAGAAGGCAAACTGATCAACCAGTCGTGATCTTGAAACAGGCGATCATCCATCAGGTAACTTTCAATCAGATCGTTCCACCGTTCAACATCGTTGTCTTGGGGTGACTTCGGAATCCAGGTCAGAAAGTCTAGATAGGTTTTCTGGTCAACCACCTCCTGTGCCCGAGCGCTGCACGATTGAATCAGGGCTTCAGACAGTTCGCCCTGCTCCATGGCCTCTTCACAAAGAATGTTCTCAACCATGTCTACCAACGACAAGCCATGGAGACCATAGAAAAAGAGGAGCACCTGCCGTCGCCAGTAGTCTCCCCATTGGGAGGGAGAGCCCATAGACTCAAGCTCTTTGGTCGTTTCAATCTCCATAAAAATGAGACCTTTCATGCACTCAAACGGAATCGCCCCCGCTTCAGCAAGTAGGGCATTTTGCCCACCCAGGGAAGATAACGGATCCATAATTGCGATAGCCGATTCACAGACCGCCGCTAGCTTTGCGTCGCTGGGTAGGGCATTAAACTGCTCTGTGACATCGATACACTCAAACGGATCGTCAACGTCGATGTCGCGCAGCTCGTCGAATTTTTCAAAGAAGGCTGCCACAAAATTGGCGTATATCCACCGTTCGATTTCATTGGCATAGGGTTGCCCGTGTTTGACTGGCCACATGTCGAATTCCCCCAAAATACCGGCTGGCAATGTAACGATAGAGCACTCTATTTTGCTAAGGGTAGCCAGAAACATTAGGCTTCAGCCTCCCTTTATGGTCTGCCTAATTTGCTGCTAGACGAGAAGAGTGTTAGGTCTGTTGCCTGTAAATCAAGATAGAGAGTCTAGCGGCATGACGTGCTTTCAAATTGGCGCTTTTTTTAGAGAAGATAAATCTCTCCAGCCCTTGTGCTGCAACGGTTCGAGTCAATTATTGCAAAAATCCTAAAAGTGTTTATTCAGAAAAGCTTTCAGGCATTTATCTACGGTTGAAGGCTGGTACCCTTCAGCTCAGCAAGATCACCACTAACGCAAGCGTCAACAGACAAGCCGTCGCAAGCCGCCTGTCCAGGCAGGGTTGTTACCCTCAAAGCTACCCTCTCAGCGCCGCAACGCCGGTATGCTCGACCTGTTGCTCATGGCCAGTTTAGGATTCCTGGGCAGTTTCGGACACTGCCTGGGCATGTGCGGGCCAATTACAGTCGCCTTTTCGCTGTCTCAGTCTGCAACTGCCCCCAGGTTGAGCAGCAGGTTGGGTTTCACCTGCTGCTCAACCTGGGGCGGCTGATCAGCTACGCCCTGGTCGGCCTCATGATTGGGGCGCTGGGGTCAGTGCTGGTGGCCAGTGGGCAAATGGCGGGCCTTGGCAGCCCACTACGGCGAGGAGTTGCCCTGGTCACCGGGCTGTTGCTGATCTGGTTGGGGTTGGCGCAAATTAGCCCCAACCAGATACCCAAAGTCCCCTTTCTCAACCCTATGGCCCAGGCCAGCTGGCACGATCGCCTCAGTCGAGCCATGCAGGCCCTGTCCCTAAGCCCCAAACGGTGGACGCCGCTATTGCTGGGTTTAGCCTGGGGGTTGATGCCCTGCGGCTTTTTGTACGCGGCACAGCTCAAAGCCGCCGAAACTACGAATCTCTGGCGGGGCGGGGCAACTATGTTAGCCTTTGGGGTCGGGACGCTGCCGATGATGCTGGGGGGCGGAGTCTCTACGGCCTGGGTCAGCGCCGATCGCCGGGGGCAGCTGTTTCGCCTCGGCGGCTGGATTACCCTGCTGATTGGCTTGATGACGTTGTTTAGAAACAGCGACATGGTCGATTTCACGGGCCATGGGGCGTTGGTTTGCCTGCTTTTGGTCCTCGTCGCTCGCCCCCTCAACCACCTGTGGTCGCCCCTGCTTGCCTACCGTCGCGCCCTGGGGGTGGGGGCTTTTGTTCTCTCGGTGGCCCATGTCGCCCACATGCTAACCATGGGGTGGAACCTGGCCGCACTCCCGTTTCTCTTGCCCAGTCTGCAAGCGGGCGGTTGGGCAGGCATTGTCGCGCTGGGGTTGATGACGCCCCTGGCTCTGACGAGTTTCAATGGGGCTCAAACCCGCCTGGGTCACTACTGGCGACGGCTCCATCTGCTCAGCATCCCCGTTTTTGTGTTGGCGGTGGCCCATGTGCTGCTCTTGGGTTCGAGCTATTTGGGCAGTTTTGAGCGCTCTATCCAGCACTGGCTGGGGGCGGTTGTCCTGGTCAGCGTTGCCTTGCTGGCGCTGCTGTTGCGCTGGAGGGGGCTTTGGTCACTGTTATCTCTGGAGAAATACTATGCGCCCGCCAAGCCTTAGCCTGATGTCGGCCCTACTGCTCAGCAGCCTGGCGATGCTGCCTGCCCAGGCCCATAAGACCGAGGTATCGGGCGATGTCGCGGGCACGTGGCACCTAGAGCCCAACCACAGCCCCAAGGCCGGAGAACCGGCGCGGGTGTGGGTGGCGCTCACCCAGCAGGGCGGCCAGGTGATTTCCCTGGAGCAGTGTGACTGTGCCCTCGCTGTCTATGCCACCAACCAGCCGGGGGCGGCTCCGGTCATGCAGCCTACCCTGCAAGCGATATCCCCCGAGCAGTTTCAAAATATCCCTGGGGCAGAGATCACGTTTCCTGCGGTGGGCGAATACCAAATTGTACTCACGGGCCGCCCCAGGGCTGAGGCCACGTTCACTCCCTTTGAGCTGAGCTATACCACTGTGGTCGCCGTAGGCAGTGCCGCTGTCCCCCAATCCGAGAGCACCGTCCCTACCGCCGCACCGGGCGACGCATTAGAAACTCCAACCTCTCCAGAACCCAACCCATCCTCAGGGCCATGGGCTCAATTCATAGCGATTGGGGCAGCGGTGCTGGGGGTCAGCGGGGCGATCGCAGTAGCGGCTTCACTACTGCGCCGCCAAAAGACCAACAAGAGTCAAGATAGCGATGGCTAATGCCAACGAATTAACGGGAACCCCAAAAGACTATCGAGCAGCCCCTACACTTTAACAACTTTTATGTTGCTAAAATTGATGAGTATTTTTACTGTGACCTGCTCGCTATGGCTCAGCAACCTCCCGTAACAAAGGGCATTACGCTGCACCAGATGGAGGTTTTTGAAGCCGTGGCTCGCCACGGTAGCTATACCAAGGCTGCTGAGGAACTGTTTTTAACCCAGCCAACGGTTTCGATTCAGGTTAAGCAGTTATCGAAGGCTATCGGGCTGCCGCTGTTTGAAATGGTGGGCAAGCAGCTTTGTCTGACCTTGGCCGGGAATACTTTTTTGGCCACCTGCCGAAGGGTTATCGCTGATCTCTCGACCTTAGATGATGCCCTGACAGCTTTTCGAGGGTTGGAGACGGGGATGGTGAAAGTGGCTACGGTTGAGAGCGGCAAGACGGCCTTAGTACAGCGGCTCAAACCCTTTATGGATAGCTATCCAGGGCTAGAACTGTCGATGCGGATTGGGAACCACCAGGAATTGCTGGAGTGGATTCAGCAAAATCAAGACGATGTCTATCTGTTTGGCCTACCACCAGCCTTGAATGGGGTCGAGGCATTCCCCTGTATGAATGTGCCGCTACACGTTGTTACCCACCGGCAACACCCTCTGGCGGAGCAGGTGGTAACCCCTCAGCAGTTGGCTCAGGAGTCCTGGATTTTGAGTGAGTTGGGTTCAGCCAGTCGGCAGCTGCTGGAAGACTTTTTTGCGGCTCAGTCGATAACTGTACGCCGTCGCCTGGAGTTGAGCAGCCAAGAGGCCATTAAGGCCAGTATTCGAGCGGGGCTAGGCATTGCGGTACTACCTTCAACCAGCTTGTCTGAGGCAGAGCTAGCGACTGAATTCGCCATTTTGCCAGTTGCCGAATTTTCACTACGGAAGCAGTGGCATGTGGCCTACCTGAAAGGAAAATGCCTGTCTCCCGGTGCGTCGGTGTTTTTGGAGTATTTGCTGTCCAGCTGGTCAGACTCGTTGCAACTATCTCCAGAACATGGCAATTAAAAAGACAGGATAGGCGACCACCAGCACCCACCCAGCAGTCTGGCTGATCGTCTGCTTGGGCAGGGCCAGCCCCAGGGCCAGGACTAGAGCCGCCAGCATGGCGATCGCCGGTCGGTGCAACAGGGTGGCATCGGCGATCGCCAGGGGCCGAATTACCGCTGCGGCCCCCAGGGTCATGGTGACGTTGTAGGCAAAAGATCCCACCACTCCGGCGACGACCACTTCGGTGGCCCCTTTGCGGGCTGCCGACCAGCAGAGAATCACCAACTCAAAGGCGGTGGCAAATCCCACAATGGTCAGCGCCAGGGTGAGTTGGGTGGCCTCAACGTGGGTGATCTGTCGCACCGCTTCGACCAGCAGTACCGACCCCACCGCCATCGCCACCAGGCCAGCCCCCACCAGCAACAGTTCTCGCCCTACCCGGCCCTGCAGCACCGATTGCTCAGCTAAGGCTTCTGCGGCTTCCTCTAAAACGCCGGTTTCACCTAGAGCGGGGGGATGGCGCTCCAGCATCCAGATAATGCCAATGTAGAGGCCGTAGAGCGCCAGCAGCACCAGCCCCTCCAGCCGCGACACCTGGCCATCCCAAATTGACGCCACGGCCACTGCACCAATGGGCAACCCCACCAGGGCATAGCGCAACACTCGCGGCCCAAAGGGCAGCGGAGCGACAATGGCACCGACCCCTAGCGCCACCAGGCAAATGGCAATGTTGGCCCCAATCACGTCGCCGAAGGCGATCGCCGGGGCACCCCGGAGGGTAGCGGCGACAGTGGTGGCCAGTTCTTCGGGTTCGGCCCCCGCCAGTAGCAGGGCCAGGGCAAAGCTACTTACCCGCAGCCGCACAGCGGCAGTGCCCAAGTGTTCGGCAAAGGTTTCCGCGCCCCAGACAATGGCCGCGACGCCAACCACAATCACGCCTATCCACAAAATAATCACGGGCTTTTCTCAATCAAGTGGATAGCGTCATCTTACGCTTTGGAGTTTTAGCCACAGCAGGGGGCGCTGCGGACGGTGTCAAAGAAATAGCGCACATTCTCCTCGGGGGTGTTGGGTAAAACGCCCTGGCCCAAGTTCATGATGTGGCCTTGGGGACCGGCCTGGCGAATGACATCGAGGGTGCGATCGCGGATCAACTCCCTTGACCCCAGCAGCACGCAGGGGTCAAGGTTGCCTTGCACAGGGCGATCGCCCAGCACCGCTCGCGCCTGCGCCATCGGGATTGCCCAGTCAACGTGAATGACATCGGCCCCAGATTTTGCCATCAACGGCAGCAGGGCGGCGCTGTCGTGGACGCACAGGGTAACCGGTACCTCAGGGTAAATCGCTTTGATGGCTCGGATTACTTGCCACTGGTAAGGCAGAGCAAAGGTGGCATAGTCTTGGGGCGTCAGGTGGCCTGCCCAGGAGTCGAAGATCTGAATAATTTGTGCCCCATTTCGAACTTGGTAGAGGGCGTAATTGGCGATAGAGTGAGCCAGTTCGGCCAGCATCTGGTGCAGTAACAAGGGCTCTTGCCACGCCATGGTCTTGATGATGCTGTAGTGGGTTGAGTTTTGTCCTTCCACCAGGTAGGTAGCTAGAGTCCAGGGCGCGCCGACAAAGCCCAAGACCGGCACCTGCCCCTGCAACTCGTTGCAGAGGGTGCGTAAAATTTCGCCAATAAACGGTAGAGATGCCTCGGGGTTGAGGGGGCGGAGGGCGTCCACCTGAGCTTGAGAGCGCACTGGATTAGCCAAAATAGGCCCTTTGTGATCGTTGATCACAAAGGCTACCCCCATCCCCGCCAGGGGCGTGAGAATGTCAGAGAAGAAAATCACTCCGTCGGGCTGAAAGGCCCGGTAGGGCTGGAGGGAAATCTCCACCGCCAGGTCGGGAATTTCGGAGCGATCGCGAAAGGATGGGTACTTTTCCTGCAAATCTCGGTAGCTTTTGAGGTAGCGACCCGCCTGGCGCAACATCCACACAGGCGGGCGATCAACAGGTTGATTTTGAGCAGCAAGCACTAGGCGATCAATGGGCTGATTTTGGGCAGCAAGCACGAGACGATTCTCCGAGACAGCGGTTGCCGTCTCGGGCGGGGCGAGGGATAGAGGCATGGGGAGTGAGGGTTAGGGGGTGAAGGGGTGAGAGGTGGCTTATTCCAGCTGTTCGAGGGCGTCGCGCACATCCACCAGGTGATTGTTGAAAACCTCCAGGGCAGCGTCGAGCACCTTGAAAATGGCCGGGTCGCGCACGGCATAGAAGACAAAGTTGCCCTGCTTGCGGCTGACTACCAGGTTGCGGCTGCGCAGTACCGAGAGCTGCTGAGACACCGCCGAGGCTTCTAGCTCCAGCCATTCGGCGATGTAGCCCACGCTCTGTTCGCCCACCCGCAGGGTATCGAGAATTTGAATCCGCACCGGGTTAGACAACACCTTAAACAGGTCTGCCTTGAAATAACTGGGCTTAAAGGTCATGGGTCTGAAGCCAGGTTTGTAACTGTGAATCTCTTCAGATAGCTTAGCATTGGGCATTTCAGGCTACAGACTCAAGCTGGTGCGTCAACGACTTGGCGGTAATGTGGCGTACGCGATCTAAACACTTTGAAATCGTAATGGTGCCGTTGTCGTAGGTGGTGAGCACCTTACGCTCGCAGACGCCATCCGATGCTCCCTTAGCGTGGATTTTGTACTGGTTCAACATCGCCGGAGACACTCGCTCGTTTCCGTCATTCGAGATCAGCACTACTTCAGGGCGGCAGTAGTTAAACACCTCAGGGCAGTAGCCGCTTTCGTCGCCGTGGTTAGACGCCACAAACGTGTTAACCCGCCGCAAGTGGGTGCGAAAATCTTCGCACTGGAGCAGGGCGCGCCAGCCCGCTGCCGTCAGGTTACTAGGGAACACAATCTCAATATCGTCGTAGGAGACAAACGTCACCAAGCTCAGGTCGTGCGTGTCATGATAGGTGTCCTGAGCATTCCAAAAGAAAGCGAGGTCTACGTCATCAACTTTCATATGCTGGCTAATTTTCTGGCACTCAGGATGCATTTTTGTCGTGACATCTAGAGAGTTTTTAGCCCACAGGGAAGCGGCTTTAAGCTCAGGATATTGATCAATTTCTACCGTGGGATTAGCGACCAATAAATTAATGTTTAGGCCATGCTCAAGGCAGTGATCTAGCAGGGGTTGAACACCTGCCAAATGGTCTGATCTGTAGGCGGGCACCACCAGACAGTCAATGGTGCGACACTGACGCTTGAGCAGATGCTGCCAGGGGCTAAAGCCGGTATGGGTGTTAGAGCCGGTGTCGATCAAAATGCTGTGGTGGTTGTAGCGGTCGATGGCTGCACAAAAACCGCGATCAACGTCAAAAATATGAATATCTAGCATGGGGACTCCTGGCCACGAGGGCCGAGACAGGAAGTGATGGCTTGAAGCATTTGGGTGATGGGCAGTGCCCACCCTGCGAAGCTCAGTCGGTGGCGTCGAACATGATTTCATAGGGGGTATCGGGGCGACTGTGCTTGAGGAAATTGAGGTGCGTTTCAGCCTTGGGGCGGGAGGAGAAGCGGGCGACGACCACGCTTTTGAAAGACGGCTGGGGGCGAATGATGCACCACAGCGTAGCGGCGGGGTCGGGGGAGACGGGGGTAAATTGGCGGACTAGCTGCCGCCGAAACAGTTCTGTACGAATGTGCATGAACAAACTCACTGAAGCGGTGGAATGAGCCCCGGCGGCGCTTCCCGTCAGGGGTTGGAGCGGGCGGCAGAAGAAGAAAGTGTGGGCATGATTCCAAAGCGCTGATGCCCACAGACTATGCCACGGACAGTCATCCAGTTGGGCTAGAGATGCCGTTGGGTAAACCCTAGCATGAATATCTAGCTATCTGCAAGATTTTGAAGATAGCTAGATATGAAGATTGCAACCTGTGTATACTTAGGCTGAGCGATGCCGTATGGGTCGAACGCTTCAGGCTCGGCTAATGGATCGTGTTTCGGTCTCCTTGCGTATAGCCAGGGGCGTTCTGCCCCTTTTGTCTTCTTCCTTGCTTGTTTGTGGCCAGATTCCTTGCTGCACCGCTGGCTCGTTTTTCCTATTTGAAATATGAACCGAGGAGGTTCTTTGTACCCATGACAGAGTTGACGGTTTCCCAGGGGTGGTTCCGGGTTTTTCGCCACTGGCGAGGTGATGTGACCGGCGGTTTGACCGCCGCCATCGTGGCGCTGCCGCTAGCCCTGGCCTTTGCGATCGCCAGCGGTGTAGACCCCAAAGCGGGCCTCTACACCGCGATCGTGGCGGGTACGCTGGCGGCGATCTTCGGCGGCTCCCCCGTGCAGATTACCGGCCCCACCGGGGCGATGGCTGTGGTGCTGATCGGCATTGTCGCCAAGTACGGCATTGAGAAAGTCTGGCTGGCGGGGCTGATGGCGGGGCTGATTCAGGTCGCCCTGGGGATGGCCAAGCTGGGGCGGCTGGTGAAGTTTATTCCCTACCCGGTGACCGCAGGCTTTACCAACGGCATTGCGGTAATCATCTTCTTTGGCCAGTTAAACAACTTTTTTGGGCTGCAACTGCCCCGCAGCGATCACTTTTTGCCGGGGCTGTGGCAGACCATTACCCAAGTCGAGGCAACCCAATGGGCCGCTGTCGGTCTAGCCCTGGTGGTGATCGTCACCAAGCTGTTTTGGGGCAGGCTTTCCACGCCCATCCCAGGTTCGCTAGTGGGTCTGGTCCTAGCAACGGCGATCGCCGCTGGGTTCCACCTCCAGGTGCCTACCATTGGCACCATTCCCCAGGCGCTGCCGCTACCCCACGGCATTCCCCACTGGAATGACTTTGGCCTGATTCGCGAGTTGATCAACCCGGCTCTGGCGCTGGCGGCCCTGGGCAGCATCGAGTCGCTGCTGTCGGCGGTGGTGGCCGACGGCATGACCGTGAGCGAAAAACACAACAGCGATCGCGAGCTGATTGGCCAGGGCATTGCCAATATGGTGGTGCCGTTCTTCGGCGGCATTCCGGCCACCGGGGCGATCGCACGGACTGCGGTTAACGTCCGAGCCGGGGGCAAAACCCGCCTGTCAGGGGTGATCCACGGACTGGCTCTGGCGGCAATTATGCTGGCGCTGGCTCCCTTAGCCGCCCAGATTCCTCTGGCGGCGCTGGCGGGCATTCTCATGGTCACCAGCGTGCGGATGGTTGAGTGGGAGGCGATCGGTTTGCTGCTGCGGGCCACCTACGCCGACTTTGCGGTGATGATGCTCACCTGGCTGGTTACGATCTGCTTTGACCTGGTGCTAGCGGTAGAAGTCGGGCTGATTGCCGCCGGGGTGCTGTTTATCAAGCGCATGAGCGATCTGAGCATGGGCCGGGTGCCCGAGGCCGAGGCGTTTCCGCCGGGGGTGCCCCTGGAGCTGAGCAAGCAAATTGCCGTGTACCGGGTGGATGGGCCGCTGTTCTTTGGGGCTGCCGAGCGCTTCGCCACCTTTCTGCGCGATGAGCCGGAGGTGAAATACCTGATTCTGCGGCTGCGCTTTGTGCCAAATATGGACACCACCGGGCTGGTGGCCCTGGAGGACATCTACCACGACCTGGAACGCCGGGGCTGCCGCCTCATCCTCAGCGGTCTACAGCCCGAGGTGGAGCATCTGCTAGAGCGCAGCGGATTACTGGCGCACATCGGCGCAGAGAATTGCTTCGACACCACCGATGCGGCGATTCACTCCCTCAGCCCTGATCAGCATCTCCCCACAGAATCCGCTGATTCAACCTCGTCCAAACTGCTGGTCAACCTGGAATCGTAGGCATTGCTCTCACTATGTCTCAGGGTGCTTTGATCATCATGCTTGAACCCTCTACCGTCTCTTTTTGTCACTGTCCGTTGCCATTTTCAAGCCTTCCTGGCCTGGAAATGCAGCATACGAAAGATAGCTTGAATGCCATCGAGCAGCGATTGTCAGCTTTGACTCAGCGAATTAATACTTTCCAAAGCTCTCGCCAGTTCAATATTCCCATTGGCGACATGCTCGAACTCTATGCTGAACTCTCAGTGATCAAAATGCTGCTCGATGAGCCATCGAGCGAAGCATGGGTCTTGTTAGCAGGCCGCCCAGCCTCCCGATTCAAAATCGCTTAGGCATTCCAACGTCAGCCACCTCAAACGTTATCGCCAAAAGGTTACTGCCATGCCGTTTACCCAACCTGTCACCCAGGGACTCGATGCCCTCGCCAACGAGACTGACCTGGATGTCTTTTTGCCTCATGCCAAGCAGCGCTTGATCATCATTCGACAGCAGATTGAGCGGCTCAATCAGGCTCCCTTTGGTGCGGCTCGCGAAGCCAATTTGCAATGCCTGTACATGCAGCTGTCGGCCCTCAAAGGCATGATTGGCGATCGCCTGCGGGAAAAACTGGAGAACCAATGCCGATGACCGCTGCCCAATCTTGTCGCTGCTGCCACAGCCGCCGCTGGTTTTTGCGGGCGGGGCTGGTGGGGGCCGTGGCGCTGC
Organism: Nodosilinea sp.; assembly: GCA_041739575.1. Taxonomy (GTDB): domain Bacteria; phylum Cyanobacteriota; class Cyanobacteriia; order Phormidesmidales; family Phormidesmidaceae; genus Nodosilinea. The sequence goes on along the minus strand of JBGSNT010000081.1, from coordinate 7,368 downwards.
CCCTCTTCGGCAGACCCCAATCCGCCCAGGCGGAACCCCACCATGCCAAGGCCCTGGTGCTGAGCTGCATCGACTTTCGGGTGATGGAGACTGAGCACGACTTTCTGGCCCAACACCAGCTAGCCCATCAGTACGATTGGACGGCTCTGGCAGGGGCATCCCTCGCCCTGGCGGGGTTTCCCCACACCGCCGAGGCCGAGACCTTTTGGGATCAGCTCGACCTCTCTAAGCAGCTGCACCAGATCGAGCGGGTGATTATTCTTGACCACCAGGACTGCGGTGCCTACGCCAGTCAGGTAGATGCCACCCTCAGCCTCGACCCGGTGCGCGAGCGGCAGGTGCATGGGGATTACCTGGGTCGGGCCGCTGGGGCGATCGCTGCTCGCTATCCCGACCTGGCCATCGAGCTGTACTTCGTGACTCTGGCAGGAGAAGTGGTGGCCATGCTGCCCACCTAGGACAAACAGTACAGCTCTCTCCTCGCACCACAACTCGCCTTAACTCACCACCTGGATCATGATGAAAAAAGAATCTCGCCAACTCCACCGTAATCTCGCCCCTGTGCTCCTGCTGCCTATCCTGCTGACCACTCTCACCGGGATGGGCTATCGCCTAGGGCACAGCTGGTTCGGCCTGTCCGAATCCCTGGGGGATTGGATGTTGGCCCTGCACGAAGGCCGCTATCTGGGCAAGCCACTTGTGCCACTGTACGTCCTGCTGGTGGGACTGGGTCTGCTGGGCTTACTCGGCACAGGATTAGCCATGGCCATAGCTCACCCGCGTCGGATTGCCTCGCCCAAAAACCATCGCTGGTTCCATCGCCTGCTGGCGGTGATGGCGGCACTGCCCATCCTGGTCACGGTGCTGACCGGCATGGGCTACCGCCTGGGGCGGGCCTGGTTTGGCCTAGGCGAGGATCAAATCGATGTGCTGATGAGGATTCACCAAGGCTCCTGGCTGGGGCATACCCTGCGCCCCTTCTACGTGTTGGCAGTGGGTGTCAGCCTATTGGCGCTACTGATCACGGGCTTTCAGATGATGGGGCTTTTCCGCCGCCGTAAACCCACCCTTTCTGAAAAGGGGTAGACGATCAGTAGGTAGCCCTGATGACAAGATTTAGTTCCCCACCAGATCCCACTGCTGAATCTGCTGAGGACAATGTCGCATTCACAGTCGGTCATTTACACAGCCATGAAATCTCGAAAAACAATGGAATCTCTGCGGCGGTTTTGCGGCAAGGGCACCCACCTCTACCAAAACAGCCAGCTCCAGTCAGGCTGGCTGATTGTGCCGATGCGCTGGCGGCAAGGGCAGTACACCGTCAGCTACTTTTCCCCCACCGGAGTGAGACACATCCACTGGGAAAACCATGCCAGCATCCAGGCGGCGATCGCCAGCGGCATTCAGCTGGTACAGGCCAAAGTCGGTATAGCGGCTCAGTCCGCTACCCCCACAACGTCTACGCAATCTTTAGGAACATAGGCGAGGCGATGGAATACACCATCAACAATCAAGAATTTGCCGAGCTGCAATCTCTCTACGGTGGCAGTAAGTTATATCTCTATGCCCAGGGAATCGACTGGGAAGGATGGCTGATTGTCCCTATCTACTCAGGGCAAAACTCCTATACCGTGGCCTGTTTTGACCCAAAGGGAACCCAGCATTGTGATGGGCATACCTACAGCACGCTCGACCTCACACTTCAGGCTGGGAAAGCCCTGGTTGAGGCTCGGATCGGCGGCACTTAGAGTTCTCTCAACTATCTATACCTACCAGCAGCACCATTTTTTTGGTGATCGCTCCGACCTAAGCCCCAACGCTATCTACCCGCTCAAACCGCAAACCCACAACATCCACTATTGAAGCTAAACCATGAAATCTCAAAAAACGAGGGAATCTCTGCGGCGATTTTCTAGCAACAGTGCTGATATTGCCGCACTATACAGCTTTGAGATTACACTCAACTCATTAACTGATTCGGCTTACCGAGACGGGTGCAAAAGCTGAAATCAACAACAGCTATCACCTGCTTATCTATTAACAAAAAGAAAACCAATTAGGAGAATATTATGTCAATTGCTATTGGAATGCTGGAAACTAAAGGCTTTCCTGCTGTAGTCGAGGCTGCCGATGCTATGGTTAAAGCAGCTCATGTCCTGGCTGCCTGACACAAGTGGTTGAAAGGCTTGAAACCTCGTCCAGTGAGGGGGAAAGGGAGAGCTGACATGAGACGCTGAAATTTGCGATATCTCAGGGTCTGTACCATGCCAGCCACTACCTGCCTCTATGATCAAGTGCTGCCACTGCTGCGTCAATATAGCTATTGCCGTGACCTGCGCCACCTCAAAGCGCTGGCGTGGATGGTGACGGCGGTAGTGTGCAGCGGTCAGTTGAGCCTGCCGGAGTGGGAGGCGTATGTGCCAAGTCGCGCCCGCCAGGCGCAAAGCACCGAACGACGGTGGCAGCGCTTCATGAGCAATCGCCGGGTGCGGATAAAAAGTCTGTACGTGCCCTTGGTGCTGTCGGCCATCCATCACTGGAAAGGACGGCGGCTCTATCTAGCGCTCGATACTACGGTGCTATGGAATCGCTACTGCATGATTCATCTGTCGGTGACCTGTTGTGGACGAGCCGTGCCCCTGATATGGCGGGTTTTGGAGCATCCCAGTGCCACCGTCAGTGCTCAACGGTATTTGCCGATGCTGCGATTGGCCCATCGGCTATTGCAGGCCTATCCCGATGTGATGCTATTGGCCGACCGAGGGTTTGCCAACCATGACCTGCTGGCATGGCTGAGTCAGAGCACCTGGCACTATTGTTTACGATTACCCAGTGATGTCGTGGTGCATGGCCCCCGCCGTCATCCTATTGAAGTCGGCACTCTTTGGCCCCCCAAAGGCGAAGCCCGACTCTATGACGGCGTTGGCCTCTGGAGCGATGGTCGCTGGCGCTGCAACCTGGTGCTGGCCAATGTCAAAAGCGTCAAGGAGCCCTGGGCCGTCATCACCGATGAGCCGCCGTCCCTCAATACCTTGTGGCAGTATGCCTTGCGGTTTCGGGTCGAGGAACTTTTCCTCGATTCAAAATCCGGGGTCTTTGAGCTAGAAGCCTCCGGTATCCGCTCAGCTCAGGCCCTTGAACGGCTCTATCTGGTCGCCGCTATTGCCATCCTCTATGGCACGACCCAGGGCATGGCAGTTCAGCTCGATGGTCTCCGCACTCAGGTTGACCCTCATTGGACTCGCGGCATCAGCTATCTCAAAATCGGGCTCCGCTGGCTCAAGGGAGCTGTCAACAAAGGGCGTTCGTTGCTTCAGCCCATCGCCCTATTCATCCTTGACCCTGAACCCTGTTTCGCTTCTAAAAAAGCTGAAGCTCAGTACTATGACCGCATCTGGTTCTCTAGGATCCAGTCCCTCCGCTGCCAACTACCTCCTTCGGAGGCCACCTAAAGATGTGTCAGGCAGTCAGGCTCATGTCACCTTGGTTGGCTATGAAAAAATTGGTAATGGTCGTGTAACAGTAATTATCCGGGGCAATGTTTCTGCAGTCCAGGCTTCCTTGGCTGCTGGCATTGCATCTGTTGAGCGAGTCAACGGCGGCGACCTGTTGTCCACCCATATTATTGCTCGCCCCAGTGAAAATCTGGAATACGTCTTACCTATTCGCTATACCGAGGCAGTTAATCGCTTTAGAGTGTAGCGAAAGCTCCGCTGAGAAAAGGCCGTGGCGGCAATCGCCATCTTTATTTAGTGATCGGCCCCGGCGATTAAAACGTAAAGGTTGCTCGAATCACCCCGTAAAAGCTGGTGTCATCGGTGCGGGTGCCACTGTCGTTACGCAGATTGGCCTCGCCGTAGACCAGGGCCGGGGTAATGGTCAGAAATGGGTTGATCGGAATCTCAAAATAGCCCTCGATCACCAGGGGATTGTTGACGTAGTCTTCTAGCTGGGGCAGCTGCCCGCCGTAGAGGCCCAGCTGAGACCCATCGACTAAGAAATCTTCTACGCCCAGGCCCACCGTCCAGCTCAAGTCGGTGCCGCCGTTGAAGACCTGGTACGCGCCGTGGCCCGCAAGAAAAACGTCGCCCAGTTCCAGACTGATCAACCCGGCGTAGGTATTGACTGCGCCCGATCGCCCCCCGGCAAATTCGTCAGATTGATCGCTGTGCAAGTAGACCAGGCCCGCCTGGATCGCCCCATCGCCCAGGTAGCTGAGCTGGGCGATATAGCTTTGGCTATTGGCAGCAAACAGGCCGATCGCCGGGTTGGTCGCTCCCCCACTGTTCGACGCCGTGTAGCCCGCATCCAACACCCAGTCATTGGTCAGCTCCAGGCTGATGCCCAGGCCAGCCCCGTTGCCAGAGCTGCCGCCGGAGTCGTAGAACCCTGGCGCAGCGGCGCTGGCTGTCGCTGGGCCGTCGTAGGGCAGGATGGTGCTAGTCACCCAGTCGCTGCCCTGTAGCCCCCGCGCCGACAGGGTAATGTCGATGCGATCGCCCAGGGGAAACTGGTAATAAAAATCGGTGAGTTCGACTTCGTAGTCGCCATCCCCGCCGTCAGCCAAGCCCCCAAAGGGATCGAGAAAATCTCCACTGCGACTTTGCAGCCGCAGGCGCAGGCGGTCGTCGCCCGTGAAGCTGGTGTCAAAGTTGAGCCGGGCGCGGGCGGCCATGCTGACGCTGTTTTCCACCACCTCGGGGTCGTTGTCGTTGTCAAAGACGGCGATGGGGTCAAAGGGCAGACCCAGATTAAAGTCTGCCTGACCCTGGAGCCGCGTGGTGGTGGAGAATTGCTGGGCCTGGAGGGTGGCGGTTTCCGCCTCCAGAGTGGTGACGCGGGCCGACAAGACCCCCAGTTCGGACTGAAATTCCCGCTGCAAGCGGGTCAGGGTGGCCAGATCGCCCGGGGCAACAGCCTCCTGGGTGGACAGCCGAGCCATGACGGCAAGACAGGCGTTGAGTCCGGCGGCAAATTCAAACCGGGTGAGGGGGCCATCGCCCCCCCAGGTGCGATCAGGGTAGCCCTGCAAACAGCCGTAGTTCTCTACCAGGCTCTGCATCGCCTGGTAGGCCCAGTCGGCGGGCGTGACATCGCTCAGGTCAGAGACGCTAGTGCTTTGGGCGAGGGATCCTGTGTTCTCGGTCAGCGATGCGGGTTCGGAGGTCGGAGGGATGGAGGCTGCGCTGGCGATCTCCGGGAAATGGCCCAGAACGATTACAGAAGGTAGTAGCACTATCCCTATCCATTGGGTCATTGAAGCGTATCCAATCGGCCCATCCGAGCGGGTTGTCTTGGGAAATGTCAAGATGTCCCCCTAGGCGGCGGTAGCGCTGGCAAGCAACCGACGGTCTTCACCGCTGCTCACACCGTAGTACCGGCAGTACCAGTCCACAAACTTGGGAATACCCACCTCAATGGGGGTGCGGGGCACAAAGCCCACGGCGGCAGTGAGGTCGGCGATGTCGGCGTAGGTGGCGGGCACATCCCCCGGCTGCATCGGCAACAGCTGCTTTTGGGCGGTGATGCCCAGGGCTGCTTCCAGGGTTTCGACAAAGTGCAGCAGGGCTACCGGGCGGTTGTTGCCAATGTTGAACAGGCGGTGGGGGGCGGGAGCTAGGGCCGGGTTCTCGCTCTCTGGGGCCGCAGCTTCTGGCGGCTGAACCAGCACCCGCACCACCCCCTCCACAATGTCGTCGATGTAGGTGAAATCGCGCTCCATCTGGCCGTAGTTGTAGAGCTGGATGGGCTGACCCTCCACGATCGCCTTCGTGAACTTGAACATCGCCATGTCGGGTCTGCCCCAGGGGCCATAGACCGTGAAGAACCGCAGCCCGGTCATGGGAATGCCGTAGAGGTGGCTGTAGGTGTGGGCCATGAGTTCGTTGGCCTTTTTGGTGGCGGCATAGAGGCTGATGGGGCGATCGACGTTTTGGTCGGTGGCAAAGGGCAGGGTACGGTTGGCCCCGTAGACCGAGCTGGAGGAGGCGTAGACCAGGTGCTCAACCCCCTGGTGACGGCAGCCCTCCAGCACATTCACAAATCCCACCAGGTTGCTATCGACGTAGGCATGGGGATTTTCAATGGAGTAGCGGACGCCGGGCTGGGCCGCCAGATGCACCACCCACTGGGGCCGATGGCGGGCGAAACATTGCTCGGTGGCAGGGCGATCGCTCAACTCCAACCGCTCAAACTGGAACCCTGCGTAGGGCCGCAACTCATCAATGCGGGCCAGCTTCAGGGTGACATCGTAGTAGGCGTTGAGGTTATCGACGCCGACCACTCGATGGCCTTGATTGAGCAGGGCTTTGCAGACATGAAAGCCAATAAAGCCAGCGGCTCCGGTGACGAGGATGGGGGAGGTGGAGGATTGCATGGGAGTCTCCGTGGGGTGAGGGGTGGGGAGTAGGGGGTGATGGGGGGATGATGTAGGGGCAAACGGCGTTTGCCCTCCAAGACATCGGGCGGCATGACGACCTATTAACCGTCGCCAGATACCGGGCGGCTATTGAGCGTCTGGAGGATGGGTCGCACCCCGACGCCGGGGTAGTGCAGCACCGTGAGGGCATTGGGCAGCAGCGGCAGGGGGCGACCCATCACCCCCCGCAAAAAGGATTCGGCATGGGCCTGGTGACACACCGCCGCCACGGTGGTCAGTTCGGCGGGGGGAGCCTGTTGTAGGGATTGCAGGAGCGAGCGTTGCCAGTGGTGCAAAAAGTCGGCCCGGCCCACTGAGATGGTGACGGTTGCGGGGTGGTGGGCTAGGAGGGTGCGCTGGTTGGGGTGGCAGCAGGGATGGTCTTCCACCACGCAGGCAGCGATGGGGTGGCCCTGCACCAGCTGCGCCAGGGCCGGGTCGGGGCGGGTGCCCGTCTGGCAGGGCAGCAGCACCAGGCGCAGCCCCTGCTTGCCCGCCTTCAGCTTGGGCAGTTGTTCGCCCAGGGGCGTGGTCAGGTTGAGCAGGTGCAGGTGGCCCGCACCGAGGGCCAGAGCAGCATCATTGGCCGCAAAGTCGATCACCGTCAGGCCGCTGTGGGTCTGCTGCATCTCGTGGTGCTGCATCATCGGCAGGCCCAGGGCAGTGTTCACCAGGGCTTGAATGGTGCCGCCGTGGCTGACCACCAGCAGGGTTTGACCCCGATGCTGGGGCAGCGTCGAAGCCCAAAATTCCTTGGCCCGCCGATAGACATCCCGCACTGGATAGATCAGAAAGGCCGAGGATTCCAATGGCTTTGGGTGCGGCTCTTTTGAAGTAATGAAATATCCCTTCCCGATTTAGCCGTTTAAGAACCGTTCGGGCTCCTGGAAGCGGGCGAGATGATTGCGTTTGAATTCCTGGAGTTTGTGGAACTGCCAATAGGCATCGAA